>CAYQZG010000050.1:0-1254 GCA_964421785.1 uncultured Anaerolineales bacterium
ATCCTCAACGTCCACAAGCACGTGGACGGCCCCTGGTTCTGGGGCAAGTACACGGCCCACCCGTACGTCGGCTGCCGCAGCGGGTGTGAGTTCTGCTACTCGCGCGGCAGCCGCTACCTGGGCCGGCGCGATCCGGATACGTTCGACAGCCTGATCCAGGTGAAGGTCAACGCGGTGGAGTTGCTGCGGGGCGAGCTGTTTGGTCGAGAGCGGGAGGTGATTACGGCGGGCGACTGGCAGCGGCCGGCCGAGGACCGCTACCGGCTCTCGCGCGGGATGCTGGAGGTGGTGCGCGACTTCGGCTTCCCGCTGTTCGTCGTCGAGCGCTCGCCGTTTCTGACCCGCGATCTGGACCTGCTGATGGAGATCAACGAGCGGGCCTGGGTGGGCGTCGTCTACAGCATCAGCAGCCTCGATCCGGCGCTGAAGCGCGCGTTTGAGCCCTGCAGCCCCGGCGTGCGACGCCGCCTGCAAGCGATGGAGAGGCTGGCCGGTGCCGGCATCCAGGTCGGCACGGCGCTGATGCCCGTGTTGCCCTTCGTGGGCGACGACGAGGCGCATCTTGAGGAGGTCATCCGCGCCACCAAGGACCACGGTGGGACGTTCGTGATGGGCGGCGGGCTGACGATGGACGGTGTCCAGGCTCGGCGGACGTTGGAGGCTTTCCGGCGGTTCGACCCGGCGTTGGTGCCCCGCGTGCGCGAGCTTTACGACTGGGAACCGGGCGGCGAGCCGACCTATAGCCCGGCGAAGGCCTACGTGGCTCGCCTGGGCCTGATGATCCGCGAGCTTTGCGAGCGGCATGGCCTGCTCGACCGTATGCCGCGCTACGTCGCGCCGGGGCCACTGGCGGTCAACAAGCGTGTGGCCGAGCGGCTGTTCCTCCGCACCTACGATCTGGAGCTGGAGCAGGCGAGCGATTATCGCATCTGGGCCTACCGGAAGGCGGCCTGGACGGTGGACGAGTTGCCGGAGAGCGTGGCAAAGATCTACGAAGCACGAGGCGAGGCGGGGCTGCGGGAGCTGCCGAACATAGGAAGGAGCATCGCGGGGCGGATAGCCGGTTGGCTCAGGGATGGAGTAGGGAGTAAAAAGTAGGAAGTAGGGAGGTGGGGGTATGGGGAGCATGGAGATTTCAGAGCAGGTTAGGCGGATTCTTGAGGGCTATGATCCGGATGGGCCAAGCGCCACTGCGGGGGCGCTGCGGGAGCTGTGGCTCCAGTTCGAGCCGAAGAGCACGGCGGGGATCAAGGC
>CAYQZG010000050.1:1354-25444 GCA_964421785.1 uncultured Anaerolineales bacterium
GCAGGAGACGGTCGGCATCCCGGTCAAGGTGCTGCGCTCCATCGGTCGGGCGGTGGGGAAGGTCGCCCGCCAGCGTGTGGACGACTTCATCCCGCTAGCGCGGCTGCTGTGGGACGCCTACGGGCGTGAGGGGCGTGTGGTGGCCGTCTATACGCTGGGTAAGATGGAGCTGGCTGAGCCCGAGAGGGTCCTGCCGCTGCTGATGGAGCTATGCCGCAGCTGCGTCACCTGGGAGGACGCCGACCAGATGGCGATGCGGGCTGTGGAGCCCATCGTGCGCAGGGATCCCGAGGGGTGGCTGCCGGCGATGGAGGCCTGGTTGGACGACGGGAACAAGTGGGTGCAGCGCACAGGCGTCACCGTCGTCGGCCGGCTGCCGATGAAGCACGCGGCCCACACCGAGCACTGTCTGGCGCTGACCGAGCGGCTGCTGCACGCCGAGGATCGCGACGTGCGGAAGGCTGTCAGCTTCGCCATCCGCCTGGCTGCCAGGGGAGAGGTCGCGCCGGTGCGCGAGTTCCTGGCCCGCCATGTGCCGCCAGAGGATCCCGCCGCCACCTGGGTGCTGTGCGACGCGGTGCGTAAGATGAGCAAGAAGCTGATGCCGGCCTTCGTGCCCCTGCTGCCACGCTACGAGGCTTGGGCCGCCGACCCGGCGCTGAGCGGTCGGCACCGCCGCTCCGTCGAGAGCGCCGTGAGGGCGCTGCGGCGCGCCTAGTCCGCTTGTCCAATCCATCAATCTATGATACGCTAGCACCAAGTTTTCGGCGACCTTACGATAGGAGCTTCTATGAACCAGAGACTCGACTACAGGAAGACCTTTCTCATCGGCTTCGGCTTCTTCTCCACCAGCGTCATGTGGGCCATCTACAACACCTACGTCCCCATCTACCTTCAGGCCGGCGGTCCGGCCTTCGAGGCGTCGACCTTCGGCTTCGGCCTCAGCGCCACGCTGACCGGCTTCATCATGACGCTCGACAACATCGCTGCCTTCTTCATCCAGCCTATTACCGGAGCGTTAAGCGACCGCACGTACACGCGCATCGGCCGCCGCATGCCCTACATCATTGCCTTCGCTCCCATTGCCGTGCTGGCCTTCGTTCTGATCCCGCTCCCGCCTCAGATGATCCCGGCAGGTCTGAACGGTCAGGTCGGGCAGCTCACCGGGCTATTCGTGGCTTTCATCGCCGCGTTGGGCGTGATGCTGCTGGCCATGGCGGCCTTCCGCACCCCCGTCATCGCCCTGATGCCGGACCTGGTTCCCTCGCCACTCCGCTCCAAGGCGAACGGGGTGATCAACCTGATGGGCGGCCTGGGCGGCGTCTTCGCCTTTCTGGTCGGTGGATTGCTCTACAAGATCCACCGTCCGCTCCCCTTCTGGATCGGCGGGCTGATCACTTTGGTGGCCGTCGGTATCCTCTTCTGGCGGGTTAAGGAGCCGTCGCAGCTGGTTGAGTCGGCCGCCCAGCGGGAGGAGGGGCTGGGGGTCTTCTCCGCCCTGCGGGAGATCCCGACGGAGAACGCGCGCAGTCTGACGTTCTTGATTCTTGCCATCTTCTTCTGGTTCGTGGGCTACAACGCCATTGAGACTTTCTTCAGCTCCTACGGCGTTGCGACCCTGGGCGTGAGCGAGTCGACGGCGAGCCTGATCCTCAGTGTGGCTTACGTCACCTTCATCGTCTTCGCCATCCCTAGCGGGTTCATCGCCACGCGGTTCGGGCGCAAACGGACCATCATCGCCGGACTGTTGGTCTTCGCAGCGCTGCTGCTGGTCGCTTTCTTCACGCCCACAGTGCCCGCCATCGTCGGCCTGCTGGCGGTGGGTGGTGTAGCCTGGTCGCTGGTCAATATCAACAGCCTGCCGATGGTGGTTGACACCTCGCCTTCGGAGGCGTCTCTGGGGACGTACACCGGGCTTTACTACGTAGCCGGCACGCTGGCCGCCGTGGTGGGGCCGATTCTCAACGGCTGGGTGATCGACCTGACGGGGAACAACTACAACACGATCTTCCTCGTCACGCCGGGCTTCTTCGTCCTGGCCATGCTCTGTATGCTGGGCGTGACGACGGGAGAGGCGAAGACAGCCTAGCGTCAAAGACCTCGCGAGGGAGCCGGCAGGATCTCTCGAGCCCGCGAGATCCTGCCTCTCCAGGGCTTGTGCGTGCCGTCGAGGTCCTCCTCTTCCCTTGGTTAGGTGCGGCGCAGATCCATGTTGAAGGGAAAGAGGGCCAATGGAATCAGCTTATTGTTGATTCACATCGCGGGATCGGGTTGACACTGCGGGTAGGCGTGCTATACTTGTTCTCGCTGAACGATGGAACCGTGCTGTATCTATCGCCGCCACGGGCGTCTCGACGCTCGCGGCGGTCGTGTGTGTCATGCATGATGATGAGGACTGACGTTATCGAGGCGCGAAGCGAAGTCGGAGGACGGCGCGCCGTCGAGCTCTTGAGATCAGGTGGCTTGGTCGCCTTTCCGACCGACACTGTTTATGGCCTGGCCGCTTATCCCTGGGACGACGGCGCTGTGGAACGTCTCTATCAGGTCAAAGAGCGACCAAGGGACCTCCCGATTCCCCTGCTCCTCTCCCACGCGGCGCAGCTTGATCCAGTTGCCCTGCTCCCGGATCAATGCCAGGCTCTGCCCGATCGGTTCTGGCCCGGAGGGCTGACGCTGGTGCTACTGAAGAAGGCCTCGGTCTCCGATGCAATCAGCGAGCGGCCCACGGTGGCCGTGCGGGTACCCGACCTGGCACTGACGCGGCGCCTGATACGCGATGCAGGTGGCGTCCTGGCGGTGACGAGCGCCAATATCTCGGGGGGATCCAGCCCTGTCACCGCTCAGCAGGTCGAGGCGCAGCTCGGCGGACGCATCCCCTTGATTCTCGATGGGGGACCTTGTCGGGTGGGTGTCGCCTCGACGATTCTCGATTGTTCCGCCTGGCCTCCACTGTTGCTGCGACGTGGTGCTATCAGCGAGACGGATCTTCGCGCCGTCATCGGCGCAATACATCCGGCCTAGCAGGCGTTCAAAGGTTCTCTCGTCTGTACGACCGCTGCCACGGGTCGACGGGCGGAGGCCGCCCAGGCACCTTATAGGTGTTTGATCAGAAGGAGCTACTAGAACATTGTGTGATCAGAAGGGCTTTACGTTATGGTTTACGGGTCTGTCCGGTTCGGGTAAGACGGCGATTGCAGAACCACTGGCAGAGGCATTGCGGAGTCGCGACTTGCCGGTCGAGCGACTGGATGGCGACATCGTCCGCCAGCACCTGACCAGTGACTTGGGGTTCACGAAGGAGGACCGCGACGAGAACATCAAGCGGGTCACGTTCGTGGCGAAGCTGCTCTCCCGGAACGGTGTGGCTGTCATCTGTTCGTTCATCTCGCCCTATCGCGAGCGCCGGGCCCGGACTCGCAGGGAGATTGAGGAAGGGGCGCGGTTCATCGAAGTCTTCGTCGACTGTCCTCTAGAAGTCTGCGCCGAGCGCGACGTGAAAGGGCTGTACGAGCAGGCCTTCGCCGGAGAGATCGACAACTTCACCGGCGTCTCCGATCCTTACGAAGCACCTGAGAATCCGGAGATCGTCTGCCGCACGGCGGAACAGACGGTCGATGAGAGCGTCACCCACGTCCTCAGCTACCTTGAAGAGAACGGCTACATCCCGGGTCGCCGCAGTCACCTTACGGCGTGACCGATTCGCTACATGCGGCCCAGGGATGGGGGCAAGGTGCGTCGCACGCGGCTGGGCTGCGCTCAGCTTGGAACGTGCAACGCACTGCTTTGTCTGGGTTGTCTTGTTGTTCAATTTGAGGTTGGTCGAGAATGGCTAGGCCTATGTCCTCAGTATCTGCGGGCTCGGAGTTACCCAGAGCGAAACTCACGGCTTTGCTTCCCGCTCTGCTCTTCCTGGCTGTTTTCGCGCTCTACGCCGGGACCGCAGCCCCGGGAACCCTTTTCGGTGATCCTTCCGAGTACCAGTTCATCCCGGCCATTCTGGGCATCGCCCATCCTCCGGGCTACGCGTTCTATACCCTGTTGGCGAAGGCATGGCAGCTAATCGTGCCGGTGGGTACTGTTGCGTTCCGCACCAATCTGCTGTCTGGCGCCGTGGGCGCATGGACCGTCACGGCTGTCTATCTGCTCGTCCGTGACGTGCAGTCTGTTCTGCAACAGGCGCGGCGCAATTCAGCGGTCGGCAGTCGTCTTTCCTCCGCGCTGGCTCCCCTCTTCGCTGCCCTCGCTCTCGCCGCAGCCCCCGATCTCTGGCAGCACGCTATCCACGCCAACGCCCACATCGTCAGCGCTGCGCTGGCCGTCACGCACCTCTGGCTGTTGGCGCGTTGGTGGCGCACCGGCCGTGACGGCTGGCTGGCTGCCTTCGTTGTGGCGCTCGGCTTGGCCGTCACGCATCATCCCATTACGTTGATGGGTGCGCCGGCCTACGGTCTCTTCATCCTGGTCGTGCGTGCGGGCGTGCTGTTTCGGTGGCGGACGCTGTTGCTGCTGACCGGGTGTTTGCTCCTCGGGTTGAGCCCGCTTCTCTACTACCCGCTGCGCAGCCCCAGCGCGCCCTTCGGCCCTATCGATATGAACACCTGGGACGGCTTCGTCAGGCACGTCACGGCTCGCGGGCTGCGGGTCAATCTGTTTCACTTTGGCCTGGCGGATCAACCGGACCGGGCCTTGGTCCTCTGGTCGCTCCTGCGGCTGCAGTTCCTCCTGCCGGTGATTCTCCTCATACCTGTGGGGTTGGTCACCCTGGTCCGCCATGCCCCCAAGGTGGCTCTGTTGGCGGGTGTGTTTATTCTAGGTCATCTCGCTTTTACCTTGAACACCGTGCAGGACGTGATGGCGTACTTGTTGCTGCCCTTCTCAGCGCTGGCTGCTGCGGCAGGCCTTGGCGTTTGGGCGCTCCTGGACTGGGGGCGGGAGTTTATGGATTCGGGTGACAGGTGCAACGCACTAACGGCACGTGCGTCGCACCGAGATGGAAGGATGCGGGTGATCGGGTCGACGCGGTCACCTTCGCCTGGGATGCCGTTTATGCCCGTGCTGCTGGCTGCAGTTCTGCTGCCCTGGCCCGTGGTGCGAGCTGCCCAGAACCTCTCCCGTGGCATCTCCCTGCGCGACTTCACCACT
This sequence comes from uncultured Anaerolineales bacterium, assembly GCA_964421785.1. GTDB lineage: Bacteria > Chloroflexota > Anaerolineae > B4-G1 > B4-G1 > SKLM01. The sequence goes on from CAYQZG010000050.1 coordinate 6,497, forward strand.
GCCGAGGCTTGGGTCGATGCTGTCCATCGTCGCTTCGATGGAGAGGGGGAGGGGGCAGCGCTGCTCTCCGCCTGGGAGTATCTGACGCCTCTTTGGGTTCACAGCTACACCGAAGGGATGCGACTGGATGAGGCGGACGTGAGACTGGACTATGTCTCCACGGCCACGCCGTGGGCGGAGGCGGTCTGGTCTCGCATCGACGAAGGCCCCGTCTACTTGCCCGATTTCCGCCCGTCCATTCGGCGCGCCGGCTTTCGCCTGGTACCGGAGGGCACGTTTTATCGGGTTGAGCCCCCTCCTGTGACGGAGGCCGAGCCGTCGCATCCGTTGGATCTCTGGGCCGACGGTCGCGTACGTGTCCTGGGCTACGATCTGTCCACGACAACTGTCAGAGCTGGGGAACCCTTGGAGCTGACCCTGTATCAGGGCGTTGAGGAACAGATGGGGGGCATCTGGATGCCGTACGCCCAGTTGGGAGCGGTCGAGGCTCGCTGGACGACGGACAGCCGCTTGCTGACGACGCAGTGGGAACCCGGTGAGGTCGTGGTGGAGCAGTACGAACTTTTGGTGCCCTTTAGTCTGCCGCCGGGTGACTATCCGCTTCGACTTGGCTACGCCGATCTGACCGGTGGTCGGGCGGAGCTCCCCCTTTCGGGTGGCGAGACGACGGTGGCGTTAGAGAGCGTCACTGTACTGCCCGGCGAGGAGACCCCGCGGGCTAGAACGCTGAGAGCGGCGCTGGCGAATCTCGACAACCAGATCGGCCTGATGCAGGCCCGTGTTCGCCACGGCTTCCGGTCCCGTCTCGCCTTCTGGGAGAAGCCTCTGCCTGTGGAAGCAGGGGATGCGCTCCGTCTGACGCTTACGTGGCGCGCGTTAGCCTCTCCACGCGAGAGCGCGACGGTCTTCATACACTTGATCGACGAGGCCGAGAGACCTGTGGCGGGTTGGGACTACACGCCGCTCGGTGGCTCTGCCCCTACCTTTTTATGGTTCCCAAAGTGGCTTCCGGGACAGACCTTTACCGACCCCTACCGCTTGCTCCTTCCAGATGACCTGCCGCCCGGCGACTATCGTTTGGAAGTTGGGATGTATGGTATGACTTCTCAGCGTCGCTTACCTGTGGTAGACTTGTCAGGAGACTTGGCTGGTGATCGTGTCATCCTCGGGCCGTTGCGCGTCGAGTAGGAGGTGAATGACCGACGATGGAAACTGCATTGTTGATCTGGTCTTTGGCGTTGAGCGTGCTATTGGCAGTGGTGGCTGTCTGGGTGTTTGATCTGCAGGCGCGCCTGCGCCGATTGGAGCGCCGCTATGAGAGCCTCTTCTCCAGCGAGGAAGAGCCGAGCTTCGCGGCAGCGTTGGAGAGGCTGGCTGCCCGCTTCTCGAAGATAAACGCGCGCACGGAGCGGCTAGTTGTTCAGATGGAGGAGATCGATCGGACCTTGATACGCTGCGTGCAGGGTATCGGCCTTGTGCGCTATAGTGCATTTGAGGACACCGGTGGGGATCAGAGCTTCTCGCTGGCGATGGTCGATGGCGACGGGGACGGCTTGGTTATCTCAGCCCTCTACGGTCGTGATGCAACCCGAGTCTATGCCAAGCCAGTCGAGGGTTGGACCTCGTCCAGGACGTTGGCCAAGGAGGAGGAGCGGGCGTTGACGGAGGCACGGCGTGTCGTCATCGCCGATCCGAGTTGACAGCTGTAGTGAACCGGTATACCATAACATCGGGTATCGCTCGTCTATTTGAAACGAGGAGGAAAACTTGTTCGGAAGAGGAAAGAAGGAAGAAAAACCGTCAAGAAAGCTGTCAGGTAAGTCTCTGCAGATTGAGACTGTGATCGGTCCCAACGCCCGCTTCCGGGGCGACATCCAGTCTGATGGAGGTGCCCGGATCGAGGGCGTGTTCGAGGGCACGATTGATGTCACCGGTAACTTGATTATTGGTGAGGGGGCTAAGGTCATTGCGGACGTCACGGCTCATAACATCTCCATTTCGGGCGCGGTCAAAGGGGACATCGACGGAAACAAGGTGGAGATCCTGGAGAACGGCCGTGTGTGGGGGAACCTGACGATCAATTCGCTGTTGCTAAACGAGGGTGCCTTCCTGCGTGGTAAGACCACGATGCACGGGGATGTGGAACCCCCCATGATTGAGCCCCCAAAAGCATCGGAGCAGGAGGAGGCACAGGGGGCCACCATTGTCGACGTAGAACCGAAGGTGAAGAAGGCCGAGGACGAAGCATAGGGTTGAGCCGCATCAATAGCAAAGCCCTCGCTCTCTTGAAAGAGCGAGGGCTTTTTGGATCTCAGAGAGTAGCGACGTGCCAGCTCCCAGTGGGCGCGTCGCGTCCTAGTGGACAAACCGCCCCCGAGGACTAGGGCTAGGAGCTAGGGAAGAGCCAAGGTCTGTTATGGGAAACAGCGCTAGCGTACCAGGAGCACCGGGCAATGCACTTCGCTCAGGAGCTTCTTGATGCTTTCCAAAGCCAGGAAGGATCTGCTGAGCACCAACATGCCGGTCCCTTCGGTCTGAACAGCATTGATGAGGGACATCACGCCGGAGCCAGCGAGCTCTCGATACCGGATCACCAGCCCCTCGACATTCAGTCCCTCGGTGATTCGCCTCTGGAGTTCCTTGGAGGAGCCTGACGCAGCGGCGGGAACGAGAACCGAAAGGAGGCCTCCCATGTCCTGGGCAAGCTGGGAGGCCAGAAGCAGTGCTCGTTCGGTGTCAGGCGATCCTTCGTACAGCACCGCGATGGGTGGGTGGATCCGCCTATCACGCGAGATCAGAAGCACGGATCGGGGTGCTCCGGTCGCCGCTGCTTCTGCCGTGGAGCCCATGCTCGGTTGATGCATCACGGGACGGCTAGCCCTTCCCACGCAGAGTAGATCCGCCTTGGATGCTTCTTCCAGGACTTTCGCCGATACGTCACCCTGCAAGACCTGGAACGACCATTCAATCCGCTCCCGCTTGCAGATTGACGAGAGCGCCTGGCGGGCCTGTTGTGCCTGAGCTCGAAGCTGGCGCCTCATACGGCTGGGGTTCAATCTTGCTTGCGTGGCAAAGGGAAATTGAAGTTCCTGCGCCACCGGGAGCTCCGCCACGCGCAGTAGGTTAACGTCCTCGACGAAAATCCCGTGTAATTCCGCTCCCAGGCTGCTGGCCAGCTCGGCCGCGGCTTCTAGGGCTGCCAAGCTGTGATGTGATGTGTCCAGCCCGATCAGGATGCGCTGGATGGTCAGCTCTTCTTCCTGTTCGCTCATAGCCTTGGTGGTCACTCCTCAGTGCTTGATGTGTCTCTCCAGGGATGCTCTTGTCCCAGGGATGACTCTATCCCTCTACTCCGAGGACTCCTCGGAGATCTGCTCTTCAGGGCCTTCGGCGAAATCGCGTTGCTTTTCCGCCAGTTCGATCAAGCGAGCCTCGACACGCTGGTTAATGCTTCCTGCCGGGAACTTGCCTTCCTCGTCACGTTCGCCGGCGGGCAAGCCGGTCAGTAGCGCGATGGCCTCGTCCAAGGTCTTAACCGCGTAGATATTGAAATCACCTCGCTCCACGGCCTCGACCACGTCCTCCCGCAGCATCAGGTGCTCCACATTCGAGACCGGGATGAGGACACCCTGGTCGCCCGTCAGGCCCTTGCCCTTGCAGGTATCGAAGAATCCCTCAATCTTCTCGTTGACCCCGCCGATGGGTTGGGCCTCGCCATGTTGATTGACCGACCCGGTCACTGCGAGAGACTGCTTGATCGGCGCATCGGCGAGCGCTGAGAGAAGGGCGCATAGCTCGGCCAGGGATGCGCTGTCTCCCTCGACGCCGGCGTAGGATTGCTCGAACACCAGGCTTGCCGACAGCGAGAGGGGGTGTTCAGGGGCGTACCGGGCACCAAGATAGCTGGAGAGGATCAGCACACCCTTGGAGTGAATTGGTCCACCCAGCTCGACCTCGCGCTCGATATCAACGACGTTACCCTTGCCCAGCCGCGTGCGCGCCGTGATCCGGCTCGGTCGTCCGAAGGCGTAATTCCCGAGTGCGATGACCGAAAGGCCGTTGACTTGTCCGCTTTTCTCTCCTTCTGTGTCGATAAGGATCATGCCGCGCTGGATGTGCTCCTGCGTGCGTTCCCGCAGCCTGTCCGCACGGTTGATCTGCTCACCGATCGTGCGTTGGACATCCGTGACAGTCACGACGCCGTTGCCTTTCTCGTCGGCCCAGTAGTCCGCCTCCTCCAACAAATCGGCGATGCTCAACAGATGGGTGGTGAGCTTCTTCGTGTCGCCCACAATGCGGCTGCTCCGTTCAATGACCCTAGCCACGGCCTCGCGATCGAAGGGGCGCAGCTCCTCACGCCGGGCAATTGTGGCGATAAGCTGGGCATAAAGCTGATCGTTCTCTGGCGTCCTGGGCATCTCGTCGTCGAAATCGGCCTCCACTTTGAAGAGCTCGCTGAAATCCGGGTCGTACTGGTTGAGGAGGTAGTAGAGTAGTCGCTCTCCGATCAACACAATCTTGACCTTTAGTGGCACGGGCTCCGGTTCGAGCGAGACCGTGCTGACCAGGCTCAGGGCCTGGCTCAAAGACTCAATGCGCACTTGTTGCGCACGGATAACGCGCTTGAGACCCTCCCACGCGTACGGCTGCATCAGGAGCTCGCGGGCATCGACCAGCAGGTAGCCCCCATTGGCTCGGTGGAGGGCACCAGGCTTGATCAGGTTAAAATCGGTCACCAGCGCGCCCATTTGGGCGATGTGCTCGATGCGTCCGATGAGGTTGTTGTAGGTGGGATGCTCTTCGAAGACCACCGGAGCGCCCTTCGATTCGCTGTGGTCTACCAGGACGTTCACCTGGTAGCGGCGAAATTTGGCCTCGCGAATACGCTGCATAGGCATGCCCAAGATGGCTTCGTGCTCTTCCTCGCCGGTCACGCGGAAGTCGTCGACGTTGTCGACGACGTCGTTCTTAACCGCCTCCAGGTATGCTACCACCGATTTGATGTCGGCGTACGCCGAGTGCAGTTCCTCAATGCGATGTCCCACAGCAAGCATCGCCACCTGGCGGTTCAGTTCTTTGATCTTCGAGCGCGCATCTCGCTCCCACTGTCTCGCCTGGCGCATCGTCTCTTGTAGCTCTTCCTGGAGCTCGGCGATGTCCTCCTTGACCTGCTCGCGTTTCTCGTCGGGCAGCTTCTGGAACTCGTCGGGGCTGACCACCTCACCCTCTTCTACGGGAGCAAAGGCCAGGCCGACCGGGGTGCGGATCAGGGCAATGCCTCTTTCCTTGGCTCTTTCCTGGATTTTGTTAAGGGCTGCCTCCTGTTTCTCTTGGAATTCCTCTTGCAGTTCCTGTTTGCGTGTCTGGTAATCCTCGCTTTCGAAGGCGGTCGGTATGGCCGTGCGCAGCTCCTCGACCAGCTGCTCCATATCGTCGCGCAGTTGGAGTCCCTTTCCCGGTGGGAGTTCCAGGGTGTTGGGCTTGTGCGTATCCTCGAAGTTGTTGACGTAGCACCAGTCGGAAGGGACTGGCTCCTCGGCAGCTCTTCTTTCGAGGAACTGGGAGATCGTCGTCCGCTTTCCGGTGCCGCTAGGCCCTAAGGCGTAGAGGTTATACCCATCGCGTTGAATGCCGATGCCGAAGCGAACAGCGCTAACCGCTCGCTCTTGCCCGATCATCTGGCTCAGGTCCTCTAGCTCCTCTGTCGTCTCAAATCCGAACTGCGTGGGATCACAAGCCTGGCGCAGCTGGCAAGCCTCTAGTCTTTGTGAAGTCATTGATCGATCTCCTTGTTACGATAGCCTACATTGGTTGAGATGAAAGTGCCGGTTCGAAGGCGACAATTGCCTGGCGCCACGCGTCAGAGAGGGGGACAGAACGTCTCTTTTCGTAATCGTAGCGCACCTGTGTGGTATGGGCCTCTGCTGCCAGGCGTCCCTCTTCGCCTTCGATGCGATACGCGAACGCAAAGCTAGAGCGGCCCAGCTCGCTGACTCGGATGTAGATGGTCACACGTTCGCCCAGCGTGAGCGGAGATTTGAACTGACAACTGGCCTCGGCCAGGATGAATCCGATACCTGAGGGCACATCTGGAACAAGGCCTAGTTCACGCAAGTAATGAACGCGGGCCTGTTCTAGGTAGGTGAAGTACACGGCGTTGTTGACGTGGTTCATCGCATCTATATCTCGCCAGCGGACCTCTACTGTGGTCGAGAAGTGAAACAGCTCCTTGCTCATAAGTTACCTCACCTCGGGTCGACGCAGTCACCTCTTCCAGTGCACTCGGCCTGCACTTGGTAAAGATTCACAAGGAAGAAGGCACCGGTGGTGCTTCTTTGCCCCCTTGAGATCGCTCAGACCTTCACGAGGGTCACCTCATCCGATGCCATATCAAGGATACAAAAGGAACGTTGCTGCCACCGTATTCCACCCAGCGCTCCCGGGTTGATCACCCGTGTTGGGCCGAAGCGGCGATCGCGCCACCGATGGGTATGGCCGTGGAACACGTAAGCGTGCTCACCGGCGTTGATCATTCTTCTCAGTTCGTTTTTCCGATGGCCATGTGTCAGAGCTACCGAATGGCCATTCAGGATCAGACGATGGCGGTCGGCTAGTCGGCCGGCACCAATCGTCTTTTCAGCTGTCGGCTCCAGCTCGATGTGACGATCCATGTTCCCACGCGCGATCCAAGTGTTGAAGCCGCCCAACGCTTCGATGGTGGCAGGGCCGCAGAGGTCGCCGCAGTGGAGCAACGTGTTGACCTTTTCGGTCCTTAAGATATCAAGGGCGCGCTCCAGCGCACGCAGATCGTCATGGGTATCGGAGATGATGCCAATTTTCATTTTAGCTTCCTGGTCCTCAATGATAGCAGAAATCGCGTGGTTGCACAATCTCGCGCCGAGTCGATCTAACCCAGACTTGTCCTCTGCCAGCGGCACGGTATAGTTACGAAGAGGGATCTTATGGAATGCGCTCAGGGTATGGATCAGAACAGTTCTGACCATCAGAAGGCCGAGATACGCCAGGAGGTCGCCGGGCGGCTGCTGGCTTGGTTTGCACGCAACGCCCGTGATCTCCCCTGGAGACGCGAACGCACCCCCTATCGTGTCTGGGTCGCGGAGGTGATGCTCCAGCAGACTCAAGTCAATACCGTCATCCCCTATTATGAGCGATTCCTGGAGCGGTTTCCTAACGTCGAGGCGCTGGCCAATGCCTCGTTGGAGGATGTGCTGAGGCTCTGGGAAGGACTGGGCTACTACGCCCGCGCGCGCCGGCTTCACCAGGCCGCCCGGCAGCTGTTGGCTTCGAGCGATGGTGATTTGCCGGGGCGCTTCGATCAGCTGGAGGATTTGCCCGGCGTGGGAGCGTACACCGCTGGTGCCATCGCGTCACTCGCTTTTGGGGAAAGTGTGCCGGCTGTGGATGGGAACGCGCGGCGGGTGCTCTGTCGCTTGTTCGGCATCCAGGACGACGTGACGCGTTCCACCACGAAGCGGAGGCTGAGGCAACTGGCGGCCGACCTGCTGCCCGAGGGGCAGGCAGGGCCGTTCAACGAGGCCCTGATCGAACTCGGGGCCACGGTCTGCGTGCCGCGCAGCCCATCCTGCCATCGCTGCCCACTGCACGATCTCTGTTCGGCCTACGCCGAGGGTGAGCAAGAGGCGCTGCCGGTGCGGCGCCCGCGTCGGAAGACGCCTCACTACGACGTCGCCGCAGCCATAACCATTCGTGACGATGGCGCGGTGTTGGTGGCTCAGCGCAACGTCGATGATATGCTCGGTGGTATGTGGGAGTTCCCCGGTGGTAAGTGCGAGGATGGCGAGAGCCTGCCAAGGTGTCTGGTCCGTGAGATGGAGGAGGAGCTAGGCGTGACCATTGAGGTGGGGCAGCGGCTGACGGTGGTGGAGCACGCCTACACCCATTTCCGCATCACGCTGCATGCCTTCTGGTGTCGGTTGGACGATGGTGAGCCCCGGTGTCTGGACTGCGCCGCGGTCCGTTGGATGCTGCCCACGGATCTGGACGAACTGCCCATGTCGGTCGCTGACCGCAAGGTCGCGAAGGCTCTGCACGAAGCACTTCGGTCGGATGTCAAGAGCTTCCCCGCCAACAGTTGAGACCAGCGGATGATGCTGAGGACGCGGGTTGAACATGCCTCGACATGGAGTTGCTCATTCATCCCGTCTTGTGATACAATAGGATCGAGAGAGATACCTGCATCTACACGGCGGATTGCAGATCCGCCTGAGCATCGAGAGGGGGTTGACCTATGACGCAAGAGAGAACTATGACTGTTGGCGAGGCCGTCGAGCAGATCGGCGTCGGGCCATTCCAGTATAAGCTACTGGCCGTATGCGGCGCCAGCTGGGCCGCCGACGCGATGGAGGTGATCATCATCTCCTACGTCATACCGAACGTCATCAGACAATGGTCGCTGACGTCGGCCCAGGCAGGGCTTATCGGCACGGCTATCTTCGTGGGCATGCTGGTCGGAGCCTGGTTCTGGGGCACCATCACGGACTACGTGGGACGGAAGATCGGTTTCCAGCTCACAGTGCTGGTCGACTCGGTCTTCGGCTTCTTGTCCGCTCTCTCCCCCGGTTACATCTGGCTGCTCGTGCTTAGGGCTGTCACCGGCTTTGGTGTGGGCGGCACACTGCCGGTCGACTACGCCGTCTTCTCCGAGTATCTGCCCAAGCGGAATCGCGGGCGCTATCTGGTGCTGCTGGAGAGCTTCTGGGCTTTGGGGACCATCATCGTGGCCGGCCTGGCCTGGTTGATCCTGCCCCGAGCGCCGAACGTGGGCTGGCGCGTCTTGCTGGCGGTCTCGGCACTGCCAGGGGCCCTGGTCTACTTCATCCGTAGGCATATCCCCGAGTCACCGCGCTATCTCCTTGTCGAGGGGCGGGAGGAGGAGGCACGTCAGGTGCTGCAGCGGGTAGCCCGGGAAAACGGCGTCACACTGGACGTTGACCGCCTTGAGGTGCAGAAGCGGACGGCGGACGTCACGGTCTCCGCGCTGTGGAAGAAGCCCTTCGCTCGATCAACGCTGATGTTGTGGATTGGGTGGTTTACCATCTCCCTGGGCTACTACGGAGTCTTCATCTGGCTACCGGGCATCTTCGTCGAGCGGGGCTTCGAGTTCTTGAGAACGTATCAGAACACCTTCCTGCTGGCTCTAGCGCAACTGCCGGGCTACTTCTCGGCGGCCTATCTGGTGGAGCACTGGGGGCGGAAGTGGACCCTGACGGTCTATTTGATCTTCAGTGGGGTGTTCACGTATCTCTTTGCCGTGGTGAGCGGCCTGCCTTTCATTGTCGGGACTGCTATGTTGATGTCCTTCTTCACGCTGGGTGCATGGGGCGTGCTCTACGCCTACACACCGGAACTGAACCCGACCGAGGTGCGAGCGACGGGCATGGGTTGGGCCAGCGGCATGACGCGCATCGCCGGTGCCATCGCTCCCAGCCTGGGTGGTGCTCTCCTCTCGCGCTCGCTCGTGGCTGCCCTGACGCTTTACGCCGTCTCTTTCGTGGTTGGAGGGTTGACTGTGTTATTGCTCGGGCAGGAGACGAAGGGGCGTCCTCTGTTGGAGACAGTCGGCGGATGAGGGGTTGATACGAGAAACCGGGTTTTGGAAGATGCTGAAAAACCCGGTTTCTTCAGTAGACCCAGAAACCGGGTTCTTGGCCCAGCCTAGAGTGGGGCATGGACTCAGGAAGATGCTGAAAAACCCGGCTTCTTCAGTCAGGCGGACTACTCGCCAATCTCAAAGCCGATGTCCTCCCAGCTGCAGATTGTCTGGTGGACCGGGCAGTGGTCTGCGACGCGCTCGATGGCCTTCTCGCGGCCGGAGACGTCCGCGTTGGGCAGATTAACCTGGACCTTCAAGTTGACCAAACGTGTCGGATCGGGCGCTTTTTCGTACGTGACGTCCACTGTCAACCCGTCCGTGTTCAACTTAGCTTTGTTGCAGTAGTTGGCGACCAATGCGGCCACGCAGGAGCCGAGCGAGGCCACGAAGACCTCGGGCGGTGTTGGGCCGCGGTCGCTACCACCCATGCTTTCCGGCACGTCGATGTGGAACTTATGGTTACCAAGCTGGGTTTCGAAGAGCATGTCGCCCTTGTGGTAAGTCGTTATCTTTGCCATAGGTACCTCCTTAGGCGTTGCTGAATATGAATTGAGGACGCCCGCCGCTTTGAGGGCGCCCCCCACCGGGTGGCGCATACGCCAACCGGATACTATTATACCCTTTTGTCGGTCCGAGTTCAAGCATGATGGCGTTAGACATGGATAAGATCGCGACGTCTGTCTCGGTTATCATTCCCAACTGGAACGGCGCTGAGCACCTGCCCACCTGCCTGGATAGCCTGCAGTGCCAGACAGTGCAGAACGCCGAGGTCATCGTGGTCGACAACGGCTCCACCGACGGCTCCCTGGCATTGCTGGGGAGCCGCTATCCCGAGGCGCGTGTGCTGCCACTGGAGAAGAATCGGGGTTTCGCTGGCGCCTGTAACGCCGGGATGCGGACCGCCCGCGGGTCGTTCGTCGTTCTGCTGAACAACGATACCCAGGTCGACCCCCAATGGCTAGAGGAGGTGCTGGTTGCCTTCGAGCGCCATCCGGAGGCGGGCATGGTGGCCTCCAAGATGCTCCTCTTCGACCGGCGGGATACGTTTCACACAGCGGGCGACTTCTACCGTGTGGACGGTCAGCCCGGCAATCGGGGTGTCTGGCAGCGGGACGAGGGCCAGTATGACGAGGAGGCGTATGTCTTTGGGGCCTGTGGAGGCAGTGCGGCCTATCGGCGCGCGATGTTGGAGCACGTGGGGCTCCTGGACGAGGCTTTCTTCTATTCTTGCGAGGATATCGACCTGGCCTGGCGCGCTCAGCTGGCCGGCTGGCGCTGTGTCTATACACCGCGGGCCGTTGTCTATCACAAGTTGAGCGCCACCGGCGGGGGGGCCACCGCGAGCTTCTACGATGGACGCAACACCATCTACCTGCTGGTTAAGGACTATCCCGGTGATCTCTGGCGGCGTCATTGGCGCACTGTGTTGCGGAGGCAGCTTGGTATCGCTACTGAGGCTCTAAGAGCCTGGCGTGGAGCGGCGGCCAGGGCGCGATTGAGAGGGCAGTTGGCAGGGCTTCTTCTAGGCATTCCCAGGATGCTGCCGAAGCGGCGGGCCGTTCAGCGCAGCCGGACGGTCGATCGGGCCTATCTGGAACGGATCTTGACCGGGATTGACGAAAGGCCCTAGAGTGGGTATCATAGTCTGGTCAAGCTATGAATGTCTTTCCGAGATCGATCTGTCATGATAAAGACGCTGGTGAGCGCCAATGATGCATGTTGAACGTCCTAGGCCCTATCTCTCGGTCATTATCCCCTGTTACAATGAGGAGAAGAATTTGGAGAGGGGGGTGCTGGAAGAGGTGTACCGGTATCTGGCGGATCGAGACTACCGTTGGGAAGTGGTCGTTGTCAACGATGCTTCAACGGATAACAGCAGGAGCTTGATCGAGCAGTTCGTCCGGGACAAGGTAGCCTTCTCTCTCCTCAATATCCCTCATGGGGGCAAGCCGGCGGCGGTTTGGGCCGGTATCCGGGAGTCCAGGGGGGAGATCGTCCTTTTCAGCGACATGGACCAGTCCACCCCGCTGGAAGAGCTGGAGAAACTCCTCCCCTGGTATGAGAAGGGATATGACGTTGTGATTGGCTCCCGGGGCACGGAGCGCGAAGGTTTCTCGATCGTCAGGCGGGTTGGCAGTGTGATCTTTCGCTCGCTTCGTCGCTTGGTCCTCCTGCGTGGTATCAGCGATACGCAGTGCGGCTTCAAGTCATGTCGCCGCGAGGCCGCACTGGAAGTTTTTCCGCAGCTGCAGTTCTTCGAGCAGAAGGATGAGCCAAAGGGATGGATGGTTTCGGCCTACGACGTTGAGCTCCTCCATCTGTTTGAGAAGGCTGGCTACGCGTTGAAGGAAGTGGATGTCGAGTGGCTAAACCGGGACCAAAGCGATACCAAAGACCAGACCGGATTCTTGGCTCGGTATCTCAGGGAGTCTGTTGAGATGACGAAGGAGGTCTTGCGCGTCATACTGAACGAAATCAAAGGGCTGTATGATGAAATCTAGGTCTCCGGTTCTATCGTGTCTGGCCCCCTGCGCTTCTGGTATAGTCGCTTATCCAGTCTAGTGTGTCCTGGCGGGTGCCGTTTCACTTACCTTTCTTATGGCGGATGAAAACGTCTCTGAATCCCGATCTCTCTGAGGAGCACGCGTTGCGTGCTGTTGGCCACAGTCGGGTGGCCGGCTTGGACGAAGCGGGTCGCGGCGCGTGGGCCGGTCCAGTCTGCGCTGCAGCGGCTGTTCTGCCTCTCGAGCACGATGACCTGGTTGCCGTCCTTGATGGTGTACGCGATTCCAAGCTACTGACTCCCAGGCGTCGGGAGGCGCTTCTGCCCATCATCCGTGAGGTGGCGGTGGCCATCGGCCTCGGTTGGGGCGAGCCCGCGGAGATAGACGTTTGGGGTATCGTGCCCGCTACGCGGCTGGCGATGGGCCGTGCGGTGGCCGAGCTAGGTGGTCAGGTCGATGCGTTGTTGGTGGATCACTTGCAACTACCCGGGCTGGGTTTCCCCCAGCAGTCCCTTCCCAAGGCCGACACTCGCTGCTTGAGTGTGGCCGCTGCCAGCATCGTCGCCAAAGTGGAGCGCGACAGGTTAATGATCGAGCTCGATGAGGAGCATCCTGGCTACGGTTTTGCGCAGCACAAAGGCTACGGCACGCAGCAGCATCGCGATGCCTTAGAACGCCTGGGGCCTTCGCCAATTCATCGGATGAGCTGGCGGCCGATGCGGGAGCGATTGGCTGGGCGGGGCCAGCTTGGCGAATGAGCGAATCGTTTCCACCCACTGAACGCGTGGCCCTCGTCCACGACTGGCTCAACCAGATCGGCGGGGCGGAGGATGTCCTGGAGACGTTGGTCGGAATGTTCCCCGATGCTCCGTTGTTCACGTCCATGTACTGGCGTGATGGGATGCCCACAAGCTACCGAGATTGGGACGTTCGCACCACCTGGATGGACCGTCTTCCGGGTATCTACCGCCACCATCAGCCCTATCTTCTGCTCTATCCGGCGGCTTTTGCCGGGCTCGATCTATCGGGCTACGATCTGGTGTTGAGCAACAAATCTGGCTTCTGCCATGGCGTGCAGACCGGGGACGCGCTCCACATCTGTTACTGTCTGGCGCCCACGCGCTACGTGTGGGATTTCGAGGCCTACGCTGCCCGCGAAGCGCTGCCCGAGGCGCTGAAGGTGGCTCTGCAGCCCGTAATCGCTATGCTGCGCCGTTGGGACTATCGTGCTGCGCAGCGGGTGGATCGCTTCGTTGCCATCTCCCATGAGATCAAGGAGCGTATCAGCCGCTACTATCAGCGCGATGCCTCCGTCATCCACCCGCCGGTGGACACCCGGCGCTTTCAGCCCTCGGGTCGACGGGCGGGACCGCGGGCGATCTCGCCCAAGCACCCAAGCGAGCGTGAGGATTACTACCTCATTGTCTCCCGTCTGATTCCGTACAAGCGGATCGATCTGGCCGTGCGGGCTTTCAATCGGCTGGAGCGTCCCCTGGTGATCGCAGGTGACGGACGGGATCGTGAGGCACTGCAGACCTTGGCTGGTCCCACCATCACCTTTCTCGGCTATGTTCCCGACAGGGATCTGCCCCAGCTCTTTGCCCGTTGCCGGGCCTACATTCTGCCGGGGATGGAGGACTTCTGTATTGCGCCGGTGCAGGCGCAGGCTGCCGGTCGGCCTGTGATCGCCTATGGAGCGGGTGGTGCACTGGATACCGTGATAGAAGGTGATACTGGGACGTTCTTTCACCGGCAGACGCCCGAAGCGCTGGCAGAGACCGTGCGTGCCTTCGACCCCGACACCATCGACCCGGACGCGTGCCGGGCCAGTGCAGAGCGTTTCGATGTCGCCGTTTTCCAGGAGAAGCTGAGCCGATTCATTCGAGAGCAGGGCTGAGCTGCGCTTAGCTAGGGCAGGAGGCCGTCTCTGGGTAGCGAGGAGGGTGTCCTATGGAGTTGAGGACGTATGCGAAGATTCTGCTGCGGCGTTGGTGGCTCGTCGTCACGCCACTGGCCATCGTGACCATCTACGTCGTCGTGACGTATGCGCCGCCGGTCACCACCTACCAGGTAGTCATGCGCTTCTCAGCCGGTACTGAGCCGGCCGGGCTGAGTCTGGACTATGACCGCTACTACCCCTGGCTGACTTCGGAGTATATCGCCAATGGGCTGGCCGACGTTGCCGAGACCGGTGCTTTCGCGGAGGCGGTCGCCAGGCGTCTCGGCGCGATGGGGGAGGATGTGTGTCCTGCTGCCGCTGTTTCCAGTGCCCTCGTCACCGACAACGCTCAGTCGATCCTGGTGGTCTATCTAACCTGGCCTGACCCCAATCAGATCGTGACCATGGCTGACGCGGTGGTCAAGGAACTGACGGAGAATAGCGCAGCCTATTATCCCCAGTTAGAGGGCCTTGAGCCGGCTGTTCACCTGCTCGATGCACTCGCGCCAGCTCCGATGCCGCCCAGTCTACGTGTTCAGCTTATGGGGCCGGCGATAAAGGTCGGCCTGGCGCTGTTTGTAGGCGTTGGCTTGGCGTTCCTTTGGCACTATCTCGATCCCACGATCCACGATGCAGAAACGTTGGAGGAGCTGGGGGTGGACGTCTTGTCGCGTATCCCAAGGAGATAATAGCTAATGCCTTGTGCCGTTGTTGAGAGCGCACAGCTGGGAAGCCAGCTTAAGAGAGCACATGGTAGATGGCGTGAGAGCTCTGTGTGACCAGGTGCCTCGCACTGACGGCAAGTGCAAGGCACCGTGCTGCGCTGATCCGCTGATGTTGGTCACAGGAGGTGCAACGCACCGGGAGGGTGCATCGCACCGTTGCTCATTGACCACTACTATGGTAGAATATTGACTGACGTTCCAAGGAGGTGCTCACCGATGGCATTCAACGACTATGTTAGAATCTTGCGCAAGCGCTGGTGGATCATCGTCGTCGCCGTCTTGTTGACCGCCGGCAGCGCCGTGATCTTCAGCGAGCTCCAGCATCCCCAGTACACGTCGACGGCGGAGGTGATCATCTCTCCGGCCCGACCCGACTTTGGGCTTACGCAGTCGGCCAAGATCCTTCTGCGCTCCTACATGACGGTGGCGAATTCCAAGACGTGGGCTCAGGACGTGATCGACGAGCTCCAGCTGCCGATGACGCCCGAGGGCTTGCGACAAAACACACACTTCGCCGCCGAGGGCGATCGATTGGTGATCAAGATCGAGGTCGAGGACTATGACGGTGATCAGGCCAACGACATCGCTCGCACGTGGGCCAATCTGCTTGTCCGGTGGCGCAACGAGGAGAACGTCAAGCTGCGCAAGGAGGATCGCGTTGATGCCATTCTCCGCGATCCCCCCAGCTATGGGCAGTCCTGGCCTCCCAGCGCCAAGATCATGCTGGCTGCCGGCGTCGTCTTCGGCTTGGTCATCGCCGGGGTAGTCATCTTCTTCCTGGAATGGCTCGAGGCCGGCGTTGTCCGCACGCCCCAGGATCTTGAGCGCCAGCTCGATTTGACTGTCGTGGGTGTCGTCCCCTCCACCAAGTGACGCTTGGGCACCTGAAACCAAAGGAAGGAACCATGGCCGAAACACCTGACCTGATCACCTTGGTCGATCCGCGCAGCCCGGCGGCTGAAGCCTATCGTACGTTGCGCACCAACCTCACGTTTTTTGCTGCGCTCGACAGGCCTGTCGAGTCGTTGGTGGTCACCTCATCCGCGCCGGACGAGGGTAAGTCCCAGGTGCTGGCTAACCTGGCTGTAACGATGGCCCAGGGTGAGCGTCGCACCATCTTGGTTGACGCCGATCTACGTCACCCTGGGCTCCACGAGCTTTTTGGTGTGGCGAACGATCGCGGGTTGACGACGATGATCCTCGAGGACGAGGCACTGGATGACCCGCCACTCCTAGACGTCGGGGTGGAGAATCTTCTGCTGGTGCCCAGTGGTCCCTTACCCCCTAATCCGGCGGACATCCTCGGCTCCAGCAAGATGGAGCAGGTGATTGACGTGTTCAAGGGCCGGGCCGATGTGATTCTATTCGATGCGCCGCCGGTCGTCGCCGTGACCGATGCGGCGGTACTGGGCACAAAGGTCGATGGTGTGCTGCTGGTGGTCGCCGCCGGGCGCACGCGCCGCGAGCACGCTGAGCGGGCGAAGGAGTTGCTGGAGCGCGTCAACGTCCGCATCATCGGTGCCGTGCTGAACGAGGCAACGCGAGGCGCCACGTTAAGCACCTACTGATCGGGTCTTCTGATGGAGCATGGGTGTCGTCTCGACCAGGTGCAACGCACTAACGGCAAGTGCGTCGCACCGAAAGGGCTCGGCCTCTCTCTGACGGGTAGAGAGCCGAGCGGGGCTGGAGGGCCAGCTTGGCTCCTGCTTGGGTTTGAGAGGCCCAATAGGGGAAGATCATTGACGTAGGACAATGCCGGTCCTACACAGGTATGAAAGGAGAGCGTACGTGAAGGCTCTGATTCTCAGTGGTGGCAAGGGCACTCGCCTCTATCCCCTGACGTTCACCAGCGCAAAGCAGTTGATCCCGGTGGCCAATAAACCGATCCTGTTCCGGGTTATCGAGGCCATTTGCGACGCCGGCATCGATGATATTGGCATCGTGGTCGGCGACACAGCTGAGGACATCAAGACCGCTGTCGGTCGAGGAGGTCGGTGGGGCGTCGACGTCACCTACATCCACCAGAATAAGCCTCTTGGACTGGCTCACGCGGTCAAGGTGAGCCGGGACTTCCTGGCCGATGAGCCCTTCGTCATGTTCCTGGGTGACAACGTCATTCAGGGCGGCATCGGCGAGTTGGTGCAGCAGTTCCGAGCGTCGGATTGGAACTCGCAGATTGTGCTCACCCGTGTAGAGCACCCCGAGCGGTACGGCGTGGCGGAGCTGAACGGCGAGGGGCGCGTGGTACATCTGGTGGAGAAGCCGAAGGATCCTCCCTCCGATCTGGCCTTGGTCGGCATCTACATGTTTGACCATCGCGTGCACCAGGCGGTCGAGAGCATCACGCCTTCCTGGCGCGGGGAACTGGAGATCACGGACGCTATACAGTGGTTGGTGGAGAACAACTACAAGGTCTATCCCTACGTCCACCGAGGCTGGTGGATCGACACCGGGGAGCCCAACGAACTTCTAAAGGCGAACAGTCTGGTCCTGGAGGAGCTGACGCCGGCGATCGAGGGCTACGTCGATCGTGATTCCGAGGTGGATAGCCGAGTGATCATCGAAAAAGGCGCTGAGATTATCAACAGCGTCGTTCGCGGGCCGGCTATCATTGGAGAGCGCACCCGCGTGGTGAATTCCTACATCGGTCCTTTCACCTCGATCTATCACGATGTGGAGATTGAGGACAGCGAGATCGAGCGAGCCATTGTCCTGGAGGAAAGCGTCATTCGCGACATCCCGGCGCGGATTCAGGATAGCCTCATCGGGCGGAACGTCGACCTGACCCGCTCGCCCATCAAGCCGAAGGCGTACAAGCTGACCCTGGCCGACCACAGTCAAGTAGGCATCCTGTAGAGCTAGTCGGGCTACCGCATCCTGGGTCGCGCCGCGGCGCTTGTCGCTCCGCTTACAGCGATTTCGCCCAGTCACCAGCCCAATCGAATATTCCTCCGGTGATCCCCAAGCCGACTTCTCGCGCTGACCAGGGATTGGGGCAATTTGCTCAGCGGGATGGTGTGTCAGCGGCTGAGCAAGACTAGCGACTGGGTCGACGGGCGGAGGCCGCCCAGGCACCTAGGGCATCATCCCAAAGTGCCATTCTGATCGGCGCGCCGCCGGCGTCGTCCCAACGCAGCAGCTCCGGTGTCCCCTTATGATCCCAGGCTAGTCGGAGGAAGGTCAACGCCTCTCGTCCTTCGATTGGCCCCTCTTTCTGGTAGAGGGGAACCCAGGCACCAGTGTTAACGTACCAAGCGTCATTGAGGCGTTGGATCGCCGGCTGATGATCGTGGCCCATGGCGATGACGTGTACGCCTTGCGCTGGCTCGAGGATCCGTTCCAGCTCTAAGGCGGCGTCCATCAGGTCGTTACGCTCCAGAAGGAACGAGAAGGTCCCCCTCAATCCGTGGCGCAGGAGCGCCGCGAAGAGTGCCGCAGCTGCGTAGACGCTAGCCAGCCAGCGTGGTCCGCTGCTCAGAAAGAGCGTCACGCCTGCCAACCCGAGGAAAGCCCCGATGATGAGCAGGGTCAGCAGCGAGATCAATCCCTGCAGCAGCGAGCCAATCCACGTCTGCCAGGAGGAGGCCACCCGCCGGCGGGCCAGATCCTGGATCCGTTCGATCACCTCCGGCGGCAGCGGAACTCGCTTCTTGCCCGACGCCTGGGCCGCGTCCAATGCGTGGAGTGCCGACGTTGTCGCTTTCCGGCCCATCATCCAGAAAGCCTTGAGGAAGATCCACCCTCGGCGCGTCAGAACCTTTAGCGCCTTGATCGGATCCTTACGGAAGGCCCAGCTCATATAGCGCGTGAGTGGCTTGACGTTGTCGGCGAAGGGATGGACATCCTCCACCTTGTTGAACAGATAGCGCACGAAGAGGCTCCCCAACGGCAGCTCAATGCGCTGGGGATCGTGGGGCAGAACAGGGTTCAGGAAATCATGGAAGTGGTTGGCTGCGTCGTACTGTCCTCCATGCTCCACGTAGATGCGGCCCGGCTCGTGGTAGAGCCAGGGGTAGAAGCGGATCTTCTCTCGACAGGTATCCAGTGTGGCTGGTGGGGCGCCACCCTCTTGCAGCCACTGACGCACGTAGGCCCGTTTCACCTCTCTGATGAAGCGCTCCTGCACCGCTGGCCAGTGCAGCTCAA
>CAYQZG010000051.1:0-14686 GCA_964421785.1 uncultured Anaerolineales bacterium
GCGAGCGCACCGACACCGAGAAGGTGGTGCAGAACCTCTACAAGCTGGTCAACGTGATCAAGGTCGAGGATGTGACGGAGCAGCCGGCGGTGATGCGAGATCTGGCCCTGATCAAGGTGCAGGCCAGCAATGGTCAGCGGTCCGAAGTGATGCAGATCGTGGAGACCTTTCGCGCCCGGGTGGTGGACCTGGGCCTGGAGACGCTCACGGTCGAGGTGACAGGCACGGAGGAGAAGATCGACGGGCTTTATGGGATCCTCCAGCCCTTTGGCGTGGAGGAGATGGTGCGCACGGGCCGAGTGGCTATGGTCCGTGGCAAGAACGGCAAGAGCGCCGATAGCAGTCAGCAGTGAGCCGTGGGTACCGAACACTGATTTCGCTAGTTCTGGCGTAGGAATGGGGGCAAGCGTGGCAAAGATCGATTTTGGAGGTGTTGTAGAGGACGTCGTCACACGGGAGGAGTTCCCGCTGGAGAGGGCGCGTCAGGTGCTCAGCGACGAGGTAGTCGCCGTGCTTGGATACGGGGTACAAGGTCCGGCACAGGCGTTGAACATGAGGGAGAACGGGGTGGACGTCATCGTCGGCGGTTCGCCGGAGCGACCGCGCTCCTGGAAGAAGGCGCAGGGCGACGGATGGGTCGCCGGAGAGACGCTCTTTCGCTGGGAGGAGGCTGTGGAGCGGGCCACGATCGTGCAGTATCTGGTCTCCGACGCGGGCCAGATGGCGCTGTGGCCGACCATTGGGCCGCACTTCAGCGAGGGAGATGCGCTCTGTTTCTCCCACGGCTTCGCCATCGTCTACCACGATCAGACGGGCGTCGTGCCACCTGACGACGTCGACGTGATGCTGGTGGCGCCCAAGGGTTCCGGAACCAGCGTGCGAAGGAACTTCCTCGCCGGGAGCGGCATCAACGCCAGTTACGCCGTCCATAGGGACTACACGGGCCGCGGCGAGGAGCGAGCGCTGGCGGTGGGGGTTGCCATTGGCTCTGGCTATCTCTTCCCCACCACGTTCAAGAAGGAGGTCTACAGCGATCTCACAGGGGAGCGCGGGGTCCTGATGGGTGCGCTGGCGGGTTTGATGGAGGCGCAGTACGGCACGCTCCGCGAGCACGGGCACAGCCCCAGCGAGGCGTTCAATGAGACGGTCGAGGAGCTGACGCAGAGCCTGATCCGCCTGGTCGCCGAGAACGGCATGGACTGGATGTACGCCAACTGCAGCACCACGGCCCAGCGGGGCGCCCTCGACTGGCGGCATCGGTTTCGGGAGGCGGTCGAGCCGGTCTTCGATGAGCTGTACGAGAGCGTCGTCGCCGGTGAGGAGACCCGCATCGTGCTCGAGGCCAACAGCGCGCCCGACTACAAGGAGCGGCTGGAGGAGGAGTTGCGGGAGATGCGAGAGTCGGAGATGTGGCAGGCGGGCGCGGCGGTGCGATCGCTGCGGCCTGAGAACTGGCAGTGAAGGATAGAGGTACGGAGTAGGGAGTAAGGGGAGCAGCCAAGATGGTAGGCGGGAGGCGTGACAGTGACTGATGACTTACTCCCGCCGCGGGAACGGAGGGAAGCTATGCAAGGCATCGATGGCACGGGCGCCGAGAGGGTGTACGTTTTCGACACCACGCTGCGGGATGGCGAGCAGTCGCCCGGCGCGGCGCTCAACGTCGACGAGAAGGTGGAGATCGCCCGTGCGTTGGCGTCCATGGGCGTGGACGTCATCGAGGCGGGGTTCCCTATCTCCTCGCCGGGCGACTTCCAGGCTGTGAGGCGCATCTCGCAGGACATCCGTGACTGCGTCGTCTGCGGGCTGACCCGGGCGAACCGAAAGGATATTGAGGCCGCGGCCGAAGCGCTCCAGGACGCTGCCTGCCCACGCATCCACACAGGCCTCGGCGTCTCCGACGTGCACGTCAGGCATAAGCTGCGCACCACCCGGCAGGGCGCGTTGGAGATGGGGGTGGATGCCGTCAGATACGCCAAGCGCTTCGTGGAGGACGTGCAGTACTACACGGAGGACGCGGGGCGGGCCGACCCCGACTATCTCTACCGGGTGCTGGAGGCCGTCATCGCTGCCGGCGCCACCGTGATCAATATCCCGGACACGACGGGCTACACGTCTCCGGAGGAGTTTGGGGCGCTGATTCGGGGCATCGTCGACAACGTGCCCAACAGCGACCAGGCCGTCATCTCGGTCCACTGCCACAACGATCTGGGGATGGCCACGGCGAACACACTGGTCGGTGTGCGGAACGGCGCCCGTCAGGTGGAGGTGACGGTCAACGGCATCGGCGAGCGGGCGGGCAACACCTCCCTGGAGGAGGTGGTGATGGCGCTCAGGACGCGCCGCGATCTTTTCGGCCTCGATACGGGTCTCGATACGCGCCGCATCTACCCGGTGAGCAGGATGGTGAGCCAGCTGACGGGCATCACCGTGCAGCCGAACAAGGCGATTGTGGGGGCCAACGCGTTCGCCCACTCGTCGGGCATCCACCAGGATGGCGTTCTCAAGGAACGAACGACGTACGAGATCATCAATCCTCGGGACGTCGGCGCGCCGGAGTCGGCCATCGTGCTCTCGGCGCGGTCGGGCCGGCACGGTCTGCGACATCGGCTGGCCGAGCTGGGCTACGCGCTCGATGAAGAGCAGTTTGAGAAGGTCTACCGGCGATTCCTGGAGGTAGCCGACAAGAAGAAGACGGTCGACACCCGCGATCTGGAGGCCATCGTGGCCGACGAGGCGCAGATGTTCTTCGACGAGACCTATCATCTGGAGCAGATCCAGGTGAGCTGTGGTGACCGCAGCATCCCGACGGCCACCGTGCGGGTGCGGAGGCCCGATGGTTCCGTCGTCTGCGATGCCGATCACGGCACGGGGCCGGTGGACGCCGTCTATCGTGCGATCAACCGCGTCATCGGCGAGCCGAATGAGCTGATCGAGTTCTCGATCCAGGCGGTGACCGAAGGGATTGACGCCGTCGGCCGGGTGACCATCCGCATCCAGGCCGAGGAGCCGGTGAACGGCGACCGACGGCAGGTCTTCAGCGGCCACGGCGCCGACACCGACATCATCGCCGCCAGCGCGAAGGCGTATATGTTCGCGCTCAATCGTCTGATCGCCGCACGAAAGGATAGTCAACGGGAACCGGCGGCCGCCCCTCGGTAGCTTGTCGTGGGGTTGGCACGTCTTGGTTCAATAAGCTTGGAGCATGTGCTGATTCATGGAGGAAAAAATGGGTACTCAAGCTGATCGCAATGCAAGGAAATTCGCAGAGCCACGCAGTTGGGCCGCGAAGTGGTGTGGCCATGGTCTGGGTCCTAAGCGACGCCAACCGGAGGTCTCAAAGCCCGGCGGTAAGAAGTTTGCCGAACCGCGCGGCTGGTCGGCCAAGTGGTGCGGTGAGGGACTGGGGGCCAAGCCGCGGACCAGGCGCTGAAGGACCGCTGATGGGGCATACAATCGCAGAGAAGATCATCGCCGCCCATGTGGGGGACGGTGAGGTGCACCCTGTGCCTGGCAGCAGGGACGTGTGGCCAGGCGATCTCGTGGAGGCCCAGGTGGACGTCGTGCTTGCCAACGACATCACCGCACCTATCGCCATTCGTGTGTTCGAGAGTCTCGGTGACGGAGCGGCTGTGGGCGGATGCGGCGGCCGCGTATTCGACATCGAGCGGGTGGTGCTGGTGGCCGATCATTTCACGCCCAACAAGGATATCAAGTCGGCGGAGCAGTGCCGCTTTGTGCGTGAGTTCGCCCGGGCTCAGGGCCTCCCTCACCATTTCGACGTAGGGCGGGCCGGGATCGAGCACGTGCTGCTGCCGGAGCAGGGCCTGGTGGCGCCGGGCGAGCTCGTTGTGGGAGCCGATTCTCATACCTGTACGTACGGGGCACTGGGTGCTTTTGCCACCGGCATGGGCTCCACAGATATCGGCGTTGCGATGGCGACGGGACGCGTCTGGCTTCGCGTGCCGGAGACGATCCGCGTCGTGTACCGCGGCGAGCTGCAGCCTTGGGTGGGCGGCAAGGATCTGATTCTGCATACCATCGGTGAGATCGGCGTTAGCGGTGCGCTCTATAAGGCGATAGAGTTTGCCGGTCCGGTGATCGATCAGCTCTCGATGGCCGGGCGGTTCACCATGGCCAACATGGCGATTGAGGCCGGCGGCAAGGCGGGGCTCTTCGCCGTCGATGAGGTCACCCGCGCCTACGTGGACGGCCGGGTCTCGCGGGACTACGCGGTGCTCGACGCGGATGCCGACGCCGACTACGAGCAGATCCTCGAGATCAACGTGAGCGAGATCGAGCCGGTGGTTGCCTTCCCGCATCTGCCGGAGAACGGACGGCCGGTGAGCGAGGCGAGGGGCATCGATGTCGATCAGGTGGTCATCGGCTCCTGCACGAACGGGCGATTGGAGGATCTGCGCGTCGCCGCCGAGGTTTTGCGGGGAGAGCGGATCCGTTCGGACGTGCGCTGCATCGTCATCCCCGGGACACAGCAGGTGACCCTCGACGCGCTGCGCGAGGGGTTGGTGGAAGCCTTCATCGAGGCCGGCGCTGTCGTCAGCACGCCGACGTGCGGCCCTTGCCTGGGGGGACATATGGGCGTTCTGGCGGCCGGCGAGCGAGCTGTGAGCACGACCAATCGTAACTTCCGGGGGCGGATGGGTGACCCGGCGAGCGAGGTCTATCTGGCGGGACCGGCTGTCGCCGCAGCGAGTGCAGTGGCGGGGCGCATCGCACATCCTGATGAGATTTAGGGTGGCGGGTTGCGAAAAACGTGAGGCGTAATGCGTGAGGCGTAATGCGTAAGGCGTGAGGCGTAGGGTAGGGGGGAGTGTGTGTTGATCGAGGGTAAGGTTTGGACGTGCGGTGATCACGTGGACACCGATGCCATCATTCCGGCGCGGTATCTGAACGTCTCCACGGTGGAGGAGCTGGCGCTCCACTGCATGGAGGACGTGGATCCCTCCTTTGCCGGCAGAGTGGCATCGGGGGATGGTGCCCCGAAGGTGATCGTCGCCGGGCAGAACTTCGGCTGTGGTTCCTCGCGGGAGCACGCGCCGCTGGCGATCAAGGGCGCTGGTGTCTCGTGCGTCATCGCCGAGAGCTTTGCCCGCATCTTCTACCGGAATGCCATCAACATCGGTTTGCCGATCCTGACGTGTGCCGAGGCCGTGGAGGGGACCATGGCGGGCGATCGACTGCGGGTCGATCTGCGCGCCGGTACGATTACGAACCTGCGCACGGCATGCACGTATCACACGTCGCCGTTCCCGAGCTTCATTATGGACATCATCGCGGCAGGGGGACTGGTAGAGTACACGAGCGAGCGGATGGGCTGAGGGGGCGACCCCGAGACGGGGTCTAGGAGCGTACCATGTTCGTTTGGGCTCCGAGTCCTCGTCCTTGAGGGCTTCGCAGGCGGGAAGGCAGAGCGACCTGGGCGGTTCACGCCGAGGGGCGACCCCGAGACGGGGTCTAGGAGCGTACCATGTCCACGTGCGATGGGCCTGTTGCACCCGGCCTTAATCCTACAACCTCGTTTCCCGCCAAGAGACTTCCGAAGTCTGCACGATCATGCTAGACAGGCCAGGAATCGTTCTGTGAGCGCCCCTATATTGCGTTGGGCGTGGACTCCAAGACTTTGGGAGTCTGCCCCTTTGGCAAGTGTGGTTGGAGTGTCAACCAGTGAGCGAAACAGGAGAGGATGATGGAAAAACCACACATAGCGCTTTACGACACGACGTTGCGAGATGGAACGCAGGGGGAGGGCATCTCCCTGTCAGTGGACGACAAATTGAGGATCACGAAGCTTCTCGACCGCCTCGGCGTGCAGTACGTCGAAGGAGGCTGGCCGGGATCGAATCCGAAGGCCGTCGAGTATTTCCGGCGCGTACAGAGCCTAAATCTGGAGCAGACCCGGGTCACGGCCTTCGGCAGCACCTGCCGGGTGGGGAACAGGCCCGAGGAGGATCCGAGCATCCAGGCGCTGTTGGAGGCGGACACCTCGGTGGTCGCTATCGTTGGCAAGAGTTGGATGCTCCACGTGGAGGACGTGCTGCGTGCCACGCCCGAGGAGAATCTGCGCATCATCCGGGAGAGCGTGGCCGCTTTCAAGCGTCTCTCCCGTGAGGTGATCTACGATGCGGAACATTTCTTCGATGGCTATGAGGCCGATCCAGGCTATGCGTTGGAGACGTTGCGCGCGGCCGTAGAGGGGGGCGCGGACGTGCTGGTGCTGTGCGACACCAACGGCGGTTCGATGCCCTGGGAGATCGAGAGAATCACACGGGAGGTGAGGGCCGCTTTCCCCAAGCGTGAGGGCTTGTCGGCCGTGTCGCTGGGCATCCACGCCCACAACGACAGTGACTTGGCGGTGGCGAACAGCCTGGCCGCGGTCCGCGGAGGTGCCACCCACGTCCAGGGCACGATGAACGGCTACGGGGAACGGTGCGGCAATGGTAACCTCTGTTCGTTGATCCCCAACCTGGTGTTGAAGATGGGGCTGGGTGCCGGGGACGTGGGTCGTGATCGCTTGAAGCACTTGACCCGCACGGCGCGGGCGGTTGCCTCGATCGCCAACCAGACGTCACGGCGGGAGGCGCCCTTTGTGGGGCGGAGCGCCTTCGCCCACAAGGGAGGCATTCACGTCTCGGCGATGCGGCGCAACCCGCGGAGCTATCAGCATATGGATCCGGCTGCCGTGGGGAACAGGTCTCGTGTGCTCGTCTCGGAGCTCTCCGGGCGCGGCAACTTGCGCAGCAAGGCGGAGGAGCTTGGTATCTCCCACGAGAGGCTGGAGGACCTGCCGGACGTGCTGAGCACGATCAAGGAGCTGGAGCATCGTGGGTTTAGCTTCGAGGCCGCCGAGGGATCGGTGGCGATGCTGCTGCACCGAGCCCGGCCGGGCTACGAGCCGCCGTTCGAGATGCTCGACTTCATGGTTGTGGTGGAGCATCGCGAGGGGCGCGGCTTGTTTGCCGAGGCGACCATCAAGGTCCGCGTGGGAGATGAGGAGTTCCACATGGCCGCCGAGGGGAACGGGCCGGTCAACGCGCTGGATGCGGCGCTTCGCAAGGCATTGGTGCCGACGTATCCTCATCTGGCCGATTTCGACCTTGCCGACTACAAGGTGCACATCCTCGATGGCAACCGGGGCACGGCAGCGACGACGCGGGTGCTGATCGATATGCAGAACGAGACCCGGCGTTGGACCACGGTTGGGGCATCGGCCAATATCATCGAGGCGAGTTGGCTGGCGCTGGCCGACGCGGTGGAGTATGGGCTGGTTGCAGGAGGGCTTCCGTATGAAGGCATGGCATGAAAGGGACGATTTCTGGGAGACGATGGCGCCCTTCTTGTTCAGCGATCGACATTGGGAGTCGGCTCCCACCGAGATCGAACGAACGACCGCTCTGCTGGGCGTCGAGCCCGAGGCCGCGATTCTGGATATGTGCTGCGGCTCGGGCAGGCATTCCCTGTAGCTGGCTCGCCGTGGCTTCCGGCACCTTCCCGAAAGCTGCTACGGAGATTCCGGCAGGATCAGAAGTTTTTGGTAACGACATTTTCTTGGTTAGCCTTGGTGCCATGTAGCTTTCGGGAAGGTTGTGGGGACGCCATTGTTCTGCAGCAGCGTAAGGTCAGCAGGGACTGGCGTTGGATGGAGAATCGATGCAAGCACATATCACGACGTTGCCCGGCGACGGCATCGGCCCAGAGGTTGTGGCCGAGGGCGTCAAGACCTTGAAGGCGGTGGCGGAGCGGCACGGCCACCGGTTCAGGTTCGAGGAGGCGCTGATCGGCGGCTGCGCGATTGATGCCGTCGGCGATCCGCTGCCAGAGGCGACACTGCAAGCGTGTCGCCGGGCCGACGTGGTGCTCCTGGGAGCTGTCGGCGGTCCCAAGTGGTCCGACCCGGCGGCGGAGGTGCGGCCGGAGCAGGGGCTGCTCCGTCTACGCCAGGGCCTGGGGCTTTTCGCCAATCTGCGTCCTGTTCGCGTCTATCCGGCGCTGGTGGGCGCCTCGCCGCTGCGCCCGGAGCGGCTGGAGGGCGTGGATCTGCTCGTCGTGCGCGAGCTAACGGGGGGGATCTACTTCGGGCGGCGGCGCGAGGCGAGTGAGGAGGATCCAACGGCGTACGACACCATGGCCTACCACGCCGACGAGGTGGAGCGCATCGCTCACAAGGCCTTCCGCCTGGCGCGCGAGCGGCGGGGGCTGGTCGCCTCGGTCGACAAGGCCAACGTGCTCGCTGCGTCACGCCTCTGGCGGCGGGTCGTGACGGAGGTGGCGGGGGGGTACCCGGACGTGACGCTGGAGCACGTGCTGGTTGATGCGGCAGCCATGAGGCTACTGCGCCGCCCATCCGATTTCGACGTCCTCTTGACAGGCAATATGTTCGGGGATATCCTCACCGATGAGGCCTCCATGCTGGCGGGGTCGATGGGCATGCTGCCCTCGGCGTCGCTGTCGACGGGACGGTTCGGCGTCTACGAGCCGATCCACGGCAGCGCGCCGGACATCGCCGGGAGGGGCGTCGCCAATCCCTTGGCCACTGTTCTCAGCGTGGCCATGCTCCTGCGCTATTCGCTGGGGCTTCAGGAGGAAGCGGAGGCCGTGGAGGAGGCTGTCGAGAGCGTGTTGGAAGAGGGGCGCACGTGCGACATCGCCGGTTCGGGGGTGGAGACGGTCGGGACGGAGGAGATGGGGGATCTGGTGGTGGCGCAGTTGTGACGATAACGAGAGATGAGTAGGTATCCAAAGGAGAGATATGCGTAGCGACAAGGCGAAGCGGGGATTGGAAAGGGCTCCTCACCGGAGCCTTTTTTATGCCACCGGTTTGACGCCGGAGGAGCTGGATCGACCGCTGATCGGGGTGGTCAACGCCTACAATGAGATCGTGCCGGGGCACGTTCACCTCGATCGGGTTGCAGAAGCGGTCAAGGCCGGCGTGCGGATGGCCGGCGGCACGCCCTTAGCGTTCAACACCATCGGGGTCTGCGACGGCATCGCTATGGGTCATCCGGGCATGCGCTTCTCGCTGCCCAGCCGCGAGCTCATCGCCGACTCTGTGGAGGTCATGGCGATGGGCCATCCCTTCGATGGGCTGGTGTTCGTCCCCAACTGCGACAAGATTGTGCCTGGGATGCTGATGGCCGCCGCGCGCTTGAACGTTCCCGCCGTCTTCGTCAGCGGTGGGCCGATGATGGCCGGACGCTATCAGGGTTCGGACGTGGACGTCAAGACGATGTTCGAGGCCGTGGGACAGGTGCAGGCCGGACAGATGAGCCGGGAGAGCCTGGAGGCCTTGGAGCTGGCGGCCTGCCCCGGGTGTGGGTCTTGCGCCGGTCTGTTCACGGCGAACACGATGAACTGCCTGACGGAGGCGCTGGGTATGGGGTTGCCGGGGAACGGCACTGTGCCGGCGGTGACGGCGGCGAGACTGAGGTTGGCGAAGAGGGCCGGTGTGCAGGTCATGGCGTTGGTCGAGAGGGAGATCCGGCCGCGCGACATCATGAGCGAGGCGGCCTTCGAGAACGCCATAGCGGTCGACATGGCGATCGGCGGCTCGACGAACACGGTGCTCCACCTCCCGGCCGTGGCGCACGCGGCGGGCGTCTCCCTGCCGCTAAACACCTTCGACGAGGTGAGTGCCCGGACGCCCTATCTCGTCAAGCTCAGCCCGTCCGGCCCCCACCACATGCAGGATCTCGACGAGGCGGGTGGTATCCCGGCGGTGATGGCGGAGCTGCACAGTATTGGGCGACTCCACGGCGACGTCCCAACCGTGACCGGCGCGAGGTTGTCCGAGAACCTGCGAGGTGTGAAGAGTAGAGGCTCTGTGATTCGCTCCGCTGAGGAGCCCCACAGCGCCAGCGGCGGCATCGCTGTCTTGTGGGGCAACCTGGGGCCCGATGGCGCCGTGGTCAAGGCGGGGGCGGTCAGCTCGAGGATGATGTCGCATCGAGGTCCGGCCCGCGTGTTCGAGGGCGAAGCGTCGGCCATGGCGGCCATTCTCGAAGGAAGGATCGAACGCGGCGACGTGGTCGTGATTCGCTACGAAGGTCCGCGGGGAGGGCCGGGTATGCGGGAGATGCTCATGCCCACCTCGGCGCTGGCCGGGATGGGTCTGGACGAGGATGTGGTGCTGCTGACCGATGGGCGCTTCTCCGGTGCCACGCGCGGCGCGTCAGTCTGTCACATCTCGCCGGAGGCAGCGGCCGGAGGCGTTATCGCGCTGGTGGAGCAGGGGGATGAGGTTGAACTCGACATCCCAAACAAGCGGCTGGAGCTCCACGTGTCCGAGGATGAGCTGAGTTGCCGCCGGGCGGCGTGGCGTCCCCCGCATCCGCAGGTGAGCGAGGGCTATCTGGCACGCTACGCGGCGATGGTCTCCTCTGCCAGCGAGGGAGCGATCCTGACGTAGCCGCGGGATCGGACGAGATGGCTGTTGTTCACCTGGTGGTGATCACGCGCATAGAACGTGCAACTCTCTTGGGGTGAACTGCGTAGATAAGACGAGATCGGCCTCCAGCGAGGTGGGCGTCCCGCTCCGCCGGCGCTGCGGGGCCGACGTCGATGGGAGGTGGAGGGGTTGCGGGTGCAGCATGAGTTGCTCCGCTGCCCTTCATGGTCAATGAACCAACAAGATGAGGAGCGTAACATGGACTATGGAAAGACCCTGAGTCGTGCCTGGAAGATTATCTGGGAGAACAAGTTCCTGATCCTTCTCGGCGTGATCGTGGCGCTGGGGAGTGGCAACGGTGGAGGGGGAGGCACCGCAGGCGGCGGCAACGTCGATTTTCCATCCGGGGAGGGGGATTTCGATTTTGACATGCCGCGATGGGATGTCCCCGACGTTCGTGACGAGTTCGGCGTGCCGGAGGTGGTCATCATCGTCGGCGTCCTGGTGCTCGTCAGCCTGGCGGTCTTGGTGGGGATTGCCCTCTGGATCGTCTCGACGATCGCGCGGGGAGGGCTGATCGCCGGGGTGAGCACCATCGACGGCGGTGGGGCGTCGACGTTCGCTCAGGCCTGGAGCGCGGGATGGCGCAAGGGATGGCGCTTGCTGGGCATCGGCATCCTGCCGGCAATCCCCGGGTTTCTCTTGCTCATCATTGTCCTCGGGGCGGCAGGCGTGTTCGCCGGCGTCTACGGCCTGTTGGGAGAACCGGCTTCGTATGCGTCCGGCGCCGGGCTTGCGATCGTGCTGTTTCTACTAGCCTGTGTGTTGATCCCCATCGCTCTGATTTTGAGCCTTCTCCGGACGTTTGCCAACCGGGCTTGCATGCTGGATGACCTGGGTGTGATTGCCTCCTACCGACAGGGGCTTAACGTGCTGATGGGGAATATCGGGCCGGCGCTCATTCTCTTCTTGCTCCAGATTGTGATCTCCGCCGTGCTCGGCGTGGTTCTCCTTCTGCCGGGATTCGTGATGGTGCTCTGCTGCATCCTCTGGCCGGTCCTATTGGCGATCAAGGGGACGATAACGAGCTACTTCTCGACGATGTGGACGCTGGCATGGCGCGAGTGGAGGGGCTTGGGCCACGTCGGGCAGGTGTCGCCCGAGGCGGCGCTGACGAGCGATGCATAGCAGGGGTGTGTTGGACCGCGATTCACCCGCTGACCGGGGCAGGTGGATCGCTGCCTCGCCTCACGCACTGTTTTTTCTTGACTAACGGCCCGTTTGCGGTATCCTAATGACGCAATGTTCTATGATGAGGCGCGGGTCTACGTCAAAGGGGGTGATGGAGGGGACGGCGTGGTCGCCTTCCGTCGGGAGAAGTACGTGCCCCACGGTGGCCCATCCGGCGGCAGCGGTGGCGACGGGGGGGACGTGGTGCTCTACGTCGATACCCACCGGAGCACGCTCTACCACTTCAGCAAGCGGACTCACTTCAAGGCGGCGCGAGGGGCTCACGGTCGCGGCAGCAATCAGCGCGGTGCCTCCGGCGAGGACGTGCGTGTCGCGGTGCCGCCGGGCACGATGGTCTACGATGCTGAGACGAGCGAGCTGCTGGGTGACCTGACCGAGTCGGAGGAGGAGCTGATCGTGGCCCAAGGGGGGCGAGGGGGGAGAGGCAACGCCAGCTTCGCTTCCTCTACCGATCAGGCTCCCCGGGTCGCGGAGCATGGCGAGCCCGGCGAGGAGCGCTGGCTGCGCCTGGAGTTGAAGGTATTGGCCGACGTGGGGCTGGTGGGGATGCCGAACGCCGGCAAGTCGACGCTCCTGGCGGCTACGACGGCGGCGCGCCCCAAGATCGCTGCTTATCCCTTCACGACGCTTCAGCCGAATCTGGGCGTGGTGGTGCTGGATCGTGAGACGGAGTTCGTCGTGGCGGACATTCCCGGCCTGATCGAGGGGGCCTCGGAGGGCAGGGGGTTGGGCCACGAGTTTCTGCGCCACGTCGAGCGCACACGGGTGTTGATTCACCTGCTCGACGGTCTTTCGGAGGATCCCCTGGAGGATTTTGACGCTATCAATGCGGAGCTCAAGGCGTTCAGCGAGGATCTGGCGGGGAAGCCGCAGCTGGTGGCGCTCAACAAGGTGGATATGCCCCAGGCCGAGGAACGGTGGCCGGAGGTAAGGGAGGCGCTGGAGCGGGAGGGGTATCCGGTGATGGCGATTTCGGCCCTGACCGGGGAGGAGACCCGCAGTCTGCTCTATCGGGCGGCGACGATGCTGGCCGAGATGCCCGAGGAGGAGCCTGAGCCGGAGCAGTTGCCCGTCTTCCGCCTTGAGGAGGAGGACCAGGCCCGGGCCGGGCGGCTTGCCGTTGAGCGGGTGAAGGGTGGCTGGCGGGTCAGCGGCGTCGCCCTGGAGCGTCTGGCGGCGATGACGGTGTGGAATCTGGACGAGTCGGTGCAGCGGTTCCAGCGCCAATTGCGGCGTATGGGGGTCACGCAGATGCTGCGTGAGGTTGGGGTTGAGCCGGGTGATACAGTCATGATCGGCGATATGGACTTCGTCTGGGAAGAGTAAGTAGATTCTTACATTCGGATGCCAGGTCCCACGACGCGAACCGCCAAGCCCGTCCCCGGGCCGCTTCCCTTTTCCATGAAGGGAGCCGCCAGGTTCGGTGTGATGGGGGGGACGTTTGACCCGCCGCATTATGCCCATCTGGTCCTGGCCGAGAACGCCCTTGCGCAACTCGATTTAGATCGAGTGCTCTTCGTTCCCGCCGGCCAGCCTCCTCACAAGCCTGAGCGGCCGGTCACTGCGGTACGCCACCGCGTGGCGATGGTAGAGGCGGCCGTGGCCGGTAACTCGGCCTTTCTACTTTCGCGAGTGGACGTGGAGCGGCCCGGCCCTCACTACACGGTCGATATGCTGGGTATCCTGAGTGAGACGTATCCAGGTGCGACGTGCTTCTTCTTGATGGGGGGGGACAGTCTGGCCGAGTTCGCGGGCTGGCGTGATCCAGCATCCATCCTGGCGTTCGCCCGGCTGGGCGTGATGCAGCGACCGGGCTGGGAGGCCGATCTGGCGTCATTGGCGGAGAAACTGCCTATCGCAGAGCGACTGACGTGGCTGGATGCGCCTCATCTGGAGATCTCGGGGACAGACCTGCGGCGGCGGGTAGCCGCCGGGTTACCCATCCGATACCTGGTTCCCGCATCCGTCGAGCGGTATGTGCGCGACCATCGTCTTTATCGGCAATAGGCCGTTTCAACGTCCCAGCCCAGCCCCGCTGGGCCACGTTCCAACGTTTCAACGTTTCAACGCGCCAACGCACAAGGAGACCCAATGAACGCTAGTACGCAATCCGGCCCGGTCCGCATCGGCATCCTGGGCGGCAGCGGCCTCTACAATATGGAGGGGCTGTCGAACGTCGAGGAACGGA
Source organism: uncultured Anaerolineales bacterium (assembly GCA_964421785.1). GTDB lineage: Bacteria > Chloroflexota > Anaerolineae > B4-G1 > B4-G1 > SKLM01. The sequence goes on from CAYQZG010000051.1 coordinate 13,839, forward strand.
GGATAAGCACGCCTTTCGGCGAGCCCTCAGATGACGTACTCGTGGGCACGATCGACGATGTGCCCGTCGCCTTCCTGGCCCGCCACGGACGCGGGCATCGGCTGATGCCGACGGAGGTCAACTATCGGGCCAACATCTTCGCCTTCAAGAGCCTGGGCGTGGAACAGATCATCGGAGTGAGCGCTTGTGGCTCTCTGCGGGAGACGCTCCATCCGGGGGAGATCGTGATCCCCGACCAGCTGTTCGACTTCACGAAGCAGCGGGCGTATTCGTTCTTTGGCGATGGGCTGGTGGCCCACATTGGCACGGCCGAGCCGTTCTGTCCGCGCCTCTCGCTGCTGCTGGGGGAGGCTGTGAAGGCCGCGGGAGGGACGGTGCATCCACACGGTCGTTTCATCACCATCGAAGGGCCGCGTTTCAGCACGAAATGCGAGAGCTTCACCTTCCGCTCCTGGGGCATGGATATCATCGGCATGACGAGCAGCCCGGAGGCGTTCCTGGCCCGGGAGGCGGAGATCTGTTACGCGGTGATGGCCCACGTCACCGACTACGATGTCTGGCACGAGACCGAGGAGGAGGTCAGCGTGGAGGCGGTGATTCGCATTCTGCAGCGGAACACGGCCCTGGCGCAGGAGGCGATTCGCGCCCTGGTGGGCCAGTTGGACGGGATCGAGCGGGACTGTGCGTGCAGTGAAGCTCTGGCGACCGCCATGCTGACCAATCGGGAGGTGATCCCGGAGGATACGAAGGAGAAGCTTGGGCCGATTGTGGATAAGTACCTGGCCTAGGGGGAGGGGGCGCGGAACCGCCGTGGTGGTTCGCAGAGCGGGGATAGGGGCCGTCTCGGC
>CAYQZG010000051.1:14786-17736 GCA_964421785.1 uncultured Anaerolineales bacterium
AAGCGTGAAACGTGAAGCGTGAAGCGTAAAGCGTGAAACGTGAGGATGATGCCGCCTATGCGCCTTGATCAGACTGAGCCGAATGAGCTAATCGAGTTCTCGATCCTGGCGGTGGGCGACAACGGCCGCGAGCGGCTTCTGCTGGCGCTGGCGGTGGCCTTCGTGGTCGCCGCGGCCATCACGCTGCACCTCGTCTACGCCCGATTCGACGTCTATCATCTGGCGATCACCTGTTGTGTCTTCCTGGTCTCCCTTGCCACCGCTCATGTGACGCTTTGCCGTCACCTGCCAAACCGTGACCCTCTACTTCTGCCGACGGGGGCGCTTCTGAGTGGGTGGGGGCTGTTGATGGTGGGGCGCGTGGCCCCAAACTTCCTCCGGCGGCAGGCGACGTGGTTGATGTTGGGCACGATGGCGATGCTGGTCGTCGTCGAGGTGGGACGGGACCTGCGCTGGCTGCGGCGCTACCGGTATACGTGGTTGGTGGGGGGGCTGGCCCTGCTGGCTGCCACGCTGCTTCTGGGCGTGAACCCCTCGGGGTCGGGGCCGCGGCTCTGGCTGGGCCTGGGCGGCGCCTACTTCCAGCCCTCGGAGCCGCTCAAGCTGCTGATGGTGGTGTTCCTGGCCTCTTACCTGGCCGATAGACGGCGGCTGCTCGTCTCCGAGGGAAGGAGGGTGTGGCTGATCCGATTGCCTCCGCTGGCCACCGTCGGGCCACTGCTGATGATGTTCGGGCTGGCGGTCCTGCTTCTGGCCGCGCAGCAGGATCTGGGGGCTGCGATGTTGTTGTTCTTGACGTTCCTCTCGATGCTGTACCTGGCGACGGGCGAGTGGGGCTACGTCATCGTGGGGTTGGCTCTGTTTGGAGCGGCCGGGGTGATAGGCTACACCACCTCGGCGCGGCTGGCGCTGCGCGTCGACGCCTGGCTGGATCCCTGGTCGGGGGCCGCGGATTGGTCGTTTCAGATCGTTCAGTCGCTGCTGGCTTTCGGGGCGGGCGGCATTCTGGGGGAGGGCCTGGGTTTGGGGCAACCGACGACCATCCCCGCGGTTCACACCGATTTCACCTTCGCTGCGATTGGTGAGTCGTTTGGCCTGGTTGGTCTGCTGGCGGTGATCGCGCTGTACGGCATCCTTCTGCTGCGTGGTTTCCGGGTTGCCTCTGGCGCCGGCCGCGCTTTTGAGCGATATCTGGCTGCCGGTCTGACGGCAGGGTTGATCATCCAGGCCTGGGTGATTATGGCCGCCAACGTGAAGCTCGCTCCCATCGCCGGCGTGACCCTGCCCTTCCTCTCCTACGGTGGGTCCTCACTGCTTTCCACGTTCATCGCGCTCGGCCTGCTGCTGCGCATCTCAGATCAGTCTGGCCGGAGGAGGGGTTGGCTTGTGCGTTGGCACGTTGGAACGTTTGAACGTTGGAACGTTGGGCCGATACGGCGCACGGCCGGCGTCCTCGCCATCGCCCTGGTCGCATTGGCTGCGTCGTGTGGGTACTGGAGCGTGGTCCGGTCTGATTGGCTGGTGGCTCGGGAGGACAACCCGCGTCGGGTGACGTACGAGCGAGGCATCGTGCGCGGGCGCATCCTGGATCGGGACGGGGAGATTCTGGCGGGCGTCACGGTGGGGCCGTCGGGTCTCGTGACGCGGACGTATCCCGTGCCCCAGGCAGCCCCGGTGGTCGGTTACGCCAGTCTGCGCTACGGGACCGGCGGGATCGAGGCGGCGTTCGACGAGACGCTGCGCGGGGAGGCCGGGCGGGGCGTCTGGGAGGAGCGCTGGGCGGAGGTGCTGCACCGGGCGCCGCAGGGCCGGGACGTCCAGTTGACGTTGGACGCTGCGCTTCAGCGGCGCGCGCAGGAGGCGCTGGCCGGGGAGGCGGGTGCGGCGGTGGTGCTGGAGGTGGAGACCGGGCGGGTGTTGGTCATGGGCTCCGCCCCCACGTTTGATCCCGCGCAGCTGGCCGAGGAGTGGGAGCAGCTGCGAGACGATGGGTCGGCCCCGTTGGTGAACCGCGCCACGCAGGGTCTCTATCAGCCCGGCGTGGCCCTCCAGACGGTCGTGGTGGCGGAGGCGTTGAGAGAGGGTCTGGTGGATGATCTGCAGGTCGACGTTGGCCCGGCGATGACGGAGCCGGTCCTCGTCGACGGTGTGCGGGTGGGCTGCTCAGGGCTCGCAGCCCCGGCCCCCGAGGGCGCAGCTACGCTGGCCAGCGCCTATGCGGCCGGCTGTCCCGCTCCCATGGGCGCGCTGGGGGAGCGCATGAGCAGGGACGGGTTGGCGGGGGCGATGGAGCGCTGGCGGCTCACGGTTCCCCCTCCGTTTGCGATTCCCACGGAGTCATCGGACTGGAGCGGGGCGGTGATCTCCTCCACGCGGGCCGAGGCGCTCGGGCAGGGTGCGCTGACGGTCTCGCCCCTCCAGATGGCGTTGGTGGCGGCGACGGTGGCCAACGGCGGGACGATGCCGGATCCGCTGTTGGCCGAGCGTGTGCAGACCGGGGAGGGCGACCGGCAAGACGCTGGGGCAGCCGACTGGAGCGCCGTCGTCCCGACGGCACAATCCGCCGACGCTCCGGAGCCGTCCGCCAACCGTGTGCTCTCACGCGCTCATGCCCGGCAGGTGCTCTCCGCCTGGCGGCGGTGGAACGCGGACGAAGGGGGTCGGGGCGCGGTGTGGGGGCATTGGGGCGTCGCGGTGGCGGGGGAGGGGGCGCCGCACGCCTGGTTCCTGGGGGCGACCCGGGGGGATTCGCCGCGGTATGCGGCGGCGGTGCTGGTGGAGCACGCGCAGGAGCCAGAGCGCGCGGTGGTCATCGGGCGGGAGCTGCTCGAAGCGGCCGTCGCCGAGGCTGAGTAGCAGGTCTCGGGCGGTCCGCTGGAGCGCCGTCGTCGTGGAGCGCCGTCGTCGTGGAGCGCCGTCGTCCCGACGGCCGATGTGGAGCGCCGTCGTC
>CAYQZG010000051.1:17836-25378 GCA_964421785.1 uncultured Anaerolineales bacterium
CCGTCGTCCCGACGGCCGATGTGGAGCGCCGTCGTCCCGCTGGAGCGCCGTCGTCGTGGAGCGCCGTCGTCCCGACGGCCGATGTGGAGCGCCGTCGTCCCGCTGGAGCGCCGTCGTCGTGGAGCGCCGTCGTCCCGACGGCCGATGTGGAGCGCCGTCGTCCCGCTGGAGCGCCGTCGTCCCGACGGCACAATCCGCCACGACAACATGAGTCTCGCTGGCCAAGCACTTCCGAAGCCTGGCGGATCGCGGGTCGACCCGGTCACCAACGAAGACTTCGGACGTCTAACAGGGCAGAAATCACGTTCCCGCGCTAGGTGAGCTATCCCTCCTCGGCGGCCAGTTCCACGTACTCCTGCTTGACCACCTCTTTCCCAACGTCGAAGAGGTCGAGGAGCTTGCCGATCAGATCCGCCTTTCGCTCGGCGTCCTGGGCCGACCAGGTGCGGCTCTTGATCTCCAGAAAGACTCCGGGCAGCGAGGGTTTGTTCACGCAGTCTAGGTTGATGGCGAAGTCGGTGCCGCCGTAGCGGATGTGGTAGCGTCGTCTATCCTTATGCACCTTCAACTCATCCGCCGGCTGGAAGTACTCGCGGTAGAATCGCCGGCTGTGGGTCGCGGGCGCGTCGAACCGTGAGCGAGAGAGGAGGATTGAACGGGTGAACTCCCGCTCCTTCGTCTCGCCGATCAGGGTGAGGCGGTAGACGACGTGTTCGCAATCGCCGTCCTCATTCAGTATTTCGTCCTCTCGATAGCGGAGGCGGGGCGGGGGGCCGCCTATGCTCTCCACACCGCCGAAGAGGAAGTAGGTGTCGTACTGGTGCCGCCACGACGAGCGCACAACGGGCATCTCCTCGCTCCCCAGCACTGCCTCCACGGACGTGGCATCGTCGAGATGGACCTTGACCTGGACCTCGAAGGTCTCGACGCGGTTGACGCCGCCGATGGCGACGAGCTTGCTCAGCACGCTCTCCTCGCGCTCGATCAAGAAGTGGTCGATGCGGCGTGCGGCCCTGGTGGCCCTTTGCTGCAGCTCCTCCACGTTCAGGGTCAGAAGCTGGCGGTCCCGCATCACCCATCGTCCGTCGCAGAGAACGTGGCGCACGTCCCAGCTCTTCCCGGAGTAGACGAGCAGCGAGTAGATGCTGTCGAGGCGGCGATGGAACTGGGGGGTGAGGTGGAGGCGCTCCAGGTCGACGACAGCGACATCCGCTCGCTTGCCGACCTCCAATGAACCGGTTCGGTCGGCGATGTGGAGGGCCTCTGCGCCCAATCGCGTGGCCATGGCCAGCGCCTGGCGGGCCGGCAGGGCGGTGGGGTCCTCGGTGACGCCCTTGGCCAGCAGGGCTGCCAGTCGTATCTCCTCGAACATATCGAGGTCGTTGTTGCTGGCCGCCCCGTCCGTTCCGATGGCGACCGGGATCCCCAGCGTCACCATCTTGGTGACCGGAGCGAAGCCGCTGGAGAGCTTGAGGTTGCTCGAAGGGTTGTGGGAGACACCGGCGCCGCGGTTTCGGAGTGTGCGCATCTCGCTTTCCCCCAGGTGGACGCAGTGGTGGGCCGTGACCTTGGCGTCGAAGAGGCCCTGGCGGTCGAGCCAGGGCACAACGGCCATATCACGTGCCTCTAGATGCTCCTTGACCTCCTGCTCGGTCTCCGCGATGTGGATGTGAATCGGTATGTCGTACTCCAAGGCCAGATCCTTGCTCTGATGCAGCATCTCGGCCGTGGCGGTGTAGGCGGCGTGCGGCCCGATGGCGGGGACGATCAGCCCGTGCCCGGCCCAGCGGGCGACGAAGTCGTGGGCCAGTCGAAGTCCCTCGTCGTAGCTGGCGGCGTCCGGCGTGGGGAACTTGAGGATCGACTGGGCGCAGACGGCGCGCATGCCGGCCTCGGCGGTGGCGTCGGCGACGGCCTCCTCGTAGTAGTACATATCGCCGAAGCAGGTGACGCCGGAGCGGAGCATCTCGGCACAGGCCAGCTGGGCGCCCAGCCAGCAGAAGTCAGGCCGCACGAACTCCCGCTCCACGGGCATCATGTAGCCCATAAGCCAGACGTCGAGCCGCAGGTCGTCGGCCAGCCCTCTGAGCAAGGTCATGGGGGCGTGGGTATGGCCGTTGATCAGGCCCGGCATCACGGCGCATCCGGTGCAGTCGACGACGTCGTCGGCCTGGTATGATGCGGTGATCTCATCGGCCGGACCGACGGCCGCGATGGCGCCGTCGTCAATGCCGACGGCACCCGGTGAGAAGAGGTCGAAGTCCTCGTTCATAGTGAGGACATCGTCGGCGGTGAGGATCAGGTCAATTGGTGTCATTTAATGGCTCCCTCGTTTGGGTGTTTGAAGGTTGGAACGTGGCCCAGCGGGGCTGGGCTGGGACGTTTGAAGGTTGGGGCGGACCTAAGCTATCTCCGGGTCCCGCTCTGTCTCCAACCCGACCTCTTCCGCCAGATCCCTGACGGTATCCTCTTTCAGCTCACCATGGTCATCGACGACGCCGAGGGCGCGGGCCAACGTCTCGATGGCAGCCTCGACCTGCTCGCCACCCTCCCCGCGCGCTGCGCGCAGGAGCGCCTGGTGGGTGTCTGTATCCAGGTTCACCGATGAGACCATCTTCAGTATGGCGCCAAGATCTATCATAACCTAATCTATATTCCTCGCTTGCTCTCTCTGCCATATCTCCCAATAGGCGCTGATGCGCGCCACGAACGTGCTAGGCGTCTCGACGTAGATCCGCTCCCCCAGCGGCCAAGCTGCGGCCTGCAGCTCGGCCCGCCGTCGATCGATCAGGCCGACCAGGTGTTCCGCCACGCGGTCATCCCCGCATACGTCTGGCTCCCCGGCGACGGTCTCGCGCAGGACGGCCAGATCGTGATAGTCGCCCAGGTAGCTGGATAGGTCGTGGATCTCGTCCGCCAGCTCCGCCAACGGGTCGCTCCAGATGGGCTGCAGGATGCGTGTATGATACCACAGATACTTGACCCGCTTGCGCCACTCGTGAAGCATCTCGACGCCGGGCTCGTCGCGGGCATCGGCCAGGCGGTTGCGCCCGCGCTTGTAGACCCGCCGCAGCCCATCGTCGAACGCCGAGACATCGTCGTGCTCAACCGGCCAACCGGCGATGCGCTCTCGGGCCTCGTTCAGCGTGACCACGACCTCGTCCGCCGCGTGCTCTTCCTCCAGGATGCGGTGCCTGGTCTCTGCATGCCGTCGAACCAGCGCCTCACGCAGCGCTTCGAAGGCGCCCGGCGCCAGCGTCTCCGCGAAGCGCGCCGTGACCAGGTCCAGCGTCTCCACCTTGACGAAGCTATCCCGCACGGGCGCCAGCCTTCGCCCCGCGTCCCGGTAGCAGACGTTCTCCGGCTTGTAGACATCCTGCCCGATCTCGTCCCGCACCAGACGCAGGACGGCGCGGATCTTCTTGAAGTGCTTACGAGCCTCGTGGACGGCCTCGTCCCGATCCTCAGCCTGCGTCAATTGCTCCGTAGCCCGATCGAGCTGCTCACGGGCGATGCGCTTGACGCCCTCGGAGAATGACTCGTCTGCTTCCAGTCGGTAACCCATGTCCTTCCCTTTCCGCTCTGCTGGCCATCGTTTCCTCTCGAGCTTGCGGCGCCCGCTAGTTCTCGCTTCGGTAGCGGTGGGAGGTGTCTGCGCGTTCGATTGAAGCACTGCCTTGTTGTTCGATGTCGCGGTGCAAGCCGTCGCTGCTTGATAGTATACTCCCGGTCGGTTATCCTTGTCAAGCTCGGTGGCGCCGGTCGATATGGCCTGGGGCAGCCATCTGCCGGGCCTCACAGCGCATCCTCGACCCACCTGATCTCCGTGTCGTGCACGTGGTCCTCGCGCCAGGCGTTGCAGCGCTCCGCCAGGGCCGCCGCGTGCTGGTAGTAATAGGGCTCGTTCCGCCGCCGCTGCTCGTAGCGCACGTACGGCTCCAATTTCTCCCAGGACTTGGCGATCATGGGGTGCATCCACGGCATGATGAGGTCGCCGGGTATCCACCCCGACTGCGTCAGGAACGCCACGCGGTCCAGGGAGTTGAGGACCCGTTTGACGTGTGCCTGCCCCTCCGAGCTGAGGGTTCTCAGCCCTTCCTCTGGATCGTCGGGGAGCTCCTGGAAGACCCAGCGGCGGGCTTCGATATTCTCGGGCGAGTTCAACTCCTGGAACAGCCTGTCGGCCACCTCCATATAGCGGGTGCTGGCTATCTCCGAGAGCTCGCGGTAGGCGACGAACCCCCCGCTGAGCACCGCGGCCGCCGCCACGGCGGTGGAGAGCGCCTCGACCATGGCCCATAGGCTGGTGGAGACGCCGAGGGCTCGCAGGATGAGCCAGAGCAGCGTCAGGCCGGGCACCCAGAGGAGAAAGCCAACGACGGTGATGACGGCGAAGAGGAAGAGGGTCATCAGTCCGGGCCGATTCATTTCCATCTTCATAGCTGTGCAATCTCTCCTTTCACGCATTACGCCTCACGCATTACGCCTTACGCCTCGCGCCCCTGGCGCGCCGCCGCAGCTGCCCGCGCAGGGCCTCGATGTCCGCGGGGATGAGGTAGGCGGCGATGACGAAGCAGACGGCGCAGATCATCCAGGTGGAGACGCAGATGGCGAGGATGGCGACGCGCAGCGATGTGCGGTCGGCGATCAGGCCGGCCAGCCAGGGCGCCAGCGCTGCGCCGGCCGACTCGATGAAGTACTGTACGGCCAGGGCGGAGCTGCGCACCTCGGGCAGCGTGACGTCGTAGACGCTGGCGACCACGTTGGCGGAGGCGAAGGGGATGAAGAGGGCGGTGACGCTGAGCAGGCCGAGGAAGAGGCCGCGATTCCCCACCGGGACGTTCAGGGTGATGAGGAGGAAGATCGCCCCGAGCAGGACGCCGGCGGTGGAGACGATCAGCCGCCCGCGGCGGGTGCGCTTGAAGAGCCAGTCACCGAGAGATCCGCCGATGGGGTAGCCGGCGGCCAGCACGACGACGGCGAGCGACATGGTGGTGAGCACGGCGTCCGCCGTGTAGTTGCGCTCCGTCTCCAGGTAGTGGAAGAACCAGTAGGTGATCACGTTCCAAGGGAAGACCCCGAAGAAGCCCTGGGCGAAGAGCAGCCGCAGGCTGGGCTTGCGGAAGAGGTCGAGGGCGGCGTCCCAGGCGAAGCGGTGGATGCCGATCTGCTCCAGGTCGGCCAGCTCCGGCTCGCAGCAGCCGCGCGGGCGCTCACGCACCGCGAAGAAGATCACGGCGGAGAGGAGGACGCCCAGCGAGCCGGTGATGAGGAAGACGCCGCGCCAGCCGACGCTGGCGCGCAGCGTGAGGGCCAGCACCATGCCGAGCAGGTAGCCGGTGGGCATGGTGAGCTGGAGCAGGCCGTAGATGCGGCCCCGCATCTGCGGCCCGAAGTAGTCGGAGATCAGGCCGTAGAGGCCGGGGTAGCTAGAGTCGTCGATGCCGGTGGAGGCGCGGGTGGCGACGAAGAGAGGGTAGGTGGGGGCGATGGCGCTGAGCCAGGTGGTGGAGCCCCAGACGAAGGAGGCCAGGGCCAGCAGCTTGGGCCGCGCGTAGCGGTCGTAGAGATAGCCCCAGATGGGGTAGAGGATGGCGCCGACGACCAGGGCGCCGGTGAAGACGGCGCCCATCTGGGCCTTGGTGATGTCGAAGGTCTCGATGATGGGCGTGGTGAGGGGGCCGATGAGCAGCTTGTCGGCCTGGTGGAGGAGCATAAAGGTGAACAGAATGGCGACGACGAACCAGCGGTAGCGACCGTTCATTGAGATCTCCTTTCATGGAGCCGGGACTGGGCGACAGGGTAAGTCTATGTGAGACTGGGGAGGTGTCAAGTCCGTGGGCGGTAGGAAGATGATGGGCGCCAGATGAACGCATGCTTTCGTCGGACGCCAGAGAGGGGGCACGAAGGCTCAACAGCCTCACGGGCTTGAGCTGGCTATTGGCGTCGGTGCTTCACCGGGATCTTGTGTGCATCTGGCATTGGGGAGACCCTTCTCGCTCCCGGGTACTCAGGACATCCAGAGGTTCAACTGAGATCAGGGCACGGCTGGACGCTCCCTCACTCCTGCAGGACAGCACGCCGAAACCTTGTTTCCTTGACAGACCACGCGTACATTCAGATACTGACCGGAGCTCAAGGTGATATCCAACGTTCCTGGGTTCGTACACGTAGTCGCCCAAGCAACCAGATGATAGTCGCCAGGCGGCAAGCTGCAGGTTCTCTCCTCGTTGACATCAAGAGTGAGCTCTGTCTGCAGTTCGTCATCCTGGAAAACCTGGAACGTCAAGAGTCCGCCGGTGCCGTTGTCGATCACCAAGAAGCCTGGATCTGCTGGCCCAATTTTCAGGGGGCCGACAAAGACTGCCTCATCTTCGACAACACTAGCAGTAGCAGACCGTGCGCCATATCCTGCTTTTGTAACCTCAACGATGTGATCACCCGGCGATACACCTTCGATCCGAAACCACCCATTTGGGAGGCTCTTTGTGGTGAATGCATCATCGTCCAAGCTAACAGTTGCATCCGAGATGCCGTCTGCTGTCTCACTGTCCGCGACCTGCCCGAACACTACTCCGTTCTCGTTTCCAATTGCCATGTCCCACGTAAGCAGGTACGCTCCCATACGACTGTTCTCTACGATCCGGTGCTCGTATGGCCCTGGTCCTCCAAGCAGCTCTTTGCACTTCTGCGTGGTGAATTCCTCTATGGCGTGAGCATACATATGGAGAACGATGTGTGCTCCGGCAGAAGCAGGTGATAGCACTTGGATACCCTCAATCTGGTTCCGCGGTATTGCAAGCTCTGCGATCTCGCGGCTGATAACTACTGCCCGCTGTGCAGGGGCTGTCGGGTCTCCCAGGTTCTCCACTAGCGTCTCGCAAAGAGCATCAACTGTCCCCCGCTTACGCTCCCAATCTTCCATGTTGTCCGGAAGCGCTTGTAGGTGCTCAATGATGATGTCTTCATCTTCCGCGTACGCACGGACCTCCTCCACGGGGATCATCGTGATATCCTGCATGCCCTGGAGTGCTTGAAGGTGCGCTGATCCTGCGTCGTCAGATGCATGGAATGACACGATCTTGGTGTGGTAGCCCAAGGGGTTACCGTTGGCGATTAGGGTTATGCCATATTGGTTCTCGATGGCAACCACATCCATACCGCTCAGCGGATCGCCAAGCAGATCAATGAACCGGAACTGGGCCGTTCTGCCGCCGGTCACTGGTACAGTTATGACACCATCGGTACCCGTTGTGTGCTCTCGGACATTCACCGGCGGGTAATAGATGTGGTTGCTCGCAGTAAGCGGGAGGTAGACGCTCTCAGGCTCGTCCTCGTCCATCAGTACGCTCGCATCACTGAATCCGGGTACTGACGAAGAGGAATCAAACCCGTAGCTTTCGGCGTCGAATTGACCATCAAAACGGGGGAGTCCAAAACCAGGAATCATGTTGACCTCGGTGTAGGCACTTCCTCCCGCTGGAATATCTCCCAATGGATAAGCCGGGACATCATCTTCAGCCAATGCTGGAGGGTTCCAAA
>CAYQZG010000052.1:0-2215 GCA_964421785.1 uncultured Anaerolineales bacterium
GGCTTTGAGGGCCGGGATGTAGAAGTCGTGCAGACGATCGTCGGAGGGGCCGTAGCCTATCTGAAATGAACGGTCGCGAAGGGTCATTGCATCACCTGTTTCCCCATAGGTGGGCGAGGACCCACGCTTGATATGGCTATCCAGCGCGAGCGGAGCGGGTGCCCCATAGGCGGACGAGGAACTGCTGCCCCTCGACGCGGCGGCCGATCACGTCGAACTCAGGTTCACGCCCCGTGTGTTCACGCATCAAGCGGATCATGCGCGGGATGCCGGAGCCCAGGCTGTTGACGTACCCCAGATTGAAGAGCACGCGGGCGATCGTCTCATTGCGTGCCCTGCTGTAGTGCGTGCGTATGTTATCCAACGTCACCGTATTGGGCAGCCCGCCGGGGCTCCGGACCTCGACGCGGTCATCGAAGACGTAGAGGAGGATCTGCGCGCCCGTCAGGCTGTAGTCGCGATGAGCGACGGCGTTGACGATGGCCTCTCGCAAGGCCGGCCGCGGATACTGGGGGGTGTCCGTTTGCCGGACATCCTCAATGGACGTGGCAAGCGGCGTATTCCGCTCGACGAAGGCCACGCTGTGCTCGATCTGCTGCGGCAGGCGCCCGGTGATCTCCTGGCGGTCGATGATGCTCTCGCCGGCTTCTCGGCCCCGCCAGCGGACGGCCGATACGCGAGCGTAGTAGAGGTCGTCTTGCGGGCGTTCGCCGAAGAGCAAGAGGCCGGCCAAGGAGAGACGTGGGCGATCCTCGGCGTCACGCACGATGAAGCGCATGTTTTCCAACATCCGCGGCAATGGCACGTCGGCCTCGGCCAGCGGGGCCTGATAGATACGTTGGTAATAGGGCCTGAACGCGTCCAAGGCTAAATCGCCGATCCCGGTCCTCGGCACAGGTGTCTCGTCGTAGTGGACCAGCCCTGCCAGTTGCAGCAGGCGTGCCCTCTCTTGTGGCGTGCAGCGCCGCTTCGTCGAGCCAACCCGGATGTAACAGATACCGGTGTTCGTCTCGTGGGGCGCTCCGACCCTCCTGGGAACGTAGACAACCAGCACGAGCCCATCGTCTGTCTCCACGCGGTCGATGGATGGTATGATGGGGGGGCGACAGTTCTGGCGTGCCAGGTTGATGACCCGCTCCTCCATACGCTGCGGCGCCTCAACCCCTACGATACGTCCGTCGTCGTCGACGCCGAGGAGAATGTATCCGCCCTCGGTATTGGCGAAGGCCACCATCTCCCCTGCAAAGTCGCTCCGCTGGCTGATCTCGCGCTTGAACTCGGTGAAACTATCCTCTCCACCGGCGATCATTTCGTACATTTCCAGACTATCCATGACGGACTCCGTTCCTTTCTAGGAGAGGGATTATCTAGCCCCAGGTCTCATACTTCTGTTGTCGGATGCGGAACGCTTCTTTACCGCCCTCCAGAATGTCCTCCACCGGCTCGCGAAGCTCGGGGTCGTCGATAGAGCCAGGCTTGACGTCAATCCACCCGTGGTCTTGATCGGCCTGCATGACGACGATCAGCTCGGCGTCGCCCGACACGGGGATATTGGCGTTGTGGGTGGCGATGATGAACTGGCGGCGCTCCTTTTCCCGCTTGAGGGTCTGCACGATCTCACGGAAGATGAACTCGTTATCCAGGTCGTCCTCCGGTTGATCGATGACCAACGGGACGCTCCGTTCCACCAGGATGAGCGAGAGGATAGCGGTGCATTTCTGGCCCGTGGAGAGGCCGGGCTCTCCCTCCGGCGGCGTCAGCGACCTATAGTGCTTTCCCACTTTCAACTGAATGTCCGGGCGGTCGGGCACACGATAGACCTCCAGGCGATAGAGAGTCTCCTCACCGATGCCGGCAAGTCGCTGACGATAGGCTGATGAGACGTCGTAGATCGTGGCGAGAAGGCTTTTCTCCTCCGACGGCGCCTCCTTTTCACAGCGTATGGCCTGCGCAAGATGAATGGGATCGGGATACCGTCGCCTCTCCTCCGGTGTGCCCTTGGTACCCGGCAGCGTTGCTGTCGCTATCTGCTCAAGCACGCTCGTTCGTATCCCATGACCGGTGAAGAGGTCTTTCAACTGCTCGACATAGGCTTCTCTATCCCCTTCCAGGGTGACTGTGACCCTTACGGCACCCTCATCGGCTTCCTTTTCATCGATAGACCGCCCCCGAGGACGGGGGCTGGGAGCAGGCGAGGACTGTCGTCCACTTTGAG
>CAYQZG010000052.1:2315-14328 GCA_964421785.1 uncultured Anaerolineales bacterium
GGACGGGGGCTGGGAGCAGGCGAGGACTGTCGTCCACTTTGAGTGTCAGGACCCACGCCTCGGGGACGGGGGCTGGGAGCAGGTGAACGGGTGTTCCCCTCTTGCATCTGCTCGGTAAGGCGCCGAGCCGTTCTCTGTCGCACTCGGAACGCCTGTGTGCGACGCAAGCGACGCAGGGCGTTCAGTTTCGCCCGTCTCTCCTGGCGTAGGGTATCGACTTTCCGTTGGCGCCGTTTCATCTCTCGTTCTATGCCCTCGAGTGCCTGCAGCTTGGCCCGTTGCTCGAAGTATCGCTCGGCGCTGAAGTCCTCGCCTAATCGACCTAGTAGGTTCTCATAGTCCTGCTGGATTCGGTCGTAGGCTTTCCGCCATGCCTCTCGTCCTGCCTCGCCCTGTCCCCAGATATCCTTGATCTCCTGCTGAAGGGCCTCAAGGCTCTTCTCAAAGGCAATATCGATACGCCGTAGCAGTGCAGCTTGAGCCTCCAGCCTGGGGGCGTGCGGGAGATCCTCGTCGATATCCTCGGGCAAGAGATCCCTCAACGTGTCTTGAGTCTGTTCAAACTTGGTGAGGGCTTCAAGCCGGGTCGAGATGCCCTTCTCCGCTCGCTCCAGAAGCGTTTTCTCTCGCTCAACCTGCTTCTTCTTCTCCAATTGCCTTGCAGCCTCGTGCTTTTCCATCCGCTCCACGTCCAGGCGAACGCCCTCCAACTGCTGGAGCCGTTGCTCGGCGCGAGCGATCTCCTCTTCAAGGCGCAGGATGTCATCCGCGTTCGACGACAACCAACGCACCAACGCCTCCTCGCGTTGCTGGACCTCACGGAGGCTCTCAACAGCGTAGGTGTCCAGAAGGTTGAGCTGAAACGCCACGTCTTTGGAGATCTCGAAGATCTCCTTCTGGCCGTAGACCTCGACCGGTACACCGAGCGGTAGGAGCTGGCGGGGGTGAACGGACTTCTCATCGCCCGTCTTCACGTCGTAGACCCTGGGTTCGTGTCCCCTGACGCGGGTGATCTGGTACTGCGTACCGTCGGACAGCTCATAGAAGGCCGTGAGCCGAGCATCAGGTGAGAGCGTAGCGGCAATCAGCTGGCGATGCTGTTTGAGGGTCTCATCGGTGCGTGGCTCCAGGTCGAGCACGTACCGAATGGCCTCCAGCAGGGCGGATTTACCGGTCCCGCGTCCGCCGATGATGGCATTGAGATTGGGATTGAAGTGGATCATAAACGGTTCGGCTTGATTGCCGTGGGGTTCACCGGACAGGAAACCGTTCTCCACCACGAGGCCCAGCAAGCGAGGATAGGCGTCTTCGCGGTAGTCGCCCTCCAAACGTACACGTGATTCATAATCCTGATAGGCGTGTCGCAAGGCTTCAATGCTAGTGTCTATCGCCATTTCCACCTCCATACGGGCTCACAGGAAGGACGTCTGCCTGGGCTGTTGTGCCTCCGGCTCCGGCACCTCAAGTTCCTCAAAGAAGGCCAGCCGCAGCCGATCCAGCACCTCCGCCTCGGGTCGGGCGAACTCGCCCTTGATGCGGGTGCGCGGCACGGCGTTGATCATCGCCTGCAGGCAGGCCTTAAACGTGCTGTCGTTCATCAGCCCCGTGCGCTTGAGGAAAGCCCCGCAGGCCGCCGCGCCGTCCTCTTCGTAGACCAACATCGCCGTGTGGGCTGCGTCCAGCCAGGTGTTGAACGTGTCCGCCTCTGGGTCGACGCGCCCACGGGCTCGGCGCCGCTTGGGCTCCAGCAGCACCACGTCGCTGTACTTCTTGCCGATGACGCGCCCCGAGACCAGGTCGGACTCCACGTCCAGCCCCAGCGCCAGGGCCAGCTTGCGCGCCTCGTCGGCGGGGAAGCGCGCCGCGCGGAAGGCGTCCCAGGCCATCAAGTACCAGTCGGTGAGGGGATCGAACTGCACCTCGCGGCCCATCAGCAGGCCCCGCTTCCGTAGCTGGATCACCTCCTCGCGCGCCAGGTCCAGCGCCATTTCGGGGCGCAGGGGCCGCGGATCGCCGGTGCGCTCGTCGACCTGGCTGGTGAGCACCGGCCAGTGGCGGGAGATGACGGAGAGGGCCGGGCCGAAGGTGCTGAGGTAGAGGTCGACGCCCTCGATACCCTGCTCGCTGAATGCGGTGGCCCTCTCGCGGGCCACCCGCCGCACGTCGCCCTGGATGTCGTCCCACCAGACGGGCTCCTCCGACGCCGGTCGCTTGCGGCAGGTGAGCAAGACGGTGCTCTTCGCCGCGTTCTTCTTGGCCTGGTGCAGCGAGTATCGGTGCTCGGTGTGGACGGGCCAGGAGGACTCGACGCTGAACCCGGCGCCGATGAGGGCGGTGGCCAGCGTATCCCAGGCCTCGATCTGTTTGTGGGTGAACATCACGGTGAGCACGCCATCGTCGCGCAGGACGCGGTGTGCTTCGCGGAAGGAGGCCTCCATCTTCCGCTCGTAGTCCTGCTCGGCCAGCTTCGACTTGCTCTTGCTCAGATCCTCGAAGCGGGCGGGGTTGGCCACCGCCTCGGCGTCCTTGTCGGTCAGGTGCGCGCCGAACCACTCTGGGTAGAGGTGCCCCACGGTGCGCTTGAGCCAGACATAGAAGAAATCGGAGAGCTCGGCGTACATCACGTTGTCGTAGTAAGGTGGGTCGGTGACGATGACGGAGACTGAGCCGTCTGGCAAGAAATCCAAGTCTCCTGCATGGCTTCGCTCCACTCGATGGAAGGCACTCCTATTCTGCTGGTTAGTTAGTTTCAGCTGCGAAGGCTGGAGCAGCCTGGCTATTCTTTCATGTGCTTCGCTCACTTGGTCTAGCACCCACGGTGCTAGGTTCGCTGATGCATCGAACTCCGCGAAAGACCAAGTCATTGAAAAGTTGTGTTTGGTGAATGTGTGCGCGATCACGCTTCTCGAAGAATGCCATCCCACTTGGATCGAGTTGTAGTCAAGAGCTTTGTCGATAGCCAATGCTAAATACGCCTCCACGGCCTCCGCTCGCTCCACCTCTCTCGTGGACTGTATCGAATGACGCAAATTGTGTAGACACTCGACGAAGGTACCAGATGCAAGAAGTTGCCGTGCTGAGAAGAGGCTGGCAAAGTCATAGATGCCATAGAGTCGGTGGCCGCGATCGTAGTTCGATATCCCGATTGGTTCTGTTGGAATCTTGCCCTCTGCCTCCCACTTTGATCGCTTGTGAGCTAACTCCTCGTTAGCTGCGTCAATCGCCTGAAGCTCTTCGTCTCTCGGGAGACGGAAATCAACTCCTCCACGCCCGGGATGCTTCAATGCCACTGCGTAGAGCATCTGTCCCATTCGTCCTGCTTGAGCTTCGGCCTTGATGTAGTCGCCATCAATGGCATCACCTGTCCAGGGAGACCTTCCTGTCCCGTAGCTCACCGTACCCTCATTGGGGTCGAAATCAATGGCATCACCTTTCACAATCTCGAAGCGTGGCTTCTTCCAAGCTGGATCTGTAAGCAAGCGCAGAGCGACCTTGGATTTCCGCTTAGTCAGCCACCAATTCGTGTTTAGCGGCACCGGCTTACCGGTCACTGGACATGCTACTGTGCGGGCCCAGAGATAGGCGAAGATGTTCTCGCCCGGCCGCTTGGGGTAGTAGGGCGCCAACTTCTTTTTCACACGGCGAGCCCATTCCTCACCCCAACGCTTGATGTCGCTTGCCAAGTCGGGGCCAAATCGTGCAGGATAATCGAGGGTGGCTTTGAGGATCACCGCTGCCACCGGGTTGAGCTCGTTCGCGATCGTGGACAGGCCGTAGCGTCGCGCCTCGAAGGGAATCGAGCCGCCCCCGGCGAAAGGGTCCAGGACCCTCACATCTTGAAGCTGCTCGATGCCCCAGGCGTGAGTCAGGATCTTCTCCAGAAGTGCGAGGTCCTCAGCGGTCGGCGAGGTCTTGAAGGCCCGGTCGTAGCCGTAGGGGTCCGATCCCAGGTATTCGCCAGTCTCCCGAGCTTTGCGGATGCGCCTGCGGGTCTCCACCGGATCGCCGTAGATGCCCAGCAGCCGCAGGAACCACGCGCGGTAGGCCGCTTCGTCGGGGAAGCGCTCTCGCAATTCGGGATCATCGGCGAGGCCCTCGTAGTCGGGCAGCAGGCTGGCCGTGATGGCAGCGCGGGAGATGGTCAGCGGGCGCCGTGCCCACCATACGTGCAGGAAGTAGAGCGGGGGTAGCGCGCTGGCCGCGCCGCGTTCGCGCAGGCTCTCCGCGCCGACGGTGGCGAAGGGGAACCAGGATTCGATCAAGGTTGAGGGACGGTCGTCTGGGATGGTGATTTGGCACCTCCGGAAACGTAAGGCGTAAAGCGTGAAACGTGATCAGGACTCGTCCGCCGGGTACCAGCCAGCGGGCCGATACTCGATGGTGCGCACGTCTTTGAAGTCGTGCAGGTGTTCCAAATTCTCGGTGATGGACGTCGGTTGCCTGGTCCCTTCGCTAGAGCGCCCCGAAGTAGAAAGCGTTCTCACCGGGATCCACCGCGAAGCGGAGGAACTCCAGACAGGCCTGAAGTCCCAAGAACGAAGGGAAAGGCCACGCCTGCCCAGGAGCAAGCCGGGGGACGAAGGCCGTCACGTCGAGCGGAAGGCTCTCCCCTCTGTCTGCCAGGACCTCGATGCTCATCCTTTGAAGCCGACCTTCGTACTTGGAACCACGAATGATCAGAGCGCCGGAACCAAGAGATGAGGTGGGGCTCAAGTCGAGCAGGTCGGCCATTCCTGGGTCGCAGACCAGGTACACACCCCCTGTATCCACCACGGCTTGGGTTTGGAAGCCCTCAATGGAGATACGGATAAGAATGCGGGGCGTTCTCGTCTCCCCCAGGATAAGCTGGTCTCGATACCAACATGCACCGGTGGAAAAGCGAGAACCGTCGGCGTACCGCAACATCGTTAGACAGCTCGGGCCAAGAAGAGCCCACGCACGGTTGGCAGTTGCTCCCTTAGAGCGCGAGCGGTGGGAGCATGGGCCACGAGTTCACCGTCCTTCAGGGCAACCCATTCCCCATGGAACTCGGCCGCGTGCTCCTCCAGCCATTCGAAGTTCAGTCGGCCAGATGGATCGGCCGGGCGGGAGGACGGCCTAACTGTCGGCGGTGCCAGGATAGTGGCCATCTTATCCAGTTCCTCATGGTCTGGATGGAGATGGTGTCCCTGCATAGCCAGATGACGCGCCGCCAGATGCGCCCCGACGGACAACGCTAGGTGCACGGCCGAGACGACATCAGCCGGGGATTGGCGCGTCCAGTCGATGCGCTCGACAATCTCCATGAAGGCATGGACGTCGTCGGCCTGCACCGCGGTCTCCAGCAAGGCCGTGAGATCATGCTGAGTGGTCGTACCATCCACCGTGAAGGCGTCTCTTCGCTCATCCTCGGTATCCGATCCTGCAGGGGAAAGCGCGGTCGCCCTCCGCTGATGGTGATTGCCCGGAGATCGATCCGTCGTCACCGACCCGGCAACGGTTTGACTCTCTCCCTGCCCGAAGACTCGAAACAAGCGGTCCCCTATCCCCACGTGGGTGACGTCGTCATAGGTAGCCGTCCAGACCGTCATTTCACACCTCCTGAGCTGCCACCGGAGCAAATACCGTCAGTTGCTCGTCGGGAATGGCCCATCGGAACGCTCGATAGACAACGTCGTGGGCGCGTGGATAGAAGTCCTCCAACACGTCGAAGTGGATCCGCCCCTCGGCGAAATAGTCGAGATCGAGCAGAAGCAGGGGCTCTGCCTTTTTGAAGCCCACTCGCAGCGTGAGGCGCTCCCCCTCGCTTTCTCCGGCCAGGAGGATGCGGGTCAGTGCCTCCAGCGGCATATCCCAAGCCTCCTGCCTCAACGGAGCTACCAAGTCGGCGCGCAGCACGTCCATCAGGGCTTCCTGACTGTCCAAGCCTGTATTAGACGGGGTCATCTGGTTAACGTAACGCAGCCCGACGCGAACGGCGTAGCTCGGCTCATAGACCTCGTAGACAGCTGCGTGGGCGAAGCGAATCAGGGCCCAGAAATCCTCCCAGTGTTGGTACGTCTCCGTAGAGAGCGCATAGAAGTCGGTGGCCAGGGTGATCTTCGTGGTGCCATCCTCCGAGAGGAACTGGAACAGAGATGGAGCATTCTGAACCCGGACTGAGGCGGGGGCATCGTCTCCACTGGGGAGCTGCACCGCCAGATCCCGCTTCTCCACGAGCTGGGGAAACTCGGCGCGCACGTTGTCCTGAAACGCCACAGGGCGCTCATTGGCGATGCGCAGGATAGGAGGAAACCGCACCTGGCAGATGACCTCGCTGAGGGGCGCTTGTCGTAGACGGATATCCTCAACGTCAGGGAATGTCAGCATCTCTAGGCTATCTCCATGGTCGCGATGAAGCTCCCGTTTCTCCACAACGGAGCTAGAAGGCATTGAGTGTATTATACCTCTCACACCTCTGCCAGCAAGACTCGCAACGCCTTCCTGGCCTGCCCGGCATCCGACCCACCGGTGCACTTGCTGAACCAGTAGTAGGCCTCCTCGTCGCCCATGGCCTGCACGCCGTGGCCGATGGCCTCGATGCGATCGTGGCGGCGCAGCGGCTTGACCGCCAGCATGATCAAGGCCAGTCGAATCCCGGTCAGCTCATCGAGGTAGAACGGCTCCTCCCGGCCCGATCCGGGGGCGAGATCCGTGGCCTTGTAGTCGTTGACCCGCAGCGCGTTCAACAGATGATCCGCCACAGCGCGCAGCGGATCGCCGCCCAGCTCGATACTCCACATGGCACCGGGAGCAGGGACCGTGGCGTCCTCACGATGGGCGTTCTGGTCACCGTTGCGCTGTAGCCACTGGTAGAGCGCGATGCGATAGCCGTTGCCCCTTTCAGGGGTCGTGTAGAGCACGAACGGATGCTCCGGATCCGGCTCCGGTGGCGGCGTCACCCGGTAGGGTGCGCGGCGGCCGGTTTGCTGACGAGACACGGTCTCGTGATCTTCAACACTCAGCTCAACGTGGAAGATGCGCATGCGCCCGCGATAAGGAACTGGATCCTCGAAACGTCTCGGGTTGGCGACGTGCCAGGCGTAGCAGGGCGAACCGGGAAACGGCGTGTCGCGAAGGTGCTGACCGCGTAACGCCTCGTACTGTGCCTCGTCGATGGGCTCGATATCGACGATCTCCACCAGTCCGATCAGCGCCCCGTAGTCCAACGCGTGCGGGTCGAAGCCCAACTGACGACAGCGGGCGTCGCGCCGCTTGCTGCTGGCGTGGACGGCCAGATCCCCGCGGTAATGGACGTGCCAACTGCGGATATCGACCGTCTTCTCCCCGCGGATGATCTGCTCCGCGCGCGGCTGACGGAAGCTCATCGCCTTGGTGCTCACGTGTCACGCCCCTTCAGCTCGGTGGCCTCCAGCGTGATGGTATCCAGTCCCACGGTGGTCATCACCTCATGGAGGGTCCGGAACTGGTCGCCTCGCACGTCCAGACCATCCTCGTAACCGATGGTCAGGGTCGTCGTCGTCACGAACTTGGTTGCCTCCTTGGCCAGCCCGTCGGTGGCTTGCTTGAGCCGCTGGTAGAGACCCCAGGCCAGCGTCCCCCGAACCGTCAGGTATTGCTGATCGCCAAACTGGGCGTTGTAGGTCTGCGTGAGTGTGAAATCACCCTTGCCCAGCTGGGGGATCACCAGCCCCAGCGTGCGCAGGTTTCTGGCCCCGGCCTCCCCATCGCCGTGGATGGTGATCTTCAACGAAGATAGACGGGATACGTCTTCGTCGTAGCAGACGTCGGATAGCTGTTGGAACGCCTGCTGCGGGACCCCCTCCCCGCGCAAAGGCTTCGTGGTCTCGGGTACGTCAACGGTCTCGCCGCAGGTGCACTCACTGACCGGATTGCCGCAGAAGGGACACGTCTCCTCCTCGCCGTCCCCTCCATTGCCATTCGTCTTGCCCTTGATCGGCAGCCCAATCCGCGCGGCCTCCTCAGGCGTGTAGAGGTGCGTCTCGTCCTTGATCTGAACGGCTGGCGGGGGCGAATCGCCATCGTAGCCCATCTCCGCCTCGGCGTCGTAGTAGACCCACAGGTTGTTCTTCACGCCATTCAGGATCGTCTTCTTGAGCTGGTTGATGTCCAGGAGAATCGGCAGGCCCAAGCGTCGGGCGAAGGCCTTTCTCAGGTCCTCGGTCGTCATGGTGACCGCGTTCTTGTCCCACGCCTTCGACCGGACGTAGGCCGCAGCCAACGTGGTGCTGTCGCCGGTGAGCGTCTTCTGCTGCAGCCTGAGCGCCCGCAGCACCACGGCCGACTGATCCTGCTCCACCTCTCCCTGATCCTGGGCGGGCAGCATCTCGTGCGTCAGGTTGGCATCCCGCTTCAGAGCGTCGGCCCGGGGGAAGTAGAGATGGCGGTAGGTCCGCGTGATGGCCACCCGCACGTCCAGCTCGGCGGCCTCACCCATCTTCTTGAGCTTCTTGCGCTGCTGCTTGTTGAACTCCTCTAAGCGTTCGGCGTCGCCCGTGATACGGGCGATGGCCAGATACCGCTGGGCGGCTTTGACCATGGCCTCGACGCGGTCGTCGTCGGCCACGAGGAAGAGGACGTTGTTGCGGAACCGTCGGAAGCCCTCCAGCGTCCCCGAGCGCTTGGCGATCTTCTGGGCCAATTCCGGGGGTGCCGCGTCCGCCGCGGTGACCGCGGCCGCGTCATAGTGGAGGATGGCCAGCTTGGGGCGTCCGGCGTCGTCGTCCACCTCGCTGGCCTCCTGCGGGAACGGTACCACTTCCAGCGCCCCGCTCTTCCACACCCGGCGAATGCGGCGATCCAGCTCCTGCTTGGCCTTGGTGCGGCCGATCATGTCCATCTCGTCGGAGACGATCTTGTTCAGGGATGGCTCCGTCTTGAAGCGATAGCGACGCCCATCCCATTCGAAGAACCACCCCTTCTCGTAGAGCTGCTCGGCCGCCTTGTGGGCCAGCGCCGGGTCATCGCCCGGTGCCAGGACGGCCAGCAGCATATCGGCAGGATCGACGCCGGAGGCGATGCCCTGGGTCAGGCTGTGGAGGAAGACCGTGGTCGCCACGCGCATGGTGTAGCGCGGCTTGCCGCCGTGGGCGTAGACGCGATCGAACAGCTGAGCGTGGGCGGGTGAGCCGGCCTTGGAGCTGACGATATCGGCCTCGACCACTTGCTTGAAGGCCGGGCGGTCCAGACGGCTGGTGAGATCGCCGACGATATCCTCGACGCTGAGGTCGACGTGGAAGGGATGGATCAGATAGGTGTTGCGCGGGCGCTTCTCCCACAGTCGGCGCACCACCCTGGCCAGCAGGCGCAGCGCGCCTCTGGTCTTCTGGAAGTTGGGGATGGTCGAGACTTTGAGACTCAGCACGTTCAGCAGCTCGGGATGGAGCGGATAGTCCTCCACCATCTCCTCGGCGTACTCGGCGCGCAGTGCGTGCTGGGGCAGGTTGGCGCCCTGTTGCTCCACCAGGCGACGATAGGTCGCCGCGTACTCGGCGGCGGTCTTCCTGGCCGCGTTCCGGTCGATTGACGTGAAGAGGCGATGCGTCACGATGGCCGGTATCTCCGCCTCTCCCGTCGGCGTGATCACGCGCTCCTGCCGGGCCGAGACCCGTCGTGCCTCCGCCAGGTCGTGGCGCAGCTTCTCGGCCTCCTTGCCGAAGGCGTCGTGGGGGTCGGACAGGGTCACCACGGCGACCACGCGCCGCCGGCTGGCCGCGAACTCGAAGAGCGACATCAGGAAGGCCACGGTCTGCTCCGCCAGATCGGACCTGCCGGTGACCGTCGGCACCGTCATAGCGGAACGCATATGCCGGGCCAACTCATCAAGCATGATGAGCGTAGGTTCCTCGGGATACTGTCCATCCTTGCCCACCAGCTGCTCTAGAAATCCTGTGCCCGGTGCCGAATAGTCTTGATCACTTCCGGCGACAAGCGCGTACCCGTCCGCGCCGCCCAGTTGATAAGCCAGCTCTCCCCACATCGTGTAGGTGGTCACGTCACCGTGGTCGAGGCCGTCCCGCGGTTGGAGGTCGGAGCCCACGACGCCGGCCACGCGCACGTCCCCTGGCGCTGGCACCAGATCGGCGTCTACAAAGGATGACCCGGGGATGTATCCCTTCGCCACGTGGTGGAGGGCGATCAGGTTGTGGGTCTTGCCTCCGCCGAAGGCCGTCTCCAGTCGGATGATGGCGTTGCTGGCCGGCTTGAGCCCCGTCAAGCGCCCGAGCGCCTCGCCAAGGAGCACCTTGAGGCCCTCAGTGGGGAAGGTGTTGTCGAAAAAGACGGCGGGGTCCTGGTAGACCGGATCGGCCGTGCCCTCAATGACGTCCTTGAGCCGGGCGGCGAAGAGGTCGTCACGCAGTTCTCCCTTGAGGACTTCTTGACGAGGCGTGCAACTCTGGAAGATGGTGTTCACAGCTCCTCCTTGACTGACCCCGTGAGATCCAGTGCGATGGTTGATCTCGGAAAGCTCGATCAAACGGTTCTGTCTTGACAGCGTGGGCACTGACGCCGCTGCTCGTCCTCGGGCTCATGCTCTCGGTCTCTACGTGAGCGCTGGACACCGCTAGTATACTACAGCCGCAGCTCCCTGCAAGGCGTCCTTGACCGGCGCCACCACAGTGCCGCAACTCGCACGAGATTTCGGGGCATCTCACCGGGGTGAGGGTCTGTGGGAAACCGCCGTGTTGGCCGCCCCGGGCGTCTGAGGTCTTCCACGTGCGATGGCCCTCCTGATGGCATTGGGGCGTCGCAGGAGGACGTTCGCCAATCGCCAGGGAGGACAGGCGAGGGACCGGTCCGCGCGGTCCTCGCCCGTCCAGGTGATGCAGGGGCTAGGTGTGCGACACGACGCTGCGGTCAGGGGAGCTCGCAGACGTAGGGCGCGTTCTCGCCGAGCACCTCGTGGACGTGCACCATCCAGTCGCTGACGGGGATATTCTGCGGGCAGTGGTCCTCGCATTCGAGGCAGGCGATGCAGGCGCTGGCGCGTTTCCCCTCGTCCAGAAAGCCGTAGGCGCGCCGGGCATGGTCCGGCTTGTCGTACATAACGCCCTCGTTGTAGATCTCGAAGTTGCGGGGGATGTCCAGGCCCTCCGGACAGGGCATGCAGTAGTTGCACTGGGTGCAGGGGATGGGGCATAGGGCCTCGTAGGCCTTCCGCACGCGATCGAAGAGGGCCAGTTCCTCCTGTGTCAGGAGCCCGACGTCGGATGCTGCGGCGCTGGCCACGTTCTCCTCGACGTGCTCCATGGCGCTCATCCCGCTGAGCACGACGGAGGTCTCCGGCTGGTGCCACAGCCATTGGAGGGCCCAGTCGGCCGGCGTGCGCTCGCTCGGCGCCTCGCTCCAGATCTGCTGGATGGGTTCGGGAGGGTCGACCAGCCGGCCGCCCAGGAGGGGCTCCATGATGACCACCGCTATCCCTTTCGAGGCCGCGTACTTCAGCCCTTTGGTGCCGGCCTGGGTCTCGATGTCCATGTAGTTGTACTGAATCTGGCAGAAGGTCCAGTCGTAGGCATCGACGATCTCCTCGAAGACCTCGTACTCGTCGTGGAACGAGAAGCCCAGATGGCCGATGCGACCGTCGGCTTTCGCCTTTTCGGCCCATTCACGGACGCCCAGGTCGCGGAGCTTAGGCCACCACTTCTCGCGCAGGGCGTGGAGAAGGTAGAAGTCGATATGGTCGGTCTGGAGTCTCTCGAGCTGTTCGTTGAGGTATTTGTCGAAATCGTCGGTCTCCTCGATCTTCCAGGAGGGCAGCTTCGTCGCCAGCCGCACTTTCTGGCGATAGCCGTCCTGAAGCACCCGTCCCACGAACGGTTCGCTGTTCCCTCCGTGGTAGGGGTAGGCTGTGTCGACGTAGTTCACGCCGTGGTCGATGGCGTAGCGGAGCATTCTGGCTGACTCAGCCTCTTCGATGTGCTCGTTTCCGTTGGTGGTGGGAAAGCGCATGCAGCCGAATCCGAGGGCCGAGACTTCCCAGTCTAGGCTGCCAAATTGACGGTATTTCATG
>CAYQZG010000052.1:14428-25137 GCA_964421785.1 uncultured Anaerolineales bacterium
CCCGACGTGTACCGCTGTAGATTGTCCACGAAGATCTCCAGAGCACGCTCGTGATAGTGGGGCGTGATGCCGGCGTAGTGGGAGGTGATGATCACGTTATCCAGCTCCCATAGGGGTGAGCTATCCGGCAGCGGCTCGGTCTCGAAGACGTCGAGGCCGGCGCCTGCTATCGAGCCCTCTTGCAGCGCCTGGATAAGCGCGTCTTCCTCAATGGTGCCGCCGCGGCCGACGTTGACGATGACGGCCGTGGCCTTCATAGCGCGCAGCTCGCGTTCTGCGATCATCGCGCGCGTTTCCTCCGTGAGGGGAACGGTGACGACGATGATGTCTGCCTGCGGCAGGAGGTCGAGCAGTTGGCCGGGGCCGACCATGGCGTCCACGCCTGGCGCGTCGACCGTGGGGTCACGTCGAATCCCCAGGACGCGCATGTCGAGGGCCGTCGCGATCTGAGCGGTTCTCTCGCCGATGGCGCCGACGCCGATCAGGAGCATCGTCTTGCCGGCCAGCTCAAATAGCTGTTGGTGTTGATCTGATGGGACCCAGCGGTGGTGGTTCTGAGCCTCCATCGCTTGAGGGAGTTCGCGGGCGAAGGCGAGGAGAAACGCGAAGATGTGCTCGCTGATCTGAATGGCGTGGATGCCGGAGGTGCTCGTCAGCACGAAATCCGCCTTGGCAGCCTGCGGGTGGCGCAGTAGCCAGTCGGCACCGGCGGACCATTGCTGGTACCAGCGCAACCCTGGGGCCTGGGGGAGCAGGTCGGCGGGGAACCAGCCTGCTGCAATTTCAATCTGATCGAGCATCGACTCTATCTCGTTGCGATCCCGCGTCATGACGACGGGGGTGCCCTCCGGCGCAGCCTGCCGTACGCGGGCCATCTGGTCGGCGGACAAGGTATCCGGTTCGAAGGCCAGCAGGATCGTTCCTACGCTGTGTGACGTTTTCATGGGGCTCACTTCCACTTGGTGGTCCGCTCTCAAGATCGTCGTTCATTATAGCCTAACGGGGACACTCGCACAACTGCGTTCTGGGAGGGAGGACGACGTGGAGCCCTCAATACAAGTATGTAGGAATTCTCCTACAGACAGAGACGTCCGTTTGTGGTATAGTATGATCGCGGGCATGGACGACTGCGATGCGTGTAACTACCCCTGGATGTGGATGGGACGATCTTGCTATTGACTTCTGTGTCGGTTCCAAGTACAATTAGGGGTGACTTCTGAGCGAAGCCAAAGGGAGAGCTGACGGTGCGAAGCGCGCGATCCATTCTTACCGTAGGGTTAGCAGCGGTTCTGCTCGCAGCTGGGGTGGCGGCCACGAATCCTCAGACTGCTGAGAGGGATTGCGTATACTTCAGCGAGACCGGCCACTGGGTGTGCGGCGAATTCCTTGAGTTCTTCGATGCTCGGGGTGGGCTGGAGATCTTTGGGTATCCCCTCACAGAAGCCTTCGATGACCCGGCCCGTGGTCTGTACGTGCAGTACTTCCAACGGGTTCGAATGGAGTGGCATCCGGGCAATCGAGCGCCCTACAGGGTGCAGCTAGGGTTGTTGGTTGACGAGCTAGGCTATGAGTTTCCCCCTGTCCAGCCGGAGCAAGCCCCTTCGTCCAACGGGCCGCTCCATCACTATTTCCCTGAGACCCAGCACGTGGTCTCCTACGCTTTCCTGGATTACTTCCGTGAGCATGGTGGGCTCGATATCTTTGGCTATCCCCGCTCAGAGTTCATATACGAGGGCGGGCGCATTGTACAGTATTTCCAGCGAGCCCGCCTCGTGTGGTATCCGGAGAACTCCGTAGGATCTCAGATGCGATTGAGCAATCTGGGTGAGCTCTACATCGAGAAGTTCGGCCTCCCGGGGCCTTACGACGACCCTGTTCCGCCCTCCGCCATACCAGGGGGGTCTGTTTCCGATACCTCTTTCTTCGGTCAGGAGGGCGCTTCATCCGGCAGCGTGGTTACCAGGCTGGAGATTAGTGCCTCGGTGCGCTTCGCGGCCACCGGCCGAGAGGGGACACAGACGGTTTTCGTCTACGTCAACGATCAGCAGCGGCGCCCCGTGAAGGGGGCCTCCGTGACCGCGATGGTTCGTTATCCCTCCAGACGCCAGTATATTGCGCTTGGGACCACGGGTGAGACTGGTTTCACCAGCGGTAGTTTCGAGATTCTCCCGACGCTTCCCGGCAAGCGCGTCGTGATCGACGTGATGGCCACCTACCAAGGTATGGAGGGGACCACGCAGACGTTCTTCTTGCCGTGGTGGTAGGTTCTTCTCTCTGGAACAAAAGAAGCCCGCTCCTAGCACGATAGCGTGACGTCTGTGCTGTCTGTGCTGTCAGACTTCCGAAGTCTTCGTTGTGGCATTTCGAGGCGCAGGATGCCGCCATCGGCAAGCCCCGTTGGGTCTCAAAGGCATCCGCCAGACTTCGGAAGTCTTCGTTGTGGTACTAGGAGCGGGCTTTTCTGCGTAGGGAGGCGGCAGGCCAGGCGAGGTGTGCCATCTACCGGGAGGTCACATTGACGGTCACAGGTAGGGCGACGTAGTCCTGTCCCTCGCTGGTCATAACACGGTTGCCCACGTTTTGGGGGTCGTAGAGGCCGACGAGAACGGTCGCCGGTCCCGTGTTTTCGGCAGCTCCAGGTCTGAAAGACAAGCGGTGGGTGTCCCTGATTGTCTCTCCTGCCTGCCAATCGGTGGTGTTCTTGGCGCCGCCGGCAGGAGGGCTGTCGTGCTGGGCGATGAGTTGTCCGTCCTGGGAGAGGAGGTGGGTGAAGACGGTGTAGTTCGTGGGGCTCTTTCCCTCCAGTCCTTGCCAGTAGAGCGTCAGCAGAAGCGGCTCGCCCACGGTCGCTTCGGAAGAGGACAACTCCCAACCAACCAGCGCGCCGAAATCGCCGAAACGAACCTCCATGGTGCCGGACAAGGGACCCTCCGCCAGCGTCGTAGGGGTTGGTGAGGGTGACGCTGTCGGGGCTGGTGTCGGGGGCGCGGTGGGGTTCGGAGGACGCGTTGGGGGTGGTATTGTGGCTGTCTGTGGTGCGAACGTGGGCATAGCGATGGAATCCGTCAGCGTCGACGTGGCGTCGGGCGTGGGAGGCTTCACCCCGGCGTTGGGCGTCGTCGTAGGAAGGGGCAAGGTTGGGTTGTAGCCGAGCGAGCCGGCCATCACAAGCCTCACGCCGATGAAGGTGATGATGGAGATGGAGATAAACAGGAAGACCAAGGCCCAAGCCCTGACGGCGCGAACCGTGGCCGCCTCAAGCTCCAGCGTGAACATCGCCAGGCTCCGTTCTCGTTGAGCGGCGAGTGCGCGCACCAGGTAGATCAGGGCCCCGATGGCGCATCCAACGTAGACGAGCCAGACGTGGTCAATCAGCCATCGGAGGAGGATTCTCATTGGGCTCTGAGCACCCCGCGGATGATAGCCTCCAGTCGTGGTGTCAGTTTTTTCCCTGCGGCCAGTACCTCTTCGTGGTTTGTCTTCACTGCCGGCTGCCCAGCTACCGGCAAGACGTTGCTGATGCCAGAAAGCCCAAGGACACGTGTGCCACCGTGCCGCGCGACTGTCGCCTCTGGAACGGTGGACATACCCACGGCATCTGCTCCGATGGTGCGCAGGAACTCTAGGTCGGCCATCGTCTCGTAGCTTGGGCCGGCCAGGCAGATGTATACCCCTTTATGCATAGGGATGTCTTCCTCCGCCGCCACCTGTGTGGCTTGGGAGCGTAGTTGGGTATCGTAGACCTCTGACATGTCGGGAAAGCGAGGCCCGAATTCTTCCAGGTTGGGCCCGCGCAGGGGATTCAAGCCCGTCATACCGATCAGGTTGATGTGGTCCGTGATAAGCATCACGTCACCGGCGCGGAACTCTGCATTGAGACCTCCTGCCGCGTTGGTGATGATCAACAGATCGATCCCGAGTGTTTGCATCACACGGACGGGGAACGTGATCTCCGCCATTGAGTAGCCCTCGTAGTAGTGCGCTCGACCTTGCATCACTACCACGGGCTGGTCCTCCAGATGGCCGAGAACAAGCCGACCGGCGTGGCCCGCCACGGTCGATACAGGGACGTGTGGAAGCTCCTGGTAGTCAAGGGCAAGGCCGTCCTTGACGCCCTCCGCCAGAGGGCTGAGCCCCGATCCAAGGATGAGGCCGACCTTGGGCTCAATCTCAGTCGCTTCGCGGATCATCGCGGTTGTAGCCGCGATTTGTGAGTATGTGAGATATTCAGGCATAGCGGCTTTCCCCCGTACAGAAGTCGTCGACATCCAGATTCTGAGCCTCGAGCCAGCGGCCCTTCGTCAGGGCCGAGCGAGTCTCTACGATGGGCCTCCAACGGGGTATTATATCACGATTCGGACAAACTCGAAACACATGATGGTGGATTACCCTGCGACGTTCTCTTGCGTCCTCCATGGTGTATGCTACAATCCGCTCTATGCGTTTTCCTCGGCGCTTTGTCTTGATGGTGGTCTGCATTGTGTGGGCGGTGACCCTGGCCTCCGCAGGGCGGCTGGGCTTCGCTGTCCAGGCCCAGGAGGAGGCGTCTGCTGCCTGGCTGGCCCTGGTGAATGAGACCCGGCTGGACGAGGGGCTGGATCCGTATAATCGGTCTCGCCTTCTGACCCAGGCGGCCCAGCGTCACGCCGATGATCTTGCCGAGAACGGCTTCGCCGACCCTGATGACGTGCACCGAGGCTCGGACGGGAGCGATGAGCAGGAGCGCATTGAAGAGGCGGGCTACGCCGCCTGGACGGAGGATGGCGATCAGATGGTCGTCGCCGAGAACGTCTGGTCTGGGCGTGGTGCGCCCCAGGAGGCCCTGGCCTCTTTCTTGGAGGACGAGGGCTATCGCGAGCATCTGCTCAGTGAGGCCTACCGCGAGATAGGCATCGGCGTCGCCACGGCTGCTGACGGGCGTAGCATGTACGTGCTCGATTTTGGCGCTCGTCCCAACGTGTTACCCATCTTCATCAATGATGGGGCTGCCAGCACAGAGAATCGCGAGGTCGCAATCCGCTTGACGAACGAGCGGGTCCGCCCGGAAGGGAAAGGGTCCAGCTTCATCGGAGAGGCGATTGAGATCCGCATCAGCAACGAGCCGAGCTTCGATGAGCTTGCCTGGCGGCCCTGGGCGCCCCTGGTCTCCTGGCTCCTGCCGGATACTGTTGGTGAGCACACCGTCTACGTTCAGTTTCGCGATGCGGCCGGACGCACTGCTGCCGCGGCCGATGGCATACGCGTGGGCGAGGGGACGCCGCTCACCTCGACCGCCGTGCCGCTCACGGCTACGCCGACGCCTCGGCCGGCGGATGCCACAGCGCCATCCGGTCCCACGCCGGCGTCGCGCGCCACTCAGGGCACTCCGACGTCCGGTGAGGCCACGGTCCCGTCTGCGTCTACGGCGTCACCTCCGAGCCCCTCTATCTCCCCCACCGCCCCCCCGCCGGCGCGTGTGACGCCCTTTCCCACCTGGACGCCCCTGCCCTCTCCAACGCCCGTGACCACGGATCGCGGCGACTCAGGTGAAGCGAGGCTTTCTCTGCCGGAGATGGAGGGCTACGGCAGGCCTTTGGTAGCCGTCGGCATCTTGCAGGGCGCGGTGATCGTCCTAGGTATCTATTGGGTGATGCGTCGCGGAAAGGGTGTGTAGCGTGGCCGGTCGCGGCTCGATCGGGGTTTTCGACTCCGGTGTGGGTGGGCTCAGTGTCTGGCGCGAGATCGCGGGTCAGGCGCCGCACGAGGACACGATCTATGTGGCCGATCAAGCTCACGTGCCCTATGGCCAGCGCTCACTGGCCGAGGTGCGGGGGTTCTCCGAAGCGATCGCCCGCTTCTTGCTCGATCAGGGGGCAAAGGTGATCGTGGTGGCATGCAACACCGCCTCCGCTGCCGCGCTGCACGCCTTGCGCCATGCGTTGCCTCGAGTCCCGTTCGTGGGGATGGAGCCGGCGGTGAAGCCGGCGGTTGAAAGGACGCGCAAGGGCGTCGTGGGCGTGATAGCGACGGAGGCCACGTTTCAGGGAGAGCTCTTCGCCAGCCTGTTGGAGCGGTATGCGCAGGATGTGGAGGTCCTCACCCAGATCTGTCCGGGGCTGGTGGAGGCTGTAGAAGCCGGCGCGCTTGAGGCCCCTGGGACCGAGGCTCTGTTGAGGCAGTGCTTGACGCCGCTGGTCGAGGCCCAGGTCGACCAACTTGTGTTGGGGTGCACGCATTACCCCTTTTTACGGGCTGCTATCGAGGATATCATCGGCGAGGGCGTCTCGGTCATCGATCCTGCGCCGGCCGTCGCCCGCCAGACGGGGCGCGTATTGGCCCGGAGAGAGGCGCGGGCCAGCGGGGATCGCCTGGGACGTCACACGTTCTTCACCAGTGGCGACGTGGCAGCTTTCGAGGGGATGATCGACCGACTCCTCCCGCGATTGGGGGCACAGTGGGAAATCAGGGGCGTCCGCTGGCGCCAGGGGCAGCTGGAGACGTCAGCGCGAAGTCGTTAATCTGCGACGACCGAAGTCCACCGCCATCTCCGCGCTCACCAGGGATTGCCAACTCTCGGTGCCCAGGACCACGTCGGCACCTCAGCAGGCGATCCGGTGATTCCCCTTAAGCGGATGGGCGAAGGGGAGGTTCCGCCGGGAAGACCTAGTCTGTCAGCTGTTTCACCGCTTCGGCGATCTCCTCGCGCTTGGGCGTCCCGGCCTGCTTCAAGACCACGTTGCCTTCGCCGTCGAGCAGCACCAGCGTAGGGACGCGGCGTACACCGTAGCGAATGGCCAGCTCTCTTCCCACGCCGCTCGTCACACTCAGTCGCAAGACGTCAGCTTGATCGGCCAGACGACGTTCGATCCCGTCCACGACGGGCTTTGCCAATAGGCAAGCACTTCAGGTGTTTGAGTAGAACTCGATCAGCACCGGCGTCCCGTCGGTGGTTCGCGCGTCGAATTCGGCCGTAGAGGCCAGGTCATCGCCCGGCGTGCGCAGGAACACGAAGCCGAAGACGATCAGGGCGGCAAACAGTATGATCATCCAGTTCTCACGCAGCATATGGTTCATCTTACCTCCGCTGTTCATGATGACTGTCCCTCTCCCCACCAGCGAGGCCGTTGGTCGATGGCGATGGGGCGAGCAGACGTCTCAAGACGGCCAGGTTCTCCTCGTCCTCGTGGAGGTCATCGCTCTTGGGGGTCTCCAGCAGGCCGGGCAGATCGGCCAGTCGAGGGTCGTTCAGCAGGTGGCGGAAGCCTGCCAGGCCGATGTGTCCCTCGCCGATGTGCTCGTGACGATCCTTCCGGCTTCCCAGCTCGCCCTTGCTGTCGTTCAGGTGAAGGGTCTTCAGACGGTCCAGGCCGACACGTTCATCGAAGGCCTCCATCGTGGTCGCGTATCCCTGGGGCGTGCGGAGCTCGTAGCCGGCGGCGAAGACGTGGCAGGTGTCCAGGCAGATTCCCAGGCGCTCGCCCTCCGGCGTCTGGTCCAAGAGCCAGGCCAGGTGCTCGAAGCGATAGCCGAGCTTGGTCCCCTGTCCGGCTGTGGTCTCCAGCAGGACCTGCGTCTGCAACGTCTGGGTCGCCCGGTGGACCTCCCCCAGCGCGCGGGCCATCCGCGCCAGGCCAGCCTCCTCGCCCTGGCCGACGTGTGCCCCGGGGTGGAGCACCAGCCAGGGGATACCCAGCCTGTCGCAGCGCTCCAGCTCGATGACGAGCGTGTCAATCGACTTGCGCCAGAGGTCGTCTTTGGGCGAGGCCAGGTTGAGCAGGTAGGAGGTGTGCGCCACCACCGGTCGGATCGCCGTCGCCTCGGCTTTGGCCCGGAAGAGCTTGACATCCTCCTCGCTGAGCGGCGGCACGGCCCAAGATCGGTTCGGTTTGACGAAGATCTGTAGGGCGTCGCACCCCACCGACGCCGCTCGGTCGAAGGCCTTGTGCAATCCGCCGGCGATCGACTCGTGGGCTCCAAGCCTCACGTACCCTGCTCCGCCCGGTATCCCTTTGGATACCGGTGAGCCAGTTCCACGTAGGTCTCCTTGAAATGGGTCCAGCGGGCTTTGTAGTCGTCGCTGACGGTCTTGTCCAACACGCGGGCCGGTACGCCGACGGCGATATGCTCCGCCGGGATCTCCTGCCTCTGGCGTACGACGGCGCCCTCGCCCACCACGCCCCATTCACCAACGACGGCCCAGTCGGAAACCACCGCGCCCATGCCGACGATCACGTAGTCGTGAATCCTCTTGACGTTGTGGATCACGGCTCCGTGGCCGATGGTGACCCAGTTCCCGATCGTCGTCTGCTCGCCGGGCCGGACGTGGATGACGCAGTTGTCCTCGACGCTGCAGCATTTGCCGATGATGATGGTGCCGTAGTCGCCCCGAATGCGCGCACCCGGCCCGATCCAGCAGCGCTCCCCGATGGTGACGTCCCCGAAAACGTCGGCGGAGGGATGCACGTAGGTGCCCGGGCCGATCTGCGGGGTCTTGCCCTCGAAGGTCCCGATGGTCATGGCTTCTCCTCCGCTGTGTCCGATTGGGCTTTCTCTAGCGCTTCCTCCAGGTCCTCGAGCTCGATAAGCATGGCCGGGGGGATAGAGTGCTTCGGCAGGCGCGCCTTCAGGTCGGCGATACGCCGCTCCAACTCCTCGATGGTCTGTCTCTTGTCGTCCATGGTGCAGGCCTATGCCTCCGCCTTCGCATCTAGTGCCTCCTCGATGCGGAAGGAGGTGGTGATCTCTGCCACCTCGCCCAGCATCGCCGACGCGGGGCAGTACTTGGTCTGGGATAGCTCGATGGATCGCTCCACCGCCTTCGCATCTAGCGCCTCGCCCGTGACGATGAACTCGAGATGGATCTTGGTGTAGATTTTGGGGTGTTCCTCGGCCCGCTCGGCGGTCGCCTGCACCTGGAGGCCGGTGAAGGACTGGCGCTTCTTCTTCAGGATGGAGATGACGTCCATCCCCGTACAGCCGCAGAGTCCGATGA
This sequence comes from uncultured Anaerolineales bacterium, assembly GCA_964421785.1. Lineage (GTDB taxonomy): Bacteria > Chloroflexota > Anaerolineae > B4-G1 > B4-G1 > SKLM01. The sequence goes on from CAYQZG010000052.1 coordinate 23,400, forward strand.
GGAGCAACTGCATCGGCTGAGGGCCGGTGTCCTCTCGTTCCTCATGCGGTAAGGCGTGATCGACGACCAAGGCCGAGTTGTCGGCCTCGCCCACCAGCCGCAATCCCGGTCCGACCCAGGTGACCTGTGCTCTTGAGGTCATGGCATTCCTCCTATTTTTGCGGGATTGAGATGAGAACGCTCTTCTCAATCCAGATTGGCTACGGTTTTCACAATTATACCTGGGGTTGGGTGTAGCACAACGTCTGGCCCGGTCACTAGCCAACTTGCCTCTGCCGATGTACAATGAGTGACACGATGCCTACACCAGTTATGCATTTGGCTCTGGCAGAGCGGATCTCCCGGCGGATTGCGAATCCGCCTAGAGCAGTAGGGTCCAGAAGGGCTACAGGCGCAGCGTCACGCTGGTCGACTGGTACGTCGATGGGTTGGCTCGTGGTCAGCCCGGGCGCACGCCGGCCGATGCTGTAGCTGGCAGTTTGCGGGTTCGCGGATCTACCATCCACTGAGGAGGCACGCCCATGAGCATTCTGGTCACCGGTGGCGCAGGCTATATCGGCAGTATCGTCACGGAAGAGTTGATCAAACAGGGCCGGGACGTCGTCGTCTTCGACAACCTCTCCTGCGGTCACGAGGCCGCCGTTCATCCCCAAGCCCAGTTCATCAAGGGGGATTTGGCCCGTCGACGCGATATCGGAGCTGTCTTCGAGCGACACGACGTCGACGCGGTGATGCACTTTGCCTCTTATACCCTCGTGGGCGAGTCGATGGAGCAGCCGTTCATGTACCTGGGCGACAACGTCACCAACGGCCTGAATCTTATGCGCGAGGCGGTTGACCACGGCGTGCGTCGTTTCATTCTCTCCTCCACGGCCAATCTCTTCGACGAGCCCGAGGTGATCCCCGTCGACGAGGAGGAGCAGATCGTGCCCGGCAGTCCCTACGGGGAATCCAAGCGCATTCTGGAACGAATGCTTCATTGGCTGGATCGAATCTACGGCCTTCGCTACGCTGCGTTGCGGTACTTCAACGCGGCCGGCGCCGCGCCCACGGGTGAACGTGGAGAGGATCACGATCCAGAGACCCATCTGATCCCCATCACGCTCCAGGTGGCGTTGGGGCAGCGTGATAAGATCGTCATCTTCGGCGACGACTATCCGACCCGCGATGGCACCTGCGTGCGAGACTACATCCACGTGGTCGATCTGGCTCAGGCCCACATCCTGGCGCTGGAAGCCCTGGACGAGGGGAGCCGGACCTACAATCTGGGCAACGGGCGCGGCTTCACCGTCAGGGAGGTGATTGAGACCTGCCGCGAGGTGACGGGGCGTTCTATCCCGGCGGAGGTCGGCGATCGTAGGCCGGGGGATCCCTCGGTGTTGATCGCCAGCAGTGAGAAGATACGCCGGGAGCTGGGGTGGGAGCCGCGGTATCCGGACTTGGGGACGATCGTGGCGCACGCTTGGGCATGGCATCGTGCGCATCCGCACGGGTATTAGGCGATTGGCTGGGCGGGGCCAGCTTGGCGATAGAGCGATGGACATGGAGAAGACGGGTGGCTAGCGAAACTAACTTGACCTTTCCTCAAGCCTGATGCGCCTGGCTCTCAACGGCTGGTTCTGGGACAGTCCGACCACCGGCAGTGGACAGTACACGCGACGGCTGGTGGAGGGCCTTACGGCTCTGGATCCGGATCTGGAGATCGTGCTGACCGTGCCGTCGGGACGACGGCGCTCCG
>CAYQZG010000053.1:0-24841 GCA_964421785.1 uncultured Anaerolineales bacterium
ACTTCATCGACCGCCTGGAGTGCCGAGGGACACTGCCGGAGATGATCGACGAGGCAGAGCGATTCGTCAAACGCAATCCCGAGTAGCGGCCAAGGTCGTCGGCTTCGAGAGAAGGGAGATCACGGAGTATCCCTACTCAGCCGTTCGAGAGGCGATCACCAATGCCGTGACGCACCGCGACTACTGGCGTCGCGGTACTGAGGTGCGAGTCTCGATCTTCGCTGACCGCATCGAGGTGCAGAGCCCCGGGCGCCTTCCACCACCGCTGACCCTGGCCACGTTGGGCGAGGAGCACGTCTTGCGCAACGAGCTGATCGCCCAGTGGCTGTTCAACATCCGCTACATCGAGCGATGGAATACGGGCGTCAAGCGGATGCGCCGGCAGATGCGAGTGTTTTTGTCAATTGAAAAGGGGACCCCTTGATGATCGAAAACGGGACCACCCCGTAGTCGTCGTCGGGGCTGTGGGCAATGTGGGCAGGCGTGCCGTTGCGGCTGTCCACATTGCCCACAGCCCGTCTCAGTGGGCATCCTCTCCTCGGCCTCGCGCTGCATGCGCTCTCTGAAACGATATGATTCGCCGATGGGACCCGTCGCAGTCTACTCCCTGAGGTTCAACTCAGAGCCAACATCGTCTGATCTGTTCACGCACACCTCGGCTGAAGCGTATCACCGAGAAGCATCTCCCGGATGCTCTGGGACGAGCCGCAGCGTGCTGGGGGACGCGCTGGCCGTGCCCGGTGCGCCTCCCCGCCCCGACTTGCCCACATCTCTACCCTATGATACACTAGCCGCCAGCTTGCCGTCTACCGATTCACTATCCTCAGGAGCTATCTATGCTTGCCAATGTCACCAGCTGCGCCCTGCAGGGCCTCGACGGCGTCCTCGTCTCGGTCGAGGTCGATACGTCCCGCGGGATGCCGAGCCTGACCGTCGTCGGGCTTCCTGACGCCGCCGTCCGCGAGTCGCGGGAGCGCGTCCGCAGCGCCATCAAGAACTCAGGCCTGATCTACCCGGGCAAACGTATCACCGTCAACCTGGCTCCAGCGGACATCCGGAAGGAGGGGCCGGCCTACGACCTGCCCATCGCCGTGGGGGTGCTGATCGCCTCCGAGCAGGCCTGGCCCCAGGCGGTTGAGGACGCCTTGATCATTGGCGAGCTCTCTCTGGACGGCTCGGTGCGCCACGTGGACGGCATGCTGCCCGTGGCGGCCGTGGCGCGGGATGAGGGGCTCTCCCGGGTCTTCATCCCTGCCGAGGACGCGGCCGAGGCGGCCCTGATCGACGACCTGGAGGTGATCCCGGTGGAGAGCGTGGGCCAGCTGGCCGCGCACCTGCAGGGGTTGCGCGAGATCCCGCCCTACGATCCCGACGACGACCCCATGGCAGCGCCACCTCCGCCCTACGCCACCGACTTCGCCGAGATCAAGGGACAGGAACACGTCAAGCGCGCCCTGGAGGTCGCCGCATCAGGCTCCCACAACGTGCTGATGAGCGGCCCTCCCGGGGCCGGCAAGACCCTCCTGGCCCGCTCCATGCCCTCCATCCTGCCGGAGATGACGGTCGACGAGGCGCTGGAGGTGACCAAGATCTACAGCATCCTGGGGCTTCTGCCGCCGGAGACGCCCCTCATCCGCCACCGCCCCTTCCGCGCGCCCCATCACACCATCAGCCACGCCGGCCTGGTGGGCGGCGGCAGCTGGCCCCAGCCGGGCGAGATCAGCCTGGCGCACCGTGGCGTTCTCTTCCTCGACGAGCTGCCCGAGTTCAGCCGGCGCACGCTGGAGGTGCTGCGCCAGCCTATGGAGGACCACCACGTGGTCATCTCCCGCGCCACCGGCACGCTCGCCTTCCCGGCCAACTTCACGCTGGTGGCGGCGATGAACCCGTGCCCCTGCGGCTTCTACGGCGACCCGACGCGGGAATGCAGCTGTAGTCCCGCCCAGGTGACGCGCTACCAGAAACGAATTTCCGGTCCCCTTCTTGACCGCATCGACATCCACGTCGAGGTGCCGCGGGTCGACTATGACAAGCTGACGGACGACCGGCTGGGGGAGCCCTCGGAGGCCATCCGCGCGCGGGTGGAGCGGGCGCGAGAGGTGCAGCGTCGGCGCTTCGAGGGCTTGGAGATCGCGTGCAACGCCGATATGGGGCCGGGGGAGGTACGGAAGATCTGCAGGCTCGACGACGCCGGCCGCAGCCTGGTGCGCGCCGCTATGCAGCAACTACAGATGAGCGCGCGGGCCTTCCACCGCATCCTCAAGCTATCGCGCACCATCGCCGACCTGGCCGGGAGCGAGGAGATCGAGACCTCGCACCTGGCCGAGGCTATTCAGTACCGCCCGCGGCGCGCGCCGATCTGAGGCACCAAGCTGCCTCTTGCCTCGCTCAGGACACCGTCTGCCACTCGATTCAGGAGGCGGCGCCTTTCGCCTCCTCACTCAAAGATACGCTTGGCCAGCCTATAGAAGGTCCACCAGGCGCCGAGGAAGAGCAGAATCGAAAGGGCGAGCGTCAGCGTGGTGCCTACAGCATTGGCGGGAGCGGAATTGCCGAGGGCAATGGACAGAGCAGCTACTGCGAGCAGGGCTAACCCCGCTCCCAACGCCGGCCCCACGAATATAGCGCCAATGAAACTAAGAATGAGTGCCAGCCAGTTAATGCCTCGTCCCCCATTGCCCATGAGAATATCCTCCCGTTTCTAAGATTGCTGCGTGCAGCCCGGATCTGCCTGGCGTGCCTGCCGGTCGTAGGCCTCCGGGCCACCTGCGGCCTCGATGATCCTGCGACCCTTGGCGATCTGTTTCCCTACGCTCACGTTGACCCGCTCGACGGTGCCTGGGGAGATGGCAAAGAACGCCCTGCTGCCCGCCGCCAGCCCCGGGGGGATCGACTCGACGCGCATGATCGTGCCCGGCTTGGCGTGAAACCAGAGCCCCAGCGAGTCCTCGCCAAAGCGCGTGATCGGGACGCTGCCGGCCGCCTGGCGCTCTTTTGTCGGGCCGACGTGGGCCACCTGCCACGCGCCGTCCACGTACGCCTCGCCCTCGCCCTCGAACATGAAGGTGCTGATCGCGTCGTACCACTTTCGCATGAGCGGGTCGATCTCGATCATAGCGTCTTGCCAGTTCTGGATCATATCCCCTGTGAACAGCTTGTACCGCGCCGGGATGCCCGCGCATCGGCAGAGAGCGATGAACACCGAGATGCAGTCAAAACACGACCCTGTGCCCCGGCGCAGCGTCTCGTCGATGGGGGTGATAGGGCCGATCTCGAACACGACCTGCTCCTTGGCGAACGCGAATGCCGCCTCGGCGAAGTCGGCCTCGCTCTTCTGGTAGGCGCCCAGCGAGTGAGCCAGGGCGATGACCTCGGGAGCACGCGAATCGCAGTACCGGGTGGGGCGCAGAAAGCGGCGTTTCGAGCGACAGGCCGGCATTCCCTCGTCGTATGGGGGCAGATCGTACCGTCGGGTGGGGCGCCGGTAGCGCTCCTCTGCAGGTGCCGGTCGGCGAAAACGGCGGACCTCAGCTCCGTGGGCCAGCAGCAGCCAGCCCAGCCAGGCGGCGCCCCTGACCATCAACCTCCAATAGGTCCACTGACCTTTCCAGTGCTCCCGAACGTCGGCGGATAGGGCCATCCTCTACCTTTCACCACGCTCTGACAAACTGTGCTGACGCTGCATAGGCTCACAAGCTTCCCGTCTTCCCACGGCCAGCTGCTCGGTGGAGACAATTGACGGTGGCGAGGAGATACTCATCTACTGTCTGAGACCGTCTTCAGTATAGTATGGCCGAGCACGAAAGTCAAACCTCTTCAAACAGCCCATGAAAATATATACATAGCCTTGACAAATACGGGAAACCGGGTATAATTGTGAACAGACTATGTGCTTCTGCCGCGCTAGCGTGGCAGGCTACATGAGGCTAGAAGGATCAAGGACATGCTGCAGTCCCATCGAAATCACACCAAGGCGACATAGTCGCACTGGCAAGCACTACACTTTCCCACAAGGAGGGAACATGCTAAACATCGTATTCTTGGCAGGTCTGCTGATCTTCGTTGGGTCAAGCGCGTATTTCTACGTCACCGGCAGGAAGAAGAACGGCCTCAACTCGGCCTTTCTGGTCAGCTTCATCACCTTAATCTCCTACGTGTTGATGTGGCAGGGCGATCTGACGGTGGTGACCGGGGCAGGACAGCCGATCTTCTGGACGCGCTGGCTCTTCTACGGCCTGAGCTGCACGCTGCTGATGGTCGAGATCGCGCAGTTGAAAGGCATCCAGGGCGGCGATATGGTGGAGCAGCTGTACCTGACGGCGATCGTCATGGGCACCGGCTTCCTCGCCGCGCGGGATCTGACAGCTGTGCGATGGGTCCACTTCGCCATCAGCTCTGTGGCCTACGTCCTGCTCGTCGCTAACGTCCTGTCGGTCAAGACGAAAGGGGCAGAGTGGGTGAGCAGCTACATCCTCTTCGGGTGGACGGTCTTCCCGATCGTTTTCGCGCTGGCCCCCACGGGCCTGGGCCTGATAGGCGCCGCGGTGGCGAACCTGCTCTATCTCGCGCTCGACGTCTACACCAAGATCGTCTTCAACATTCAGCTAGACCGGGCTTCCTGAACCAGATAGTCGGCGGGTATGGAAAGCGTGCTCAGGTCAAGTGACCTGGCCGTCGGATGGGTCTCGGGGGAAACAACGGCTTGAAACACGAAAGGCCGGGAGAACGAAGAGCACGAAAACGGAAAGCCGCGCCGCTTTCTTGTTCCTCGTGCGCCTTTCGGCCTTTCGTGTTCTTCGTGCGGTTGTAACCCTTCACCTTGTGGTACCTCCCACCGAGGCGACGACGCCCATCACGACGAAGGCCTAATCGAGACCCAACACCTCCCGCGTCTCCTCGGCAGCTCGCACGGCCAGGATCTCGCCGTGGTAGATGCGGTGAAGATCCCCACTCGCATAGTAGCCGGCCACAATCCCAGCATGCAGGCTGGCGTTGACCACGTCGGTGGTGTGGATGATCTCACACTCGTAGATGATGGGGCACTCGGCAATGCCCGGCGTGCTGACCGCCCGGCTCGGCTCGGCGGTCATGCCGCACTCGGCGAACTTGTCGTAGTCGCGCCCCGAGCGCGTGCCGCAGAACGTGACGGGGTCGTGCAAGCTGGGCGGCGGGACGTTGACCGTGAACGAATCGCTCTCCGCCAGGCGGGTGAAGGTATAGCGCGAGGGACGCACGAGCACCGTGAACACCTCCTTGCCCCAGATGACGCCCACCGTCCCCCAGCCGATCGTCATGGCGTTGGGGACGCCGTCCTCGCCTTGCGATACCAGGAGCAGCCCTGGACTGGCCAGCACGGCCAGGGTCTCGGGCAGAAAAGCGGTGTAGGGAACGACCTTTTTCAACATAGAAACCTCCTGTAGCGTTTGACCTCGCCCACGATGGGGCTAGCTAAGTATACGATACAACAAGAGCTTGCGAGCGGCGACTCTGCCCGTCTCAGCATGAAGCGGGAAGCGCGCTTCCTGAACAGACGGCTCAGTCCCGTCGCGAACGCCGGCCGGCCCCGCCTCCTCCGCCCCCGAACGTGATCACCACCCCTAGCAGATATCCGAAGTTGTACCAGTTCCCGTTGTTGTGCACCTCATACATGTGGACCCCGTCGGAGAACAGGGAGACGATGAACGTGATCGGCGTTATGAGCCCGTGCCACAGACCCTTCCAGAAGCCGGCCAACTCCCCCTCCTCATCCGGGGAACCGGCCAACTGATTTGGGCCAGGGGCACAGCCTGCCATTGCGACCAGTACCACCATTGCCATCGCCAGCATCAGTGCTTTCTTCATTCCACTCCCTTCCTCTTACCTAACGCCCGGCTGCCCGATTCACAGGCGTAGACGATACGGACGTTCTCTTCCGTTTCGATGCTCCGCAGTACTGTCTGTATACGTTCTATCATCGTATCCCTTCAGGTGTGCGCCGGATTCCAGTCCAGTTTCATCCGCCGCCGGGTGGGGGCGCGTCTGAACTCGAAACGCGGGTAGCCCAGCGTCAGGACGACCTCGACCTGCCGCTCGGGCGGCAGCCCCATCAGGCCTTGCAGTCCCTGGTTCCGCTCCAGAGCGACGTTGACGTAGCCGATGTGGCACGTGCCTAACCCCCGGCGCTCCGCGGCCAGCATCAGGTTGTAGGCGGCGTAGGCTGCGTCATCGCGCCCGAAGTACCTCCCCTCAGGGACGTGGGCGATCAGCACCACCGGCGCGTGGTGGAAGATCGGATCCTCGCGGCGGGCGTGCGCCTCGGCCAGCCTTTCAAACTTCTCCGCGCTCTCCATTGCCTCTTCCAGGTTGCCCCTGCCCAGCGCCAGGTAGAGGAAGGGGCGCAGCAGCCGGTTCTGGAGCAGGCGAACCGCCCTGCCCAGGGTCGCCACCACCTCTGCGCTCAAACGGGCGATCTGCACAGGGTCGTCCATAGCGATCCAATCGACCCTCTGGGCGTTGGAGGCGCTGGGCGCCCACCGGGAGACATCGACCAGCTGGCGCACCGCCTCGCGCGGGACGGGTTCGTCGCGAAAGACGCGCAGCGAGCGCCGCTCGCGCAGCGCCGTGACCAGCTCGTCATAGGACGGCGGCGCCTCTATCACGGGGCACGCTTCCAGCGGATACGCCGAGTGATGGACGGCGTCCACCGGGCAGACGGCCACGCAGTGACCGCAGAGCCAGCACTCCTCCGGTTGGACCACCTCGGCTGCCACCTCTCCCAGCTCAAAGACTGGGCTGGCACTGCAGACTGCGACACACGCCCCGCAGCGCGTGCACCGCTCCTCATTCACTGCGATATCTGGCACAGTCCTGAATCCCCCCGGGGCGCGGCTCTTCCCACGCCACAATCACTGAAGTCTATACTAGCCAAAGGACTTCGAAAGCACGTAGGCCGGCGCTCGGCGGACGATTGGGTCTCGGGGTCGAGGACTGTGGGGTACATCTTGGCCATGGTGTTCTACTCCTTGCTGGGTGCTGGGTTTGAGCGTGAGCGAAGCAGCGTTGTGTGGCTCTCCATTTCCTCGACGCTGTCGCCGCCTAGCTTCTCCATCAGGGCGTCGGCCAGGGTCCAGGCGACCATGGCCTCGCCCACGACGGAGGCGGCCGGCACGGCGCAGACGTCGGAGCGCTGGTACTGGGTCTGGGCCGGCTCATTGGTGGCCAGGTCGACGGAGCGCAGCGGGGTCACTGTGGTGGGGATGGGCTTCATCGCCGCCCGCACGACGACGGGCATGCCGTTCGTCATCCCGCCCTCGAAGCCGCCGGCGCGGTTGGTGCGGCGCGTGACGCCCCCTTTGCCGTCCGGGTGGATCTGGTCGTGGACCTGGGTGCCGGGATGGCGGGCGTTCTGGAAGGCGGGACCGACCTCCGCGCCCTTGATGGCCGGGATGGACGTGACGGCCCAGATGAGTCGGGCGTCAAGGCGCCGCTCCCAGTGGACGTGGCTCCCCAGGCCGACGGGGAGGCCGGTGGCGGTGACGACGAAGACGCCCCCCAGAGAATCACCCGTTTCCTTCGCCTCATCGATCCGTCCCCGCATCTGCTGGGCGGCGCTCTCATCCGGGCAGCGCAGGTCGCTCGCCTCGGCCAGGGCCCAGAGTTCCTCTTGGGGGAGGTCGGGAAGCTCGGCGACTACGCCACCGATCTCGGTCACGTAGCTGCGCACGGCGACGTCGAAGCGCCGGAGCAGCTGGCGGGCCACGGCGCCGACGGCCACGCGAGCCGCCGTCTCCCGCGCGCTGGCCCGTTCCGAGATGGGGCGCGCGTCGTCCAACCGGTACTTGGTCATCCCGGCGTAGTCGGCGTGGCCGGGGCGGGGGACGCTGAGCTGGGGGAGATCGCCGGAGCGCCAGCGCTCGCGCCAGTTGGCCCAGTCCTTGTTCTCGATGCGCATCGCCACCGGCGCGCCCGTCGTCCTGCCGTACACGACGCCGCCCAGGATCTCAACGCGGTCTCGCTCGATCTCCATCCGTCCGCCTCGTCCATAGCCGCCCTGGCGGCGGCACAGATCGTGGTTGATGGACTCGACGTCTATCGCAAGGCCGGCCGGCAGTCCCTCTATGATGGCGGTCAGGCAGGGGCCGTGAGATTCGCCGGCTGTGAGAAATCGCAGCATCGTCTATCTCCTCTTGGGTTCAGGGCCTCTATGCGCTGGCGTCTCGTATGCGAGTAGATTATAGCCTCTCTGCCCCGATGCGCCAAATGGGGACGCGCCCTGGTTTGATGACGTCTGTCAGTCTGGTCATCTGGATAGGTGGGATACTACCCGGCCGGCCGATGCGGCGGTCGGATGGTTCACATATCATGGTAGCAGGGCTCTCCGGCGGGGCGGAAGTGTCTGTTTGGTGGAAAACAGGGTATACTTGTAGCTGTCGAGGTGACTGCTCTGAAACCTGTCAGGGCTGTGAAAGGCCGATAGGACGGCACGTCACACCTGGAGGAGATATCTCGACCGGATAGGGTGACGCTCCTGGTCCAGGTTTTCTGAGCGTTGATGGGTGATCTATGTTCCGATGGCTGACGGAGCGAGGGGGGTTACGGGCCAAGATGGTGGCCTGGGTGCTGGTTCCCACGGCCCTCATTCTGGCCGCGGTGGGGGGCGTGGCTGTCTACGCCTCCCAGCGGGTGACGGAAGACCTGGTGCTCGAGCGGAATCAGGATCGCACGCAGCTCTTGGCCAGCCAACTGTCGGCGGATCTTGAGGCCTACGAACCTCCTCTGGCATTTGTCGCTTCGGCCGGCATTGGTCAGCCGCTCTACCAGCTGCAGGTCATGCTGGACGGGGAATGGCCCGGTGGCGATCTGGCTGCTTTCGACGCCGGCGTGATGATCCTCGATTCGGAGGGCACCGTGGTGGCAGCGGTGCCTGATCGGGCCCACGAGTCGACGCGGTCACCGTCGCATGGGGAGCGTTTCCCCGAGTTTGTGGCCGAGCGCGCGATGTCACAGCCGGAGGGTCTGCCTTTGACGGATATGCTCCCCGACAAGGTCGCCGGCATGGACGTCATTGCGTTTTCCCATCCCGTGGTGGATGTGACAGGCGAGAACCGGGGCACGATCGTGGGGCTTTTCCACGCGGAGCGAGGGGCGACGCGGACCAGTGTGTTCTACCGGAGCATCTGGAACCTGTATATCGGACGGCGAGAGACCGCCTATCTGGTGGATGGCGAGGGACGCGTCATCTTTCACCCAGATACCTTCTTCATCGGTGAGGACTTCTCCCAGTTGGTGGCGGTGCAGCGGGCGCTGCGCGGGGAGCAGGGAGCGGTCCGGGGCCGCGACGTCGAGGGGCGCGACGTGGTGGTCGGGTTCGCCCCCGTGCCCCGCACCTCGTGGGGGCTGATAGCGGAGGAGCAATGGTCGGAGGTGACCAGTGCCGTCCGTCCCTACAACCGCTTCATGCTGGCCCTGCTGGCGCTGGGCATCGTTGTGCCGGTGGCGCTGGTGGCGCTGGGGGTGCGGCGCATCACGCGGCCGGTCGACGAGCTGACGCGAGCGGCTGAGGAGATCGCAGGGGGTAACTTCGGCCAGACGATCGACGTGCGAACCGGCGACGAACTGGAGACGTTGGCCGAGCAGTTCAACGCCATGGCGGAGGAGCTTCAGGCGTCCTATGCCAACCTGGAGCAGCGGGTGGCGGACCGGACGCGTGAGCTGTCGACGCTCAATGCCGTCTCGGCGGTGGTGAGCCGCTCGCTGGAGCTGGGGGAGGTGATGCGCGCGGCGCTCAGGAAGACGCTGGAGACGATGGAGATGGAGGCGGGCGCGGCCTTTCGTCTGAGCGCCGAAGGTACGCTGAGCCTCATGGCACACGAGGGGCTGTCCGCTCCCTTCATCGGGCAGGTGAGAGAGATGCCGCTGCAGCGCAGCATCGCCGCTCAGGCTGTGGATGAGGCGGGGCCGGTGGTGCGCGCCATCGACGACTACCCCGATGGGCTGCTCAAGTCCCTGCTGCGGGAGGAGGGCTTGCAGTCGGTGATCAGCGTGCCCCTGGTGGCCCGAGGTGAGGTCCTCGGCGTGTTGAACCTGGCGGCGCGCACGCCGCGCACGATCACGCCGGAGGAGCGATCGCTCTTGGCGTCGGTGGGGCAGCAGGCAGGTGTGGCGGTGGAGAACGCACGCCTGTACGAGCATGCCGAGGTCGCGGCGGCAGCGGCGGAGCGGAATCGGCTGGCCCGGGAGCTTCACGATGCGGTGAGTCAGACCCTCTTCTCCGCCAGCATGATCGCCGACGTGCTCCCCCGCCTCTGGGAGCGTGATCCCGAGGAGGGACGGCGCCGTCTTGGGGATCTGCGGCGCCTGACGCGCGGCGCGATGGCCGAGATGCGAACGCTGCTCTGGGAGTTGCGGCCTGCTGCACTGCTGGAGACCAATCTGGATGAGCTCCTCGGTCAGCTGGGCAAGGCGGTCGCCGGGCGAGCGCAGCTGGAGGTCGTGTTGGACGTGGAGCGGATGGTCTCGCCTCCGGCCGACGTCAAGGTGGCCCTATACCGCATCGTGCAGGAGGCGCTCAACAACGTGGTGAAACACGCCGAGGCCAGTCGGGTGGTGGTGAGCGTGCATAAGGGGCGGAGTGGGGCGGCCCTCTGTATCCGCGACGATGGGCGCGGCTTTGCGCCCCAGGACATCCCTCCGGGTCACCTCGGTCTGAGCACCATGCGGGAGCGCGCCGAGAGCGTCGGGGCGGTACTGACGATCGAGAGCGACCCTGGACGAGGGACGAAGGTGGACGTGGTGTGGAAGGAGGAGCAGGGTGGAAGAGGTTGACACGATTCGGGTGATGCTGGTCGATGACCATCAGATGGTGCGCAACGGCCTGGGCACGTTCTTGTTGGTTCACGACGATCTGACGTTGGTCGGGGAGGCCAGCAATGGAGAGCAGGCATTGACGATTGTCGACCACGTCCGGCCGGACGTGGTGCTGATGGATCTAAAGATGCCGCGCATGAACGGCGTGGAGGCGACGCGGGCGCTGGTGGAGCGCGATCCCGAGGTGCACGTGATCGCCCTGACGAGCTTCAAGGACGAGGAGCTGGTCCAGCAGGCGCTCGATGCGGGCGCGATCGGCTACCTGCTGAAGGACGTCGACGCCGACGACCTGGCGGACGCCATACGGGCCGCCCACCGGGGCGAGCCGACGCTGGCGCCCGAGGCTGCTTGGGCGCTCTTCCAGGCCCGTCGCCGGGGGCCCGGGCTGGGGGACGATCTGACGGATCGGGAGCGGGAGGTGCTGGTCCTGATTGTCGAGGGGGCGACGAACCCAGAGATCGCCGAGCGGCTGATCATCAGCCATTCGACGGTCAAGACCCATGTGAGCAACATCCTCTCCAAGCTTGGCGTCCACACGCGGACGGAGGCGGCCTCGCTGGCGCTGCAAGAGGGTCTGATCGACTGATGAGGGGGATGGCGATGAAAGTCTGGCGTTTTTTTGCCCTTATGCTGGCGATGGCGCTGGCCGTGGGGGGCTGTGCGTGGACATCTCGGGAGCCCGAGCTGGGCCCTGAGGAAGTTGTGACCAAGTTCTTCCGCTGGTACATTGGCTACCCAGGGAACCCGCTGGTGGACCGTGAGTATCGCGAGAGCCCCTATCTGGCTGAATCGTTCATCCAGGACGTTGATGCGGTCGTGGAGGGCGGCTTCCGGGTCGATCCGATTCTGCTGGCTCAGGATATCCCCGAGCGCTTCAGCGTGGACGAGGCGGAGGTCGCCGAGGATCGGGCCACGGTGATGGTGGACTTCTACTGGGGCGGGAACGCGACGCCATCCGAGCGCAGGGTCGACCTGGCGCTGATCGGCGGCGAATGGCAGATCACTGATGTGTCGCTGGTCGAACCCTAGCTCTGGCGAAAGTTAGGCTCAAGCAGTCTGGTCGATGGTCTAGCTCGCTGTTTAGCCCTTGGGCCTACACATGGGCTAGTATGGCAGGCCAGGGTGACCACCTAGAAACCAAGCCAGGGCAGTACTTCCTGGTAGAGCACCACGGTCATAAAGCCCAGGCCGCCAGAGAAGAAGACCACCCCAAAGAGGAGCTGTCCCAGGCCGTTGAGAACGGCGCTGCAGCCGCGTTTTTCCCGTTGTCGCCCCCAATCATCTTCGACAACGGCTCGACGCGTGATGATCGCCTTGAAACCGCCGTTGAGCATGAACACCCCAAGGATCGCAGCCAGCAGCCCGCCTCCACCCTTCGTAAGGATTTCGGGTGGGCCTGGCTCACCCGTGGAATCCGCCTGACTCACTGGGATCTGTTGCCCGGGGAGGACACCGAGAGCCACCAGCGAGATGCCGCCCACGATCAGCAACCCCAGGACGACCAGTGTCACGACGGTGAACAGGCATGAGCCACTCCCTTGTCGCCCGGGGCGCGCAGAGGCTCTGCGAACTGCAGGGGGTGCAGGGGGAGCGACGTCCGGTGCAGCGCCAGGCGCAGGCTGCCAGGCCTGCCCGTTCCAGATCGACCAGGTGCCCGTCGCGGGGTCCTGATACCACCAGCGCCCCTGTGAATCCTGGATCCGGTTGTATGCATCTCCAGAACGAACCACAATACCTCCTTCAGCTTCCCTTTGGATCTGCTTGATCCGTCTGCCGTGTCAGTCCCATCAGTTATCCGCCATCCTCCTTCTGCCAGCGAACGGAGTTGCTCGCCAGCAACTTGCGCCCCCTGCGTTGCCGCACTTTGGGCCGCGGGGATGGTCGGCCGGCGTGGTGGGTGAGGGCGCGTTTGCGTGAGGCCTGTCGGAATCGAAGGACTATAGCAGATGGCGGTGTGGGTGTCAAATGAGGGAACGAGCTTCTGTTGGTGGCCTATTTTCGCCAAGGATGGCGACCTACCTCTTGTTGACAGCTGGTTTGTACCGGGGTATAGTTCGGTGACCCTGGCAGCATCTGTGCATGGATGCGATACGCGTCTCGCACGCCTATCGCCGGATCGTTGTGGCGGCTATTGAGAAGCAGCTTGGTTGGGTCTCCTGAAAGAAGATCGCGAGCCTGTCCCCGGGTCACGGGTGGGCACCACCTGGGCGGTCACCGCCTAGTCGCCCCGAGACGGGGCTCAGAGCCCCCCCTTTTTTTCGGTAGAGCCTTGGTTGTGCGTGAGCAGACGGCCCAGCTCCGCTGGGCTACTGACATGGAGCGAGTAGGCTGGGCAGCGATCCGGGTCGCTTGCCTGGTGGCTGGATGCAGGGCACGTGCCCTGCGTTGCTCAGCCCCTGATCTCAACGGCTTCGCTCAAATCGTGCAAGCGGCATCCGTGGAAGAGGATGGAGAGGTGGTGTGATGATGAATGGCAGCATCCGGTGGTGGAAGGGTGTTGTTCTCCTGGTCGTTCTACTGTTGCTGATCTCGTCTCAGGAGAGCTCGGGACAAGCAACGTACGATTATTCTGCGTACGCGTTCTACGACCCTCCTGCCGAAGCGAATACGTGGGAGAAGGTCACGGTTCCCCTCACGGCTGAGGCGTTCGGAGTGGATGACGCCACGTTCCAGGAGTTGATGGCCAATGTGGACGCGCTCAAAATAGACGTTTATGCAGGCCCTACCGGTGGTCTGGACAGCGTCTTTGTGGGAGAGAGGTTCGCCAGCCGTTTCGACACGGTGCATCACGGTTGGAGCCAGTATAGTTCTTCTGATTCCGGCTCTCATCGGTGGGTTTCCAGCGGAGGTGTCATTACCGGGTATCTCCAGGTCGACGTCCGTCCTAGCTACCAGGTTAACACCATCCAACTACAGTCTCCGGCCGACTGGGCCGGGGATTGGCGGGATCTCATTGGCTCGTCCGTGGTGCTTCATCTTCAGGTGGCGGAGGGCTGGTTCACCTCAGACGAGTTCTCAGACGATGCCTTCGAGTTCCGTGGCGTCATTGTCTCTGGTAGAGTCTCCAAACGGCTCATCATCGAGTGTCCTTGGGGATGTCCTAGTGGCTGGAGCTTGTCACGCGGTGAGAATCTGAATCTGTATGCACAGTTATCCTGGATCGGAGGGGACCTAGTCGATCGGCCCACGGTCACGCTCTCGACATCCGATCCAAGCTGCGTGTCGGTGCCCGAGTCGTTGAAGCTGGGGGATTCGCTCGACGTGCGAGCTCCTATGGATGCCGAGGTGGGTTGCACAGCCGTCATTGCGGCATCGGCTCCGGGATTCGCCGAGACCAGCGTAGCCTTGCGCGTCAGCGGGGAGCCAGGTGTGTCGGACCCCGATGAGGGAGCACTGGACACCGACGGTGACGGGGTGCCGGACGGCGACGATCAGTGCCCCGGGACCGCTACCGGGGTGGAGGTGGGCGAGGACGGGTGCCCGGTTGGCGGCTCGGACGCTGACGAGGATGACGGACCTGATGAGGTCGGCGACGCGGACGACGACGGAGTGGCGGACGACGACGATTTCTGCCCGGACACGCCGCCCGGCGTGGACGTGGGCGAGGATGGATGTCAACTGCTGGAATGGGAGACCGTCTGCGCATCGGCCAAGTGCAGTATCGTCAATGGCAGCGAGTTCACGCATGGTGAGTTCACCATCGGCGGCGCCCGACCACAGGAGATCGAGGTTACCGCATCTGCCGAGGACTTCAGCATCGCCCGAGGACGTGAGATCGTCTATCAGGTGGTTGATCGTGAGCCGTTTGGCAGTCTGGTCCTTGAGCCTGGCTCGTACGCCCTGTCCTGCATGTGCGGGGGATTTGTAGGCCCGATGACGGCACAGGTGTGTGTCAAAGTGCCCGTTCTGGGGGCAGCGGCCCCGCCACCGGACGCAGGGCCGCCCTCAAGCGACCCGGGGCTGCCCTCTGGTCCCATCGCGCGCGTTGTCGTCCGGCGCGTCGACAAACCGGCGGATAGCGGCCCGATACTGATGGAGGTCGGGGAAGAGATGAGGTTGGGAGCGTGGGCCGAGGACGCCGCGGGGAATAGACGCTCAGTCACCGTTGAGGAGTGGAAGGTGCAGGACCCGAACCTAGGACGGGTCAGCGAGCAGAGCGGGAGCCGCTGTCTCTTCACGGCTGGGCCGGACGACGGGACGGTGAGGGTCATGGCCAGAGCCGGCGGGTTGACGGGCGTCTCTCCCGAGATCGTTGTGAGCCGGGAGCCGCCGATTACCTTCCAGGGGACGGTGGCGTTCCTGGACGAGAATGGCAGCGCCATATCCCCACGATCCGGGCTCGACATCACGGTAAGCGCTTCTGAAGGTGGAAAGACCCGTCAGGTTGGTCCCGCCTTCACCAATGCCCGGGGGGCCTTTATCTTCAAGGCCCCGGCCCAGTTCAAGACCTCAGACAGCTGGCTCTTCTCGCCCCAAGGGGCCGGGCTTTCCGCCAAGCCAGGCTACGGATGGACCTGCACGCCGGCTCCGTTCACGAGCCCCGTCAGTCCTGGCCAGACGTACACCGTCCAGGGTCTGGCCTGTCAGCTTAGCCCACAAGGGATCGCCATCCAGGGCCGCGTGACGCATCACGGCAATCCTGTGGGTGACGCGGATGTGGCGCTCAAGAGATACGGTCGGGTATTCGCCACCGCTAAGACGGACGCATCGGGCACGTATCGCTTACCCGTGGGCGGCTTGTCGGGCCGCTTCTGGGTGACCGTGGAGAAGAAAGAGCGCTATTCGACCGTCAACAATTGGCTTAAGACGCACAACCCTCCCGAGATCGACCTGCCGGCGCAGCAGGGGCAGACCATCGACGTTTCGGTGCTCTCCTGGGGAGAGCACATCGGCTACGTGGGGCCTTAGGAGGATTCGGGGTGATGAACAGAATGAAGAGAGTGGATGAAAGCCTCCAGCTCGTCGCGGTGGTCGTGACGGCCATGGTCGCGATGTTACTGGGCGGCGGTGTTATCCTCGCCCAGGATCCAGCTCGGGGGCTCTACGACGAGGCCCGGGGTCAGTTTGAGTGGGGCGAGTATGAGGAGGCCGTCGCCACCTGCGAGGAGCTGATGGCGCTCTACCCGACCAGCGACCTGGCGGACGATGCTCAGTATATGATCGGCCGATGCTACATCCGCATGGAGCGATACGAGGACGCGACGTTCGCCTTCTACGCGGCTGCCTATGGCTATCCTGATGGTGATCGCGCTCCTGGCGCCCTCAACGCCTTGGCCGGGAACCTCTACCGACTGGACCACGAAGAGCAGGCGCTCGAGAGCTACCAGCGGCTCGCTGATGCGTATCCCGACTCGGAGCACGCGGCCTACGCGCAGACGTGTATCGCTTCAATCTATGGTGATAGGGGCGACGCTGAGACGGCGAGGGCGGAGCTGGAGAAGGTGGCAGCGAACTACCCCGATAGCACCTATGCCGAGGCCGCCCGGGTCGAGGTGGACGCCGCCGAGGCACCGTTCCCACTACACT
This sequence comes from uncultured Anaerolineales bacterium, assembly GCA_964421785.1. Lineage (GTDB taxonomy): Bacteria > Chloroflexota > Anaerolineae > B4-G1 > B4-G1 > SKLM01. The sequence continues at coordinate 16,372 of CAYQZG010000053.1, forward strand.
ACATCCTCTTCGGCGTGGGCGGCCTGGCCGGCCTGGGTGCCTTTGGCTTTCTCGTGCTCCTGCTGCTGCGGAGGAGCAGGCCGGCGCCGGCGAGCGCGCGCGTGAGCGCGCCTCCTCCACGGCGTCTTGCGGGGCAAGGTGGGTATCAAGCCTCATCCCCCACGAGCCACCCCGGTGGGAGATCTAACAGCGGCTTCGAGGAGCTTGAGCGGCGGTACTACGTACTCAAGGGCAAGCAGGCTGCAGGACGGCTGAGCGATGAGCAGTTCCAGGCCGAGGTGGGTAAATTGCGGCTACAGGATGAGCAAGGGCGTTTCTGGACCCTGGGTGGCGAAGCGGGAACGTGGTACGTCGCCCAAGGAGGACAGTGGGTGCGAGCGGAGCCCCCGCACGGGGCGTCCGCTGGAGGTACGTGTCCCAGCTGCGGCGCTCGTGTGAAGGAGGGGCTTGCCTTCTGCACAAGCTGTGGCCAGCGACTGATGAGATAGCCAAGGCCGGTTGCACAGGCGACGACGCTCAGCGGCTGAACGTCCCGTGCAAGACGCTAGAGAGGGGAGCATGAGCGCACCACGATCTATCATCCTGTTGACTTTGCTGGCCTCGGTGCCGGCGGTCCAGACTGCCCCGGCGCCGACAACCACGCCGTCGACCGTCTCGGGTTCCGTGGCGATCGAGGGCGGGTGCTGCGTAGGAGGCATCGCGGGCACCACCATCTCGGTCTGCGTGGATTTCGAGGTATCGAGCCCATCGGCGGAGGTAGAAGCGATGCGGGTACTTAAAGGGTACAGATGTTACTCGGAGTCTGAAATGGACCAGGCTGAGTGGGAGCCGTTCGAGCCTTACGGATCATTCCCTGTGGAGGTGGACATCAACTGGGTCGGCTTTTACGTAAGCGTGCAGTACCGTGATGCCGAAGGGAACGTCTCTCCCGTGTATTGTGACGACATCGGCGTGGAAGGAGCACCGGCGTCTCCGTAGCCTGTCAGCGCGCCATATCGTGGGGCGCCGGGCGCTGGATCGGCCCGCTACGTCGTTGTCTCGGGCGGCTAAACCCGGGCAGCGACTGGGCCAAGGCTGGCGGTTGGCTCTGTGCCACGTCTTGAGGAGCCGGCGAGTCACGTCGCCAGCAGAAGGAGGAAGAACGTGTCATTCGAGAGTCTTCAACGCAGATATGACGAACTCCGGCAAGCCCATAGCTTGGGCCGTCTGAGCGACGCCGACTTCCAGGCGGCGGTGGCGGAACTGAAGCTGGAGGACGCCCAGGGGCGCTGGTGGACCATCGGCGCCGAGTCGGGGCAGTGGTACGTGTACCAGGATGGGGAGTGGGTGCGGGCAGAGCCGCTCCGCGGGGCACAGCAGGCCGCGGCCGTATGCCCCCAGTGCGGAGCGCCGCTAGAACCTGGGACGGCCTTCTGTGGGGTCTGCGGCTCTCCCGTGGGTGCAACCCCGGGCGCCGTACCGGGCCCGCCGCCCCCGCCCAGCCCCATGGGTCCCGCGGCAGGTCCGCCGTCGGGGCGTGGCGCCAGCCGAGGCCTGCTGATCGCTGGCCTTGTGGGTCTGGCGGTCCTGGCCGTGGTTGCCTTGGCTGTGGGGGGCGTCCTCTTGATCTCACGCGGTCGGCCGGCCGGCGAAGGCCTGTTGGGAGCTGGTGGAGGCACGACGGTGCCACCTACAGTCGTCACCGTGACGTCACCCCCGACACTCGCGCCAACCAATACCCTCACGCCCGAGCCAGCCACGGAGATACCTACGGCGACCGCCACCGTGACCGCAACGCCCGGTCCGACCGACACGTCCGCGCCCACCGAGACATCCGCGCCCGTGTCGCCTACACCGGTGTCCCCCACGCCCACGCGTGAAGCCACCGACACGCCTCAGCCCCCCACCGAGACCCCCATCCCACCCACGCCTGTGGGGTTGAGTATCCAATTGTTCTCCGTCGACGTGGAGGATCTGGCGCAGGGCAAACGGCTGACCTTCAGCTGGAGCACCACCGGTGCCACCGCTGTGAGAATCTTCAGCGGCACGTCGATGCGGTTCCCCCAGTGGTGGGACGTGGATCCTGAGGGCACGCTTACCGTTGAGCTTGAGAGCACGAACTTCCGCGACCCAGAGATGCAGCTGCAGGCCTCCGATGATCAGGGCAACCAGGTGACCGAGTCGATCGCCATCGAGTGGCCGTGCGAATATGCCTATTTCTTCCAGCCTGGGCTGGAGCAGTGCCCGGCGGATGAGCCGCTCCAGACCTGGGCGGCGGAACAACAGTTCGAGAGTGGGCGCATGCTTTGGCTGGAGCAGGTTGGGCTGGAGGGGGCGGAGCCAGGGCTGATTCTGGTGCTTTACGCGGACGGCAGCTACGAGGCGTACGAGGACACCTGGACTGAGGGCGAGCCGGAGAGTGACCCCTCGATCACACCGCCCGATGGCCTCTATCAGCCGAGACGGGGCTTCGGCAAGATCTGGCGCGAACAGCCCGGCGTGCGGGATGGTTTGGGGTGGGCGTTGGCGCCGGAGCAGGGCTTCGACAGCGTGTGGCAGCGCCCCATCGCCGAGAGCTTGTCTGACAGCCGGGCGCTGGTGCGTCGGGTTGACGGTCAGGTCGTTCAGCTCTGGGGCTGGGGGGTCGCGACCGAGGGGAGCTGGGAGATCGTGAGCCCGTAGGCAAGGGAGCCGGCTTCGTTATGTCACGCGCTGATCAGGGCGTTCTGTACTGTGAGCCGATGAAGGAGTAAGGTTTCACAGCTGGGGGGTTGATCCTGGACAGGTCGAGCGCCTGTGTCACCGATGTCATGACTGGACAGGCCTCTTGGTGGTCGAGAGAAAGGTGGATGTTGAGATGAAGACGACTAGAGTTGGTGTCATCGCTCTGCTGGTTTTTCTGGGCTTGATCGGGTTGGCGGCCATCGCCGTGCCCACCGCAAGCGGCACTTCAGGGGCTGTGCCAATGGCTCAGGCGACGCCCACCCCGGAGGAGAAGTACGTCAGCGCGTGGTCCGATGGGGACGGTAATCCCCATTCGAGTGAGTTTACCATACCCATTGGGTTTGTGGGTACGAACGTCAGGCTCCGCGTGGACACCAGCTGGATAACGATTGGTGGCGTTGGTCACACCGATCGGGTGGGCTGCTCGCTGACCGGTCCCGTGGCGTGGACCAGGGGCATCACGTGGGAGGGTGGCGCCTATGGTCCCACAGCTCCCGCGACCTTGCCGGCCGGGTCCTACGAACTCAGCATGGAGTGGCACGGAAGGCACGATACCTGTCAGCTATTCTACGATCTCGTCCCCGAGGCAACAGCGACGCCCGACCCAAATCTTGCCCCAGGGAAGAAGTGCGTCAGCGCGTGGTCGGACGTGGACGGCAACCCCTTTTCGACACCCTTTGCCATACCGGCGGGCTGGGTCGGAACCGATGTCCACCTGCAGATCGACACCGATTTCCTGCCCATTGGTGGCGTTGGCCACACCGATCTAGTGGGCTGCTCGCTGACCGGTCCTGTCGCTTGGACGAGAGGTCTCACGTGGGAACGGGATTCGTACGGGCCAGATGCGCCTAGGACCTTGCTGGCCGGGGCCTACGAGTTCAGTATGGAGTGGCACGGCAAGCTCGACAGTTGTGAGCTCTGCTACGATCTGCAACCGGCAGCGTCACTGCCCGCCGGGGAGACATGTGTTGCTGCATGGTCGGACGTGGACGGCAACCCCTTTTCGACGCCCTTTGCCATACCGGCAGGCTGGGTCGGAACCGATGTCCACGTGCGGATCGACACCCAATTCCTGCCCCTTGGTGGTTTTGGCCACACCGAGCGAGTGGGCTGCTCGCTGACCGGGCCTGTGGCGTGGATCAGAGGCCTCACGTGGAGTCAGGATTTGTATGGGCCAGCTGCCCCCAAGTTCTTGCCGGCCGGGGCTTACCAGTTCGGTATGGAGCGGCATGGGAAGCTCGACAGATGTGAGCTCTGCTATACGTTGAAGCCGGGAGCCGGCGCCGGCGTGGATATCACGCCCACCGTGATAGACGTAGGAGGGCCGGCGGGTTCAGGCGCCCTAGATCTCATCTTCTGCATCGATGTGACAAGCAGCATGGGTGATGACATCAACCAGGTCAAGGCGGCTGCGGCGAACATCGTAGACACCGTGGCTGCGGACAACGAGGACTATCGCGTGGCAATCATCGCCTTCCGTGACTGGGGCGATGACCCTGTGTTTGAGGATTACCCGTTCTCCACGGATAAAGCGACCATTGTGGAGAACATCAATAGCCTCACTGTCAGTGGAGGCGGGGACACTCCGGAGGCTGTCTACGAAGCGTTGATGCGCGCCATCGATTCTACGTCCGTTGGTGGTTGGCGAAAAGACGTGAACAAGCAGGTGATCCTCATGGGCGATGCGCCACCTCACGATCCGGGGAGGAACGGGGAGACGGCTCCTGCTGTGGCGAAAGCGGCCGAGGAGGCCGACCCCGTGGTGATCCAGGCTGTCGCGGTGGCGTTGGGTGGTGAGTTCGACACCGCTATGGTCACCGCTTTCCGGGAACTAGCGGAGCTCACCGAGGGCAACTACTTCGAGGCGGCCGACGCTTCTGAGGTGCCCGAGGTTTTACAGAAGACGATTAGGGAGAGCGTCAAAGCGCCCACTCGGACGTCTCCGCTGCCCGTGATCCTCCTGGTCGGCGGTGGGGTGATGATGCTAGGTGCGGCCGGGGCGCTGATCTTGGTGCTCAGCACCGGAAAGGCGGCCTCAGGTGTATCTGCGGTGGCAGGAACTGCTGCGCCCGCGTGGTCACCCGAGCCTCCTAAGGAGTCCTTCAACAGAAGGCCGGTCGGGAGGCCAGAGGGCGCGCCGGAGCGTTTTCCTAGCCCCAAGAAGCCCTCGGGCCCGCCAGAAACGTTATGAGGAGAAGAGCATGACCTTTGAAGAGCTTGAAGGCAAGTACTACGAACTAAGGGGGCTACACGCCCAGGGCCTGCTCGACGACCAGGCGTTTCAGGCGGCGGTGGAGGCGCTCACGCTGGAGGATAGGCGGGGACGCCGATGGACCATCGGCGCTGAGTCTGGGAGCTGGTACGTCTCGGAGGGGGAGGAATGGGTGAAGGCGGAGCCACCGCGTGGAGCGTCTGATGGAGATGTCTGTCCTCGATGTGGCGCACCTATTGTGGAAGGAAACGCCTTCTGCGGGAACTGTGGCTATGATTTGTCCTCGTCGCCACCTGCGGTGCCCCCGCCTGCGGTGCCCCCGCCTCCACCGTCTCCTCCTCTGGGGATGGCGTCCGCTGCCACACCCCTTTACAGCGATGCCAAGAGGCCTTCGCGACCCTTTCTGAAGATCGGCTTGGCGGTGCTGCTTCTGCTCGGCTTTGGCAGCCTCGCTGCCGGAGCGTACCTGATGCTGTCCGGCTCCGGCGGGGCCGTGCAACTTCCCAGTTTTCTCCGGGAACCGACGTCCACGCCCACGCCGATGCCCGTCTCTCCGACGCCACCGCTCCTGTTGCCCACGACGCCGGCCCCGTCGCCGCCGACGGACACGCCCTCTGTGCCGCTCACCGAGACCCCGCCCCCCACGGATACGCCGACGGCAACAGTGACTGCGGCTGCAAAGGCGGAATCATTCATCGCCCAGGGGGACGAGCTAGTGCTCGAGAGCGAGTTCGAGGCAGCCGCAGCGGCCTATCAGAGTGCTGTGGAGATCGATCCCACCAACGCTCTGGCCTACGCGCGCTGGGCGCGAGCCCTCAGCTTCCAGGGTCGTCTCCAGGAGAGGATCGACATCGTCGAGGACGCGCTGGCGAAGGCCACCACCGCCACGCAACTCGATCCCGACAACGCCGAGGGCTTTGCGCAGTTGTCCCGGGCCTACGATTGGAGCGGACAGTTTGACAAGGCGGTGACCGCCGGGGAGAGGGCCGTCGAGCTTGATCCTGACTCGGCCGAGGCGCACGCGCTCCTGGCCGAGGCGTACTTGGACAATGACGATGTCGAGCAGGGCACAGCCCACGCCCAGAGGGCTTTGGAGATCGACCCCGACCACGCTGAGGCGCACCGTGCTATGGCCTGGATACACTGGCTTGAGGGAGACCTGGAGGCGGTGCGGTCCGAGCTCGAACTGGCGGTGTTGGCGGAGCCCGGTCTCGCCCTTCGACACAGCGATGTCGCCGCCGCTCACTTGGAGTTGGGCAGCGAGGTTCAGGCTTTGGAGGCTTTCGAAAAGGCTATCGAGCTCTATCCGCAGTCGGCTGGCGCCCACTGGGGCCTGGGTGCGCTCCGGTACAATCAAGAGCAATACGCCGACGCCATTCCCTATTTTGAGGATGCTATCGCCGTCAATGCGACGTTCGTCGACGCGTACCGCGGCCTGGGCCAGTGTCATATGAGCCTGGAGGCCTATGAAGACGCCATAGAGGCCTATCAGCGGGTGGTGGAGCTCGAGTCCGACGACGATGAAGCCTACGCAGAGATGGCTTGGGCTTATCACTACGTTGGGGAGGACGACGCAGCCCGGGCAGCCGCCCAGGCCGCTTTGGACATAGCCCCAGATCAGCAGCGAGCCCAAGAGCTCATGGCGGAGCTCACGGCGCCGCCGACCACGGCAGCCCCGACGGGGCAATTGGTGGTGGACATTCAAGCGATCCAGGACGTTTACTCGTCCGGCGAGGATGCATTGGTCGCGGGCTGGGTGAAAATCGGTGATGAGCCGGCCCACGGCGCTGAGGTCTGCTTGGCGCTGATCGATAAGAACGGCACTGAATTGGTTAGAAGGTGCGACGTCGAGTTGGGGGAGTTCGCCAATATTCCCACCTATGTCTTCAGTTATGGTGGAGACATCCCGTCCGGATATACGGGCGACTTGACGGTGGAGGCGACTGCTTCATACGAGGGCGCTGTGGCAGAGGATAGCTATACGTTCACCTATCAGCAGGCGTCGGCGGGAACACTGAGCTTCGAGTATCCCACGTCGGCTGACGCTGTCGAGCCTGTGGAAGGCGGCTACAAGGTGACGATCGTGATCCATATCGAGGGCGGCGCCCCCCCGTTCACCATTCGTCACGATGTCGAGACCTTCCAAACCTCAGAACGGGACTACCCACTGGTGTTCGTTGTCAGGGAGTTCCCCATCGTCAAGAGCATCACGATCCGGTCGGCCGATGGTCAAGAGGTCTCGCACGACTACTACATTGCCAACCCGTGAGAGGACCCTGCGGTAGGGGGGGAACGGGGAGATCGTGAGCCCGTAGACGAGAAAGAGCAGCCCAAGTGGGCCTACCCCAGCCCCCCCCAAGCCAGATATATGTTGAAAGCCCGGGAAGAGTCCCGGGCTTTTTTGCTGCCTGGACACCTGACCAGGCAGCAGGTCCCCCAGATGGACGAACAGAGTATCATCCTCCTTTCCGATGTGTCTTCATGGCTCGTAGCGTATACTGTTAGCACAGTCGAGGGCAGGGGGAGGCCCGCCCTCCAAAATCCAAACTAGAAAAGGAGACACAAGATGAGGACGAGACGGATTCTGGGCTTAGGACTGGCAGTGCTGGCGGTGTTGGCGGGCTTGGCTGTTGTAGCGGTGGTCGGTCCCGCTAATCTGTACAGTGCTCGGGCGGAAGTGACGGACGACGTGCTTCCGGAAGAGGTGGTGGCGAGCTTCTACGAGGGGTACCTGGAGGCCATCGATCTCCAGGCGGGACGGAATCCCCTGGTCGACCGGGCTTACCGGTCGAGTGAGTTCCTGAGCGAGGACTTCGTGGCCGAGGTGGATCAGCTGCTGGATTCGTTCGAGCACGGGGGATACGATCCCTTCCTGCTGGCTCAGGACGTGCCGGAGAGCGTTGAGGTGGGCGAGGCGGTGGTGTCGGGCGAGACCGCTCAGGTGCGGGTGGAGACGAGCTTCGAGGGGCACGTGTTCCTGGTCACGCTGAGGCGCATCGATGGCGTATGGATGATCGACGACGTGGATCAGACCCCGGACGTGGTGGTGGCGTCCTTTTACAACCGGTACGTGGGCTACATCGAGAACGACGGTGGCGCGATGCGGAACCCGCTGGCGGACGGCTTCTACCGCGACTGCCCGGAGCTGAGCGAGACGTTCGTGGCGGCGGTCGACGAGGCTGTGGCCTCCTTCGATAAGGGCGCTTTCGATCCCATCCTGCTGGCGCAGGACGTGCCGGAGAGGGTGGCCGTGGGCGAGGCCGAGCTGGTGGGCGACGGGGCCCGGGTGACGGTGGAGATGTTCTGGGGCGGCAACACCGAGCCGAGCGAGCGCGTGGTGACCCTGGAGCGGATCGACGGCAACTGGGAGATCGTGGACGTTGCCTCCTGAATCGGGCCGTGCAGTCGGGGACGGGGGCGGGCCATCCGCCCTCGTCCATACCTGGTCAGATGACCAGGTGGTGAATCCCTCATCGGAGGGATGTTTTCTTGAGCGCGAGCTGTTATTATTGTACCGGATGGTGACGGTCTTTTGCATGGGGCGCCCCCGGGACG
>CAYQZG010000054.1:0-4335 GCA_964421785.1 uncultured Anaerolineales bacterium
CTAGCATTGTCGTGCAGACTTCGGAAGTCTCTTGCCGGAAATGAGGTTGTAGTACTAGGGAGGGCAGGGGATTATGAAACAGATCAGACTCGGGACCTCAACGTTGGAGGCATCGCGGATTGCCCTGGGTTGCATGCGCCTGAGTGAAGACCGCGAGGAAGCCATGCGGACGGTGCACGCGGCACTGGATCAAGGAATCAACCTTTTCGATCACGCCGACATCTACGGGCTGGGTGAGCGGGAGGAGGTCTTCTCCGCGTTGTGGGTGCGTGCGCCTGGCCTCCGCGACCGGATCGTCTTGCAGACGAAGTGCGGGGTCCGTTTTCCGGGCGATCCTGAGCCCACGTCGCCAGGGCGCTACGATTTCAGCCACGAGCATATCATACGCTCGGTCGAGGGAAGCCTGAGACGGCTCAAGACGGACTACGTCGACATCCTGCTGCTGCACCGACCCGATGCGTTGGTCGAGCCGGAAGAGGTAGCGTGTGCCTTTGACCAGCTTCATCGTGCTGGCAAAGTGCGTTGGTTTGGGGTCAGCAACCATACAGCAGCCCAGATCAAGCTGCTCCGAACCTGTGTCGAACGGCCGTTGATCGTCAATCAGGTCGAGTTGAGCGTGGTGCACAACCAGCTCATCAACGACGGTATCGCGTTCAACCGCGATGATCTGGGCGTGATATCGCGCAGTGAGGGCACGCTGGAATTCTGCCGGATGGAGGGTATCACGATTCAGGCGTGGAGCCCATTGGCGGGAGGCCGCGTCTCCGGCAAACCGATCACACCACCCAATGCGCGGCTCGAGGAGACGGTGGACGTCGTCGCAGAACTGGCTGCGGAGCGGAACGTGAGCAAGGAAGCGATCTTGATCGCCTGGCTGCTCAGACATCCCGCCGGCATACAGCCCATCATCGGCACCACGAATCCAACGCGCATCGCGGATGCCTGTCAGGCGGACGATCTGACGTTGACGCGAGAGGCATGGTATCGTCTGTTTACCGCGGGGCGCGGTGCGCGGGTACCGTGAACATAATGAGGAGATTTGTGCACATGGAGGCAGTCGTGTTCAGCCCACGTCGACCCATCGCTGCTTCTGATGGCTCTCAAGGATCGCCTCGCAGAGCAGGATCTCCTCGTGACCGTCGAGGAATGTGGCGAACGGCTCGGGCGCCGACCTATCCCCGGCGGCGATGTAGTCCGGGTCGACGCAGCGACCGTAGAAGGCGGTGAAGCACTGCTTGAAGGTGTCGTCGTACCCCTCATTGTGACCGCCCGGATAGGAAGCGTACGCACGAGCCGTCTCCGACAGGAGGGCAGGGTCCCGATGGAGGAGCTGGTTGGCTTGGTCCCGGTAGCCGTTCCACAGCTCATTGGGCATTGAACTGTCCCAAGCGATGGCGCGCTTAGAGCCGGAGATCTCGTAGCGGAGAGCGTTCTTGCGGCCTGCTGTGATCTGGGAGACCCACAGGGAGCCGTGAGCGCCGTTCTCGAAGCGAAGCAGGACGGCACCGGCGTCCTCGGTCGCGACGTCGATGGTCTCGCTGACTTCTATCTCCTGAGCTTTCCCGGAGAACGTCTCAACCTCGCCGTGGGGGCGCTGCCGCGTGGCGTGAACGGTCTGCAGATCGGCAAACAGAGACGTCACCTTCAGCCCGGTGATCGTCTGCGTCAGATCGAGCCAATGGGTGCCGATATCGGCTATGGCCCGAAGCTTGCCGCCCTTTTCGGGTAGCACCCGCCAGTTGTAGTCGGTGGGGTACAGCAACCAGTCCTGCACGTAGCTGCCGGCTATCGAAAAGACCTCGCCCAGGTCCCCGCGCCGGACAATGTCACGGGCTTCGAGGTTGAGCGGGTAGAAGCGAAGATTGTAGTTCACGCCGGCGACCAATCCTGTCTCCTCGGCCAGCATGACCAGCTCGTTAGTCTCCTTTGAGGTCATCGCCAGAGGCTTCTCACACAGCACGTGCTTGCCGGCTTCCAACGCCGCCTTCGACTGGGGAAAATGGAGATGGTTCGGCGTGGTTATGTGGACCACATCGACATCTGCATCTGCCAGCAGATCGCTATAGGTCTCATACCCCTTGAGTATGCCCAACTCCTGGGCAGCCTTCAATGATTTCTCTGGGGACGATCCCAGTATGCCCACGACGTCGATCCCCAAGCGATGCAGGGCCTCCGTGTGAGCCGATCCCATGAAGCCCGTGCCGACGACTGCCGCGTTCAGATTCCTCATTGCTCTCTCCTTAATGGTAAGAAAGGGAAGGGTTCGGGGACGCGCCGCGGCGCGTCCCGTCCCGGGCTTGGCAGCTGAAGCGACTTCCTTCCGCAGTCCATGCGCTAGGGCTAGCCCGTAAACTGAGGTAAATATTCGTCAAATTCCACCATGAAGTTGTCCAGAATGGCCCGAGCCCGCTCAACGTCGTTTATCATCGGGTCGAGCAGTAACGCCTGCAAAGCCATGTCTTTATCGCCGTGGTAGCAGGCATCCACCACCAACGAGCTGTAGGCTAGCTCGCGACGGCACAACTCTGCGATAGGTTCGGGAAGCGGAGCCATATTCAGGCCACGCATACCCAGGCCGGAGATGATGCCCGGGACCTCCACGATAGCGTCGTCCGGTAGATTGGGAATCAGGCCGTTGTTGGGCAGGTTGAGCTGGTGATGATAGGCATTGTCGTTGAAGGTGATCCCCTCGACAATCTCAGGGATGCTTTCGCTGCGAAGCCCTCTCAGTTCCTCAACTGATCGCTCGCCCCGGACGATCTCCTCGGCGATAGCCCGCCGATCGGCGCGGCGCCGGCGGTTGCCCTCGAAGCTCTGCAGCGTCAGGTGGTATTTTTCCCAGGGTTTGGTGATGGGATCGTGGGTCCAGGGCAGAAACTCACAAATATGCGCGTCACCCGCCGTGGGCATCAGACCAAAAATCTCAAACAGCTCACGTGAGAGCGGCTCGAAGTCCTTCCGATAGTCATTGAGCCAGCGCTGACGCAGGATTGGGTAGAGATCTTCCCCGGTCTTTCGGTCGCGAATGTCGTAGACCCAGGAAAAGTGATTGATCCCGGCCGCTTTGACGTCGAGATGTTCATAGCCAGCGTCGATGACCGGTCCCAGATAGGGCTCGTTATCATAGTTGGTGTGAACGTTGAAGCCCTCCGGGATGGACACGCCGTAACGATCTGCGAGCACGGCCATGGCCATCGCGTAGCCCCACAACAGCTGATGACACAGACCTACGACCTTGATCTGGCTGTAGCGGTGAACCGCCCAGGTCAGGCGAATGAGAGGGTTCGTGAAGTTCAGGTACCAGGCGTCAGGGCAAAGGTCCTCCATGTCACGGGCGATGTCGACCACCAGTGGCAAGTTGCGAGCGGTGTGGGCAAATGCACCTGGGCCGCTGTTTTCGGCGTAGGGTTGGCGTACGCCGTGCATGAACGGGATGCGCCAATCCTTTTCCCACACCTCTTCGCGGGGGCCAACCTGCACCGAGACGATGACGAAGTCGGCCCCGGGCAAGGCCTCACGACGCTGGGTGGTGCTCTGAACGCTGATCTGTGCGCCCCATTCTCGATTCATGACCTCGGCTAGGCGCGTCATCGTCTCCAGGTTCGGCTCGTCGATGTCGACCAGACCCAGTTCGGCGCCCACGAGCCGCTCGGATCGGAAGATGGTGGAGAGCACCTTCAGTCCAAAGACCGCACTCCCAGCTCCGATGTATACGATTTTCGGTCTCTTCATTGCTCTATCTCCTACCTGCCTCTTGCATCCTGCTCTGCAGCCGCTCTGCCTTTCACTTGAACATCTCTTCTTCCAACGTCCTCACCTGATTGAAGGAGGCGGTCAAGAAATCCTTCTTGAACGCCATCTTCTGAGTGAACTCCACGCTCAGCCAGGCGTCAACGATTTGCGTACCCAGGAAAGGGGCGGTGATCCAGCCGCCCAGCGTGATGACGTTGGCGTTGTTGATGATCTTGGCCCGTTCCCCGGCAAAGACGCCGTCGACCACGCAGGCATAGATGCCCTTGTGCTTATTGGCCACGATGGCCATGCCCTGACCGGTTCCACAGATCAGGACGCCCCTTTCGGCCTCGCCGTCCTGGATAGCCTGAGCGACCTTGGGGGCCTGCTCGACGTAGGGTCTGGGCTCGTCCTCCGACTCAATCCCAAAGTCGAGGATCTCGATGTCTTCTCGCTCCCTCAGGTGTTCCACGATGGCTTGTTTAAGCGGGAAGCCGGATAGATCGGACGCGATAGCCAGTCGCAGTTTGTGCGCCATGATAGATCTCCTTCTGTGATAGGTTGGCAGCGCTACGAGCGCTGGGTCAGGTGCCTCGCACTAAC
>CAYQZG010000054.1:4435-23755 GCA_964421785.1 uncultured Anaerolineales bacterium
TGGCAGCGCTACGAGCGCTGGGCCTGTCCTATGCCTCCAGGAGCGCCATGGCTTGCCGGTGAATAGTCTCCGCCGTCAACCCGAATCGTCTCTTGAGGTAGTCCAACGTTCCCACCTCGCCGAATTCGTCGTTGACGCCGACACGCTTCATCAGGGTGGGCCTGTTTTCCGAGAGCACCTCGGCGACGGCCGAGCCCAGGCCGTTGACTATCTGATGGTTTTCGCAGGTGACGATGGCCCCGGTCTTCTCCGCGACCTTCAGCACCAGCTCGTCGTCTATCGGCTTGATGGTGTGCATGTCGATGACGGCTGCCGAAACGCCGTCTTCTGCCAGGTGCTCGGCGGCTTTCAGGGCTTCCGGTACCATCACCACGCCGGCGGCGATCAAGGCAACGTCGTCTCCCTCTCTTAGGACGTTGCCCTTGCCCAATTTGACGTCCACGCCATCGTCGTAGATCACTGGAGCCAGCTTTCTGTGCAGCCGCATATAGGTGCAGCCCTGATGATAGGCCCCTTGCTCCACCAGCTTGTCCAGGGAGACGGGGTCGCATGGCTCGAAAACGACCAACTCGGGGATGTTGCGCATCAGGCCCACGTCCTCAAAGGGCATGTGAGTCCCTCCGTTGTAGGCCGCGGTCACACCGGGGTCGCTGCCCACCAGCTTGACGTTGAGTCGGGCGTAGTTGGCCGAGATGAAGAACTGGTCGAAGGTTCGCCGGGCGGCAAAACAGGCAAAGGTGTTGGCAAAGGGAATCTTGCCTGTGGCGGACAGTCCGGCCGCCACGCCGACCATGTTGGCTTCCGCCACGCCGACGTTGAAGACCCTTTCGGGAAATGCCTCCTTGAAGGGTCTGGTTCCGCTGGCTCTCATCAAGTCGGCCTCCAAGAGCACGATGTTTCTGTCTTTCTCGGCCAGCCGAATCAGGGCCTGGGCGTAGACCGCCCGCATCTCTAGTTGCTGTCTTTCTGTCATTCTCGTTCCCCTCATGAAGCGAAGCGGCCTCATCCGCACCCGTCCAGCCTGGCCATAGCTTCCAGAGCCTCTTCATAGTCGACGGGCATGTTGTGATTGCTTAGCTTGCCCTCCGCGAAGAAGATATCCTTGCCCTTTATTGTGTCCAGGACGATCATAGACGGGCCAGAGGTATTCGTCTTGGCTCGCTCAATGGCTTGGTCGATTTCCTCGAAGCTGTGCCCATTGACCCTTTGCACAGACCAGCCAAAGGACGCCCACTTGGCAGTGAGGTCCTCAATCTCCATCACGTCGTGCGTGTAGCCATCGATCTGCATCTTATTGTAGTCGGTGAAGGCGATCAGGTTGCTCAGGGCAAACTGGGCGGCGGCCATGCCGGCCTCCCAGACTTGACCTTCATTGCTCTCGCCATCGCCAAGGATGCAGTATACTGTGCTGTCGATGCTGTCCAGGCGATTGCCCAGGGCGATACCCACGGCGGCCGAAAGTCCTTGGCCCAGGGACCCCGTGGTCATATCAATGCCCGGCGTCTTGGTCCTGTCACAATGGCTGGGAAGGTTGGTTCCCCCTTTGTTCAGGGTATGCAGCCAGTCCATGGGGAAGAAGCCTTTGTCGGCTAGAATGCTGTACAGCGTAGGCCCGGCGTGGCCCTTGGACATCACCAACTGATCTCGATCGCGCTTCCTGGGATGGGCCGGGTCAACGTTCATGTGCCTGTAATACAGTAGCGTCAAGACTTCGACCACCGACATCGAGCCGCCGACGTGTCCCACGCCCAGGTAGCCGATGCTGTCGATGGTCAGCTTCCGAATATGCTTCGCCTTTTCCTGAAGTGCTTCTAACGCTTGAGCTTCCACAATCATCCTCCTAATCTGGTCACGTATGCTCTCAGGAGTGCCCCGACCTTGTGAGCTGCTTCTTTGCCGGACGCGATTCCTATGTCTGCTCTCAGAGACGCAGTACCGGCAGGTCCAACATCTCGCTCAAAGCCAGCAGGGCTGGTGCGACACTCCCATACGTAAGGGAAATATGATGCTCCAGACCTTCTTGCAGTATCACGTCGAGGACTTCACGGGCTGGCCGATCAAAGCGCAGGGTGCCTGATGTGCCAGAGAAGCTCAACGGCGACTGCACCATCTCACCCTCTCCGACAACCAGGCGGTAGCCGCCGGTGGCTTCACTCAAGCGGGCTATGGTGACCCGCCCTGGCTTGAGCGGAAACTCCATCAACAACGGCAGTTCACGGTTCGAATGAATCGTGCCCTTGGGAGGCACGGAAGGATCGGCCATGGAGAGGGGAGCCAGCCCGCAATGCCACAGCACGGCGATGTCCTCGTCCATGTCCACAGACACCAGGTCGGCCCCAAAGGCAGGAAGCCGCTGCGCTTCCTTCGTGCCGCTGAGCCATTGGAGAATGAGCTGCGTGATCGTCCCATTGACGTCTGCTTCGCAACTGCACGGTGTTAGCTCGTCGCTTAGCATGGACATGGCGCCACAGGCAGCGCATCCCAACTCGGTGAAGAACTCGGGCCAGCAGCGTACGGCCAGCCCGTCCAACTGCTCCTCTTCTGCCAGCCGCTGCATAGCCAGGTAGGCGGCCAACGTTCCGCGCAGAGAGCTCTGGTCCAGTTGATCCAAGTCCTCTAGCCGGCGGGTCAGGTCCTGCAAGGTGGCGTCTACCTCTCGCGGATCTACCGCCTGTGCGCTTTGGAACACGGTGCTCAGGTCGATTTGAACGACCTCCAGGCCGCCGAAGAGGCTTCTCAAAGCATCGCTATCGAGCTTGCAGCTGTCGAACCCACTAGGATGTTCGCCGATCCGCCCGATCCGTGCGTGACGCAACATACGCCGGACGTGGCTGGCGAGGGCGAGTGTGCGAACCTTTTCCATCGCGTCGGGGTCCCCCGGCTCGGCGTAGAGATAGTCATAGTGATGTCCGGCGCGCTTCAGCGCGTGGGCGCCCAGGTTGATGCCACAGAGCGAGTTGAGGCGCAATCGCCCCCCGGTGCGCGCTTCCGGAATTGCCCACATAAGAAGTGGCGCATCCACTGCCTCTGCCAAGCTCGTCACCATTGTGCTATCGGCGAAGGTAGCCTGCAAGACGAGCAACAAGTCTGGCGGATCGTCTGCCAGGTCTTTCGCAACGCCCTGGGCCGCGTCCACAGTGGTGACCAGAGATCCTGGCCCTTCGAGTGCAAAGCCGGCCTTCTCCAACTGGGAGCGCACGTGAGTCACAGCGCGGTCTGCAAGTTCACTATCAAACGTTGTACGGGCAAGTGGGACCAGGCCCACTCGCACGGCGGTTGATGTCGCTTCAGCCGCCAAGCCCGTCCCCGGGCCGCTTTTTTCGTTTCTCTTTCTTATGGCTGGTTGTGTCATGTCGTCACCTCGTATACATCGTCATGTTGCTTGAATGAAAAAGGTGCTCAAGGCCAGAGCAGCGGCCCCAACGACGCCGGCCTGCTGGCCGAAGCTTGTGGCCTGTAGCTGCACGCGTTCACCTAGCTTGGCAAAAGCGCGTTGGCGCATTGTCTTCTCTACAACCGGCAACAGCAGATCCTGGCCCTGGGCGAAAATCCCCCCCAACACGATCAGTTCCGGGTTCAGGACGTTGACTAGGTTGGCCAGAGCAATCCCCATATAGCGAGCTCTTTCACTGAGCATGTCAAGCGTGGCTGTGTCGCCCGTGCGCGCTGCCTCGAAAACGCGTTCGATGGGTGTTCCCTCACCTTGTTCCAGGCTGGTTGCCAAGATCCCCTCCCTGTCCTGTTGGGCCAGCTGTTCCGCCAGGCGCACGATGACAGGTTCCGAGACAAGGGTCTCCAGACAGCCGGTGTTGCCACAGCGACAGGCCTCCCCTCCATCGGGGATGAGGGTCATATGTCCGATCTCGCCGGCCCCCGCAGCGCTACCCCGATATAACTGTCCATCTACCACGAACCCTGCCCCTACTCCGACACGCGTGTAGACAAAGGCCAGTGCGCCGACGCCTTGCCCGGCGCCAAAGAGAGCCTCGCCCAAGACCATTGCCCGGACGTTATTATCCACGCAGATTGGCAGCCCCAAACGCTCGGCAAGCCACTCTCGTATCGGGACATCGTGCCACCCTAGGTTGGGTGCGAACACATTGACGCCGGTGTTCGTATTGACCAGGCCGGAGGCGCCCACACATACCCCTACCACGCGCTCGGGATCCACACCGCTCTGAATGATGGCTTCCTCGATCAACGAAACCGTCTCGTTCAAGGCTTCTGAGGGGGTTTTGTCGCCGAGGTGCGCCAGCGATAGGAAATTCAGAGGACGCGCGTAGAGATCGGTCACTGCGACCCGCACTCTGCTGACGCCGATGTGAACGCCAACCGCGTGCCGGGCTTCTGGCGCCAGCCGCAGTGCGGTGCGAGGGCGACCAACCTTTCGGCGAGGCCCCGGCTGTTTCGTACCCTCTTCAGTGACGATGCCCTGATCTAAGAGATCGGTCACCAGATTGGTGATGGTTGTCGCCGAGAGGCCCGTCAATTCAGCCAGGCGAACACGGGAGATGGTCTTGTGCTTGAGCAGCATCAGCAAGACAGCCCTCACATTATGTGACTTGAGAGTGCTGCTGTTACCACCCAAAAGGCTTTCGCGGATCGACATAGGCAGACTGAACGGCTTAGGATTATTTAATCAAAAGGAAAAAATAATTAGGCCACATTGTACATGGCTTGGACTGAATTGTCAACCCATTTGATGGCGTGTATCATGGTCGCGAGCGTTCAGGGTACATTGTACGTCGCTTCCTGCTGACCCGAAACTGCTTGAGCCAACTCACCACACCTATGCCGTGATCGCTGCCATGGATGAGCATTGGAGAAAAGCATGCAAGAGAGGACTCGACAACGCTTCTTCGAGTTGGTCCGTCGACGCATAGCACAGGGCGGTGGGAAGATTGAGCTTCCCCTCGCTGACGGGACGTTGTTCGAGACAGTCATTAACGTACGAGAGTGCAATGTCTTGGCCTACGAGCTTCCTGACCCCTTGCGGTTGCCGAATGGCGAGCGAATTCAGACGCATGCCCAATGGCGCGATGAGCAGCGCGAGCGTATTCTAGAGGCGTTCCGACGAGAAGTATATGGCAGAGCACCCGATGGGCCGGTTGAGTGTACGTATGAGCGGCTTACGTATGCCCCCAACGCGTTGGAGGGCCAAGCCGTGCGAAAGGAAATTCGCGCTACCTTCGGGCGCGGACGATCGTCGATCACGATGGACCTGCTCATCTATCTGCCCCAGGTGGCTCTTGAGCGACCTGTTCCCATCTTCCTGGGGCTGAACTTCATGGGCAACCACAGCATCCATCCCGATCCCGGAATCACGCTCTCGCAGAAATGGATTCCCAACTGCCCAGGGGAGGGCGTGGTCTGTCACAGAGCTACAGACGCCGCTCGTGGTTCGCGCCAAAGCCGCTGGCCCGTCAGAAAGCTGCTTCAGTGTGGTTTTGGTCTGGCTACGATTTACAGTGGAGACCTGGCCCCCGACGACGAGCATCGCTTCATGGACGGGATCTACGCGCTCTTTGACGAGCAGCGCCAGGGCAGCCCGCGTCCCGAAGCGTGGGGAGCCATCTCAGCCTGGGCATGGGGGCTGCAGCGTGGCTTGGATTACTGCGAACAAGATGATCATATTGATCATCAACGGGTAGTGCTGATGGGACACTCGCGTCTAGGAAAAGCGGCGTTGTGGGCCGGCGCACAGGATGAACGCTTCGCTGTGGTGATCGCTAACAACTCCGGATGCATGGGGGCAGCCTTGAGCCGGCGCAGATTCGGCGAGACCATCTCCTCGATTAACCATCTGTTTCCACACTGGTTCTGTGGGCGTTTCAAACGCTACAATGAGAACGAAGCAAGCCTCGAAGTCGATCAACACATGCTGATTGCTCTGATTGCCCCCAGACCCATCTATGTGGCCAGCGCCCAAGACGATCTTTGGGCCGACCCACGCGGCGAGTTTCTGGCTCTCAAAGCTGCCGAGCCGGTCTACGAGTTGTTCGGATGCAGGGGCTTGCCTGTTCGGAGACCAATGGATCACGTGACCCGTGGGGAGCAAATGCCAGGCGTTGGTGTTTCCGTCTGGGATACACTTGGCTACCACATCCGGGCTGGGGCGCACGATATCACGGACTATGACTGGGAACAGTTCCTTCGTTTTGCAGAGCATCATATCAACCACGAGTGAGCTTTGAGATAGCCGGGGCGAGCGTGGTGAGCGGAGGGATCTACTTGGTCGAGCTAATGCCAGTTGGCATAGAAAGGGTTGTCCGCACCCAGTGGGAGATGGACGTCTTGGCCTGTGCTGGCGGAATAGTAGATGGCGGTAGCCAGCTCCAATGAGATCCGGGCATCCGCCAAGGTGACCGGGATTTCACTCCCCTGCTCAAGCGCCTGGTGAAAACGATAGAACTGGCCGGCGAAGTACTCCGGCAGCGGCTCAAAATCCGATAACGAGGCTTCGATTTGCTCCTCAGTGTCCGGTGTGTCTCCGCTGAACACCCAGGGGTCCCCCGTCATGCTGTAGGGTGCGGTGTTGCTCTCCGCGCTGAGATGGCTGAAGCAGAAGCGGAGGCGGCTGATCTCTTCCGTGGAGCCCGTGGTCACGGATAGGTTTGCCAGCGAACCATCGGCCATGTCCAAACTCGCCACGACGGTATCCTCAGTCTCAATCTGGTTGACAAGCGTCTTGGTACGCGCAAAGACTTTCTTGGCCGGCCCCAGGATATAGGTCAGCGCATCGTGGGCGTGAATGGCCAGCGTCAGGGCTGCGCCTCCCAATTCCGTCTCCCATTTTCCTCGCCACGACGCGGCGTAATAATCCTCGCGGCGCCTCCAGGACGTCTCGACCGTGGTCAGGTAAGCGCGACCGGCTATGCCTTCGTCGACCAGCTGCTTCAGTTTCTGCAGACCGTGACCAAAGCGATATTGATAGATGGGCATCACCCGCTTGTCAGACTCCCCCTCGGCCTGGATGATGTGATCGATCTCCTTCAACGATCCGGCCACCGGCTTCTCGCAGATGACGTGCTTGTCCGCCGCCAGGCCTTTCAAGACCTGGTCATAGTGCAGGTGTGTGGGACTACAGATGTCGATCACGTCCAGGTCGTCCATTCGGCACAAGTCGTCAAAGCTGGGGGCAAACCTGGGGATATTCAGTTTCTGGATGAGCTTGTGGCCTTTGGATTCGTCGGTTCCGCAGAGGGCCAGCACCTGATAGCGTCTGGGCAGACTTCTATAGGCTTCGATATGCTCTGAACCGATGCCTGAACCAGCCACGCCGACGGTGAGCGGTTTCATCATCTCTATCAGCAGTTTCCCTCACGGAAGCGACAAGATGATGCGCTGACGCGCACCAGGATTCCGCACGACTCTCATATCCAGATTCGAGGTCACCGGTCGATTCTCGCCGGGTGGCAACATGCATTCGATGTCCTCATAAGGCAGCGCAAAGCCTTCATGCATGGCTTGCACATTGATCGCGATCCGCTCGGGAGTCGCCGCAACTGCCAGTTGCATCTCGGTGTAGGCTCCCTCCTGATACTCAAGACTCAGGCCATCATCTTCGATCAGGCTGAAAGAACCCGTGCCGGTTTCAGGATGCGGGAAGACGTAGGCTTGTCGGAGATCGTCGGGTTCCTCGCCAACGTGGCGCATCACTTTCCCCATAGGAATCACACCGCCCGCTCGCACAAACAAAGGAATGCGTTCGAGGGGCGCTTGCGCGGTGATCGTCTGTCCCCCCGTATGCCATTCGCCGGTGTAGTAGTTGCACCACATGTCGCCTCTGGGCAAGTAAACCCTTCGGGTTCTGGCGCCCTCTTCGAGCACTGATGCAACAAGCAGGGATGGTCCCAGCATAAAATCGAAAGACTCAGTCCGGCAGGCTGGATCGTCCCAGAAGTGATAGACCAGGGGGCGGATCATCGGTTCACCGGTCCTGGCAGCCTCAAAGAAGAGCGTATACAAATACGGCATCAGACGATAGCGGAACTCGATGGCTGCCCGAATGAGGGGGATAGCTCGCGGATACATCCAGGGCTCGTTTACGCTGCCGTCTTCGTTCCAGGAGTGGATCGTAAAGCGCGGATGGAAGATGCCGTTCTGAACCCAGCGCACAAAAAGCTCCTCCGATGGTCTTGGCCCGGCAAAGCCGCCCACGTCATGGCCGGTGTTGGGCGCTCCGGAGAGGCTGAGGCCCAGGCCCATGGGAATGTTGTAGCGCAGCGTCTTCCACGAGGTGACGTTATCGCCAGACCAGGTTTGGGCATAGCGTTGAATGCCCGGGCAGCCGGAGCGTGAGAGTAGAAATGGACGTTTGTCGGGACGATGCTGCAACTGGGCGGATTGGGATGCTCGACTCATCAGCAGGCTCTGCAACGGGCGGATCAGGCCGATCGGGATGGCGCTGCCGAATCCATCGCAGCGCGCCTCGTCATCTCGGATTGGGTACTCATTGTTGTCGTTCCAGGTGGCCTCGATGCCAAGATCGAGTAGATGATTGCGTACACGGCGCTTCCACCACGCATAGGCGGCCGGGTTGGTGAAATCAAGATGTGCAGCGAGACCGCCCCAGAAAGCGCTCAGTTCAGGTTCATCCTCATCTGCGGCCTGGACGAATGCCCCCAACGATTTGACCTCTTCATAGCGTGGATGGCTGGTGAGCAGGGCCGGTTTGATGTTCGCAGCCAGCCTGATCCCTCGCCGGCGGAAATATCCGACCATGCCTTGGGGATCGGGTATCTTCTTCAGGTTCCAGTTGAAGACATACCGCTTGCCATCCTCGCCAATGGTGTAGCCTGAAGAGAGATGAAAAAGATCGCAGGGGATGCGGTGCGTGGTGCATAGATCCGCAAATTGCTTCAACTGCTCCTGAGCATTGGGGGCTTCGGTGTAGGTCATCGTGGACCCCAAGTATCCCAGGGACCAGCGCGGAGGCAGAGCCATACGCCCTGTCAGGGCGGCCAGCTTCTTGACCACATCCGGGATGGTCGGCCCGTAGATCAGGTAATAATCGAGATCCCCACCTTCAGCCTGATAGTAACGGTAAGCCGGATAGTAATTGTCCAGCTCGCTGCCCAGATCGAAAACAGCGGCAGCTAGATTATCGTAGAGAAGGCCATAGGCGACGTTTGCCTCAGCGTTGTAGGTGATATAGAAAGGGACGTGCTTGTAGAGGGGATCGCTGCTTTCGGCATCATAGCCCAGGGCATCCAGATTGAACATGCGCACTCGCATCCCAGCTTTATCCAGCGGCCCAGACTTCTCTCCTAGGCCATAATAGTGTTCTTCTGGTGAGCGACGCAGATAGTGATAAACCGCTTTGGATGCCCGGTCGTAAGGATAGGCGTGCAAATCTCGATCCGCGGCGAAGGGATTGCCCGAGCCATCTAGCCAGGTGATCTGAAAATCCCCTAACCGAATCTCAATCTGCAGACTCTCTGTCTGAACCTTGATTTGATCGTTGGAGCGTATAGGATCTATCGGCGGCAGCGAAAATGAAGCATAATCGTCTCGGAGGCGACCCTCAAGAGGTACGTCCGCGGGATGGAAGCCGCCAGGCCGCTGAGCTTCCTTGGAACGAAAGAAGCCAACCACAGACCAGGTACGGTCGAGACGAGGTGAGCCGTCGGGCAAATGCTGGACACGGATCACATCGTGTTCCAGCACACTGACTCGAAAACGGGACCTTCCCGACCCGGCAAACGCCAGATGATGGTCGGTCTGATCGATCAGAGATACGTGAGAAGGGTAAGCGACGCGCATGGTGCTGTCTACGTTTGAGCCAGCAGCGTCTCTAGCGCTGCGAAGGAGCGCCGAACGCCATCTTCGGAGCTGCCTTGCTCCGGTTTCCAATGGTTCTCAAGGGAGACAACGCCCTGATAGTCTCTCTTAAGCGCTTTCAGCTGACCGAGGATGTCCACCTGCCCGCTGCCCAATGCGACCCAACGAGGTCTTCCTGTCTCCTCGTCAATCACTGCATCCTTGATGTGGACGTGACCGATGTATGGCCTGGCTATCTCATAGCCATAGGGATAGGGCTCTTCCCCCACAAAAAAGGCATTCCCGCAATCCCACAGCAGGCGTACATGAGGAGAATCGATGTCGGCAATCATCCGCGAGGCTAACTCCCCGCTTCCAAGGTTGCATTCGAAGTCGTTCTCCATCACCAGAACGATATCTTCTTCTGCGGCGACATCGACGGCCATCCGGTAGAGCCGGAGCATATCCTGCCAATAGGGGCTTGGGTCGTCGCCAAGTCGCCAGAAGGAGAAACAGCGCACCAGCTTTGTGTCCAGCCTGTCAGCGATAGTGCCCGCCCGGCGGATCAAATCCATCTGCTGTTCGGGATTGTCACGTTCTTCACTGTGGAAAAGACTGCCGGTCTCGGCGCCACTGTGTCCCGGTAAGTGCGACTTGAAGATGGGGGCAGAAACGCTGGCCACCTTCAATCCTCGCGCGTGAATGGCGCCAGCGACCTTTTCGATCTCCTCATCGGTCTGGAATAACAGATTCTTTCCCCAGGCGCTGCGTATTTCAATCCACGTCAGCCCCAACTCCTCGATCACGTCCAGGGCGTGATCAAGGTCCTGGTCGATGTCGTCTGCGAAAACAGCGATTCTGAACTCAGGCATATGTCCCTCACCCTCCCCCTCCAGATAGCGGTTCTGCCATCGGCAGCCGTTGGATCATGGGCGTAAAACGCAAAGCTTAGAGCGTAAGGCGAACCTTGCGGCTTATTTGAAGATAGCGATGAAACCCCTCGGTCGAGATGTCCTCGGGTATGCCACTGGGGTCGCACAGGATGAAGCGGCCGTCCGGGCTGCCTATCTTGACCGCCCGGGCCATGCGATTCTCGATCTCCTGAGGATCCAGGTAGTAGATGTGTCGATCCAGCCCTCCTACCAGGGTCAGGCGATCTCCGTAGCGTTCCTTGATCGTGGATAGATCCATGCCCTCGGATTGATCGAGCGGGTTGAGCATGTCGATACCGGTTTCCACCAAGCGATCCAGGATCTTCATGATATTGCCGTGGCTGTGTAGATGCACGTGAACGTCATATGAATGAGCTAGATCGCAGACCCGCCTGTGCCAATCGAAGAAGAACTGATCGTAGAGCTCAGGGCTGATCAGCAGGTTCTTGTTCGATCCCAGATCGTCCGCGATTAGAATACTGTCAACGCCAGCAAGGCATAGACCCTTGGCGGCCTTCAAGTTCCACTCGCCCAGCGTCTTGACAATCCGCCTGGCGAAGTCCGGATCAACCAGCAAAGCCAGCAAGAAGCCCTCATAGTCGCAAAAGAAGTAATGGGCACCGGAGAAGAACCCATTCAAGTATCCGACGGTATACTCGCCGCGGCTCTTGAGATACGCCACGTCGGCCGCTATCCCTTGCCACCTCTGAGGCTCCTCCGGGTCTGGCAGCTGCAATGCCTCCAGGTCCCGGATTGTTTTGACGGGCATCTGATACGGGTTGTAGAAGTGCGGGGCGAACTGCAACTTGGCGCGAGCGCCGGTCTCAAACTCGATGATGCGATACTCGGGCGTCTCCTCAACGACATACCCCACAAACTCGCCGGGGCCACCATGACCAAAGCAGAGGCCTCCGCGCCCTACGCCCATCATGAGGCGATCAAACAGGCGATTGAACTCGATCATCTTATCCAGAGTGGCTCTTTCGAGAGGGGCAAAGGGCTGTTCAGAGGCCGTGATGAAACGATCGTAGGCGTCATCCCAAAGCTCTGCGGGGGTCAAGCGCTTGACGGTGGCAAGATTGCAGAACGAGTGAATCCAGCCGGGGACGTGGTCAAGCTCCTCCCCGTTCAGCGCAGCAAACACGCGCTCACGATTGGTGTAGGGGCGACTTCGCGTTGGCATCTCGTCCGAGTCTCAGGACTGCCAGTCCACGAGAACGCCCAGGTAATCCTCTGGCTTCTGAGCCAGTAGATCGTACATGCCGGGCAGTTCCTCGGGGGAGATGGTATGGGTGATAAGACCCTGACTGCTCAGCGTGCCCTCAGCAAACAGGTTTGCCAGCAGAGAGAGATCGCGCTTCTTCGACCAACGCCGGGGAACCAAGTCTGAGGACCTGACGCTTTCGTGGGCCCCAATGACCTGAACTCCCTTGCGGTGGACTTGACTGTAGGCGTCGATCTCGACACGTCCCCGGGTGCTGCCCAGCAGCGTTACTCTGCCGCCCTCGGCGACCAGGTCCAGTGCCAGGGGGATCACGTCTGGGTTGCCGGTCGCCTCCACGACCACGTCTGGGCCGCGTCCCCCGGTCAGACGACTGACCTCACGTCGACCATCCGTCTCGAGGGGGTTAAGGGCAATGATGGCCTGGGGGTGGGCTGGGCTCCGCTTGGCTGTCTCGACGCGGTTAGGCAGCAGGTCAATGCCGATGACGGGATAGGCCCCGTGGAGTCGATAAAGCTGCGCGGCCAGGTGTCCCACCAGACCCAGGCCGTACACCAGGACGGCATCCCCGACTTGTATGGGCGCCACGCGTAAAGCCGTCATAGCAATGTCGGCCATGCGGATCAAGGTGCCTTCGGCGGCCGGCAGGTGGTCGGGCAGCTTGACCATGCTATCTCGACGAACGTCCATGACGGCCGCGGTGCCGTGGGGAGCCTCCATCATCACCACGTCGCCGGGTTGGATCTGATTCACGTCTGCGCCAACCTCGGTCACCTGTGCAACGAGGGCATAGCCGGGACGCTGTGGCATCATCGGGAAGGGCGGGTCAGACAGCGTGAAACCGATGTGGGTGCCGGTGTACAAGGCTAACTCTGTGCCCACGCTGATCAGGCTGAAGAGGGACTCGGCGATCACCTGGTGCGGGTCACATGGGTCCGGCAGGGTGAACGTCTCCCATATCACCTCGCCGACGTCTGGAAAGAGTATGCGCCTATGCTGCACTGTAGTGCGTTTACGTTGCACTGTAGTGCGTTTACGTTGCACTGTGGTGCGTTTACGTTGCACGTCTGACGGTCATCCTTTCATCCCCGTGGTAGCAATGCCGGTGGTGATGTACTTCTGCAAGAAGGCGAACACGAGCGTGATGGGCAGCAAGGTCAGAACCGTCATGGCCAGCACGAAGTGCCACTGGATCTGCAAATCGCCCTGGAAAGAGTTCAGGCCGACCTGCAGGGTGAACACCTCGGTCCGGCTGAGCACGATCAAGGGCCAGAGGAAGTCATTCCAACGCCACATGATCGAGAAAATCGCCAGCACGGCCAGGGCCGGGGCTGCCAGGGGCAGAATCACCTGCCAGTAGATGCGAAACTCGCTGGCTCCATCGATGCGAGCGGAGTCGATCAGCTCATCGGGGATGGTGAGCATATACTGACGCAGCAGGAAGACGCCGGTGGGCGTGGCCGCGCCGGGGATGATCACGCCCCACAGGTTGTTGTTCCAGCCGATTTTGGTGATCACGATGAACACGGGCACCAGGATGACGGATATCGGAATCAACAGCGTGGCGATGATGGTTACGAAGATGGCATCGCGCCCCTTGAATTCGTATTTGCTCAAGGCGAAAGCGGCCATGCTGTTGATGATCAGCGTGATCACGGTGGCAGTTGTGGTCACAACGACGCTGTTTCTCAAGTAGGTGAGGAAGTTGAAGCGCCTGAGCGGTTCAGTGTAGTTGCTCCAGGCCAACTTCAGTTCGCGGACGGGTTCACGCCGGTCAATGGGTACCTTGATGATCTCGTCGGGGTTCTCAGGATCGACCAGCTGAGCTTCGATGCCAACGCGCCGCACCTGAGCCAACGTTCTCTCGGACCCATCGTCCATGGTGACGACGTAGAGCGGCAAAGGCTCGTCGTAACCCTCTACCTCGATGGTCCTTTCACTGTAGGGCAACAGCTTGGGCGGGAACTCAATCAGGGCGGACTGGGTCTTGAAGGAGGAAAACACGACCCAGAGCACCGGCCCAAACATGACGACCACGCCAGCGAATAGGTAGAGGTAGGTTAGCACGTCGCTGATGTGCAACCGCTTGCGGCCTCTCCTGCGGCTCAAAAAGGTCAAGATCTTGTCCTCAGACATGGTATCCTTCCTCATCTCACGCGGCCTCCGATTCGCGCCCCACGCGGAGCTGGATCATGGTGAGGATGAAGAGAACGCCCCCCATGAGCATCGAGGCTGCCGCTGCCAGGCCGCGCCTGGCGATCTGATCGGAGAAACCGGTGCTATAGATGTACTGGATGATATAGAACGTCGCCGTGCCGGGGCCACCGCCGGTTAGAACGAAGACCTGGTCGAAGAACTGCACGGCGCGGATGAGGGCCAACACGACCACGACGAAGATGCTGGACGACCAGAGAGGGATCGTGACAAAGCGGAAGCTTTGCCAACCGCTGGCCCCGTCGATCACCGCTGCTTCGTAGAGCTCAGGCGGTATCGACTGCAGCCCGGCCAGCAAGATCAGGGTGTGGAATCCCATCTGGGCCCAGATGCTGACGAAGACCACCCAGAACGTGGCCATGGTGGGATCAAGCAGCCAGAGTATCTTATCTCCCCCAAAGGATGTGATGATGGCGTTGAGCACCCCTTCGCGCTGTAGTATCCACTTCCAGATCAGGCCTACGACGACGGGGGAGAGGAGCACCGGGTAGAAGAAGACGCTGCGGAAGAAGCCTCGCCCTATGATCCTACGATTCAGGATCATGGCAGTGAGCATAGAGATTAGGACCATCCCACCCACCTGGAGGGGGACGAACACCGAGGAGTTCCTGACCGCGCGCCAGAAGAGATCCTCATCGCAGGAATTTGGATCGGTGAAGTCCTCACAATCGAATAGAATGCGGTAGTTCTCCAGACCCACGAATTCGCGGTCCTGGAGAAACAACTTCGTCCCTCCCGTCATGGAGTAATAGGCGTTCATGAACATAGGCGTGATGACAAACACCCCGAAGATGAGCATATTCGGCAAGAGGAACACATACGCCATCCGCCTTACACCAATCAGCTTCTGGATACCGCTCATCCCCAGGTCGACAATGCTGAGGATGAAGTCCCAGATCGCCCAAAACACTTTGGCCGGTAGCTCCCTGAGCCTGAAAGTCGTTTGGGGTAGAGCACCTGGACGTTCATTTGCTCCACTCATAAAGCTCCTCCGTCATTACCTGCATCCACACGTGAAATCTTAAGCGCAACTACGAGCAAGCATGGCCACCGGCTACCGAATGTCTCAGTAGCCGGTGGCAACTGGCGGCACTTGGCTGAGCTACGCTCAGCTTGGCGAGCCGCACTACGAACTTGCTTATGCCGCTTCGCTTATGCCGCTTCGCGCTATTGTTAAGGCTTCTCTACGCCCTGCTCAGCCAAGGCGGAATCGATGTCCTCCTGAGCCTTATCAATGGCCTCATCCAGCGTCATCTCGCCTACCAGGACCTGCGTGATGCGGTCGCGGGTGGCGTCGAAGACGATGCGGTTGTAGGGATAGGCCTGCAGGTCGATGGCGATGGGGGAAAGCCTGCCAACCTCGGCGACGAAGACGTCCAGGGACGTCTTGGCCTGAGGCAAGTCGGTCTCGAAGGGGACGCCCTTCTCAGAGAGACCGAGGTGAGCGGGGATGAAGAGCGTGCGGGCCGAGAACTCGGAGAGCACCTCCTCGCCGGACAGGTATTCCATCACCGTGGCGACTTCCTGGGGATGCTCCGTGTCGCCAATGGCGACCAGGGCCGCGCCGCCGGGCATAGCGGTGCAGCCGCCGGGGCCGCAGGGGTTGGGCACGGCTTCCCAGTCGAAGGCGTCGCCGATCTGGTCGGTGAACTGACCGACCTGCCAGGAGCCGGACATATAGAGGACGACCTGGGAGTTGCCGAACTCCTCGTTGGCGCCGGCGTAGCCGTCGCTGAGCGCCCAGATTTCCATGGGCATGGTGCCGTCCTCGTGCCAGCCGACGAACATCTCGGCCATGTTGCGGAAGCCTTCATCGCCGGCGATCACGGGGTAGCCCTGGTCGAAGAACTGAGCCCCCATGCTGATGGCGGGGCCGGCGAAGCGGTGACCGCTGCGGTCCATGGCCATGGGGTATGCGATGTCGAGCGCTTCGGCGACCTCATTACACGCCGCCGCCCACTCCTCCCAGGTGACCTCGTCGGAGCTGTCGCTGGGCACCTCCACGCCGGCCTGCTCGAAGAGGGTGCGGTTGATGAAGGGGCCGGTGATGGTCAGCTGGGTCTGGAAGCCGTAGATGCCCTCTTCGTCTCCCGGGGGGCGCAGCCAGGGCAGGGTGGAACCGAAGTTCTCCTCCCAGTAGCCGGGGTCGCTCAGATAGGGTTGCATGTCCAGATAGTACTGCGAGAGGCCGCCCAGATCTGTGACGCGCGCCATATCGGGACCCTCGCCGGCCTCCAGCTGGAGGGGCAGGTTCTCGAGGATGGCGGTGTAGTCCACGGTGTCCATGACGACCTTGATATCTGGGTTCTCCGCCTCAAAGCGATCGAGCAGATCGCGCATGACGACGTCCTCGTTGCCGTCGGTGTACCACGTCATGCGCAGCTCTACCACTTCTCCCACGGGGGCTTCAGGTCTCTCAATGCCCTGCTCAGCCAGGGCGGAATCGATGTCCTCCTGAGCCTTCTCGATAGCCTCATCCAGCTCCAGCTCGCCTACCAGGACCTGCGTGATGCGGTCGCGGGTGGCGTCGAAGACGATGCGGTTGTAGGGATAGGCCTGCAGGTCGATGGCGATGGGGGAAAGCCTGCCAACCTCGGCGACGAAGACGTCCAGGGACGTCTTGGCCTGAGGCAAGTCGGTCTCGAAGGGGACGCCCTTCTCAGAGAGACCGAGGTGAGCGGGGATGAAGAGCGTGCGGGCCGAGAACTCGGAGAGCACCTCCTCGCCGGACAGGTATTCCATCACCGTGGCGACTTCCTGGGGATGCTCCGTGTCGCCAATGGCGACCAGGGCCGCGCCGCCGGGCATAGCGGTGCAGCCGCCGGGGCCGCAGGGGTTGGGCACGGCTTCCCAGTCGAAGGCGTCGCCGATCTGGTCGGTGAACTGACCGACCTGCCAGGAGCCGGACATATAGAGGACGACCTGGGAGTTGCCGAACTCCTCGTTGGCGCCGGCGTAGCCGTCGCTGAGCGCCCAGATTTCCATGGGCATGGTGCCGTCCTCGTGCCAGCCGACGAACATCTCGGCCATGTTGCGGAAGCCTTCATCGCCGGCGATCACGGGGTAGCCCTGGTCGAAGAACTGAGCCCCCATGCTGATGGCGGGGCCGGCGAAGCGGTGACCGCTGCGGTCCATGGCCATGGGGTATGCGATGTCGAGCGCTTCGGCGACCTCATTACACGCCGCCGCCCACTCCTCCCAGGTGACCTCGTCGGAGCTGTCGCTGGGCACCTCCACGCCGGCCTGCTCGAAGAGGGTGCGGTTGATGAAGGGGCCGGTGATGGTCAGCTGGGTCTGGAAGCCGTAGATGCCCTCTTCGTCTCCCGGGGGGCGCAGCCAGGGCAGGGTGGAACCGAAGTTCTCCTCCCAGTAGCCGGGGTCGCTCAGATAGGGTTGCATGTCCAGATAGTACTGCGAGAGGCCGCCCAGATCTGTGACGCGCGCCATATCGGGACCCTCGCCGGCCTCCAGCTGGAGGGGCAGGTTCTCGAGGATGGCGGTGTAGTCCACGGTGTCCATGACGACCTTGATATCTGGGTTCTCCGCCTCAAAGCGATCGAGCAGATCGCGCATGACGACGTCCTCGTTGCCGTCGGTGTACCACGTCATGCGCAGCTCCACCACGTCTTCCGCGGCGGGTTCTTCTGCTTCCTCTTCTTCTTCAGCTTCTTCTTCCGGGGCAGCCTCTTCTTCGGTTGGTGCAGGCTCTTCAGTTGGCTCTTCAGTTGGGCCTGGGCCACAGCTCACTAGAACGAGGCCCGCGATGGTCAAAACCGAAAGCAACACCCACAGTTTACGCCTATTCATGAGAATCTCCTCCTAGATGTTGATGCCGGATAGGCATCTGCTAATTGGTCAAAACAGTAACAGCGTGTTTGCGGTAGATTTGCTTTACCGGTGTGGGCACCACCTCCTTTCACAAACTAGGTGATGTGATTCGCTTCTGCCTGCCGTTGCCAAGAATGCGGTAATGGCTTCAAAACCGTTGTTGGTGTCGGGTGATGTGGAATGCACCATGACTACAAGACGATCATCTTGGTGATGTGAGGCTTCGTCCAGAGAAATTCGCTGCTCACCTTGGCCCAGGCGTACGTCTGAACCAGGACATATCATGTCACCTACGTTCTCACGCAAGCTAACACCCCTCAGAGATGCAATTATACAGATTTTGTGAGGGTGTGCAAGCCATGCAGATACGCCTTCCACACGACGGGAACCTCCCCGGAGATCTGGACGGCGACTCTGTACATCGTTAGTTACTCGCGCCGCTGCTTCTACAGTGACCCCTCTCTTCTCTCGTTTGCGCTCCAGGCGAACTGCATACATCCGGACGGCAGACGATGGACGGCTCCACGTTTCAGCGATTTCTAGCTTTCGGGTTGTTGGCAGACGATTGTGTATATGATATACTTGGTTGGTTTGCCCACCCAATTGACACCTGAAGATCGTGGAGGGCAAGTGGAAGCGCGCGATGCCTACCGCGGTTGACAGTGCCGGGGAGGAGGTCCTCGCCCACGCCGAGGTGCTGATCGCTTAGGCTATCGACCAGGCTCACCAGCGGGATGACGGGTCTACGCAGTCACCGAGGCCCCCTCCTGGGAATCGGCGTGGGCGTGCCCGGCGCGGTGGATCCCGGTGAGGAGAGCCTCGTCACCGCGCCCGCCTTGAGCTGGGAGGAGGTGGCGCTCAAAGAGGAATTCGAGACCCACTTTGACCTGCCCGTGATCGTCGACAACAAAGCCCTGGCGCGGCGGTGGATGCCGCTTCGCTTATCTTGTACATCCCGCCATCCAGCGCATTCGGGAAAGCGTTGAGACCCGAGGGTTGTTGTACATTAAAGCTGTGCGCGCCGCGCGCCTTCTTCCCCTGCGGCTCCCATAGCTTGATCAGCGTATTCACCGGGCGCGGGTCGGCCGCGACGCTCTGCCGCAGGAAGGCCACCGGCACCCACAGCAGAACCAGGGCATGGGCATAATCCGGCCCGACGGTGCGATAATAGACGGTCTCCTGCCCCAACAGCGAGACGTAGCGGTAGACCATGTACGACGCTTCCCACAGCAGATAGGCCAGGCTGGCGCAGGATTCTCACCTGCGCCGAGGGAACGGCCGGGGAAAGCGGTAGGCAAAACGCAGCAGGAGCACCAGCGAGAGACAGTCGTCGCTGAAGTCCAGCGCACGCACCGGCCGCCC
>CAYQZG010000055.1:0-23196 GCA_964421785.1 uncultured Anaerolineales bacterium
CCGAAGTTTCGGCCGAGCATTCGTCCCGAGCGTTGCGCGCATTATGGGCGGGATGCCTTTAGAAGCAGGCTATCCTGCAAACTTCGGAATTCTAAGCGTTCTCTCCCTTCCATGTGCGATTGCCCTGACAACTGCCCCGCATTCACTTGCCTTTATCCGTCGAAGATGCTAGACTATTGGTGACTTCGGCAGGAGGTAATGATGACGGCACAAGCACTCTATCGCAAATGGCGACCACGAACGTTTGACGAGCTCGTGGGGCAGAAGCACGTGGTTCGGACGCTCCACAACGCCCTGGTCTCTGGGCGCGTTCACCACGCCTATCTCTTCGCCGGCCCTCGCGGGACCGGCAAGACGACCACGGCGCGCTTGCTGGCGAAGGCCGTGAACTGTCTGGCCCCGGAGGAGGAGCGTCCCTGCAACGCATGCGAGATCTGTGTTGCTATCAATGAGGGGCGACTGCTAGACTTGATCGAGATCGACGCAGCCTCCAATACCGGCGTGGATGACGTGCGAGAGCTTCGAGAGCGGGTGGGCTTCCGCCCCAACGAGGCTCGCTACAAGGTCTACGTCATCGACGAGGTGCATATGCTCTCCAACGCGGCGTTCAACGCGCTGCTCAAGACGTTGGAGGAGCCCCCCGAGCACGCTATTTTTGTCTTGGCCACGACGGAGCCGCACAAGATCCTTCCCACCGTGCTTTCACGCTGCCAGCGCTTCGATTTTCACCGCATCTCCATCGCCGAGATGGTCGACCGCCTGGCGTGGCTTGCCGAGCGGGAGGGCATCGAGGTGGAGCGTCAGGCGCTCCGGCTGATCGCTCGTCAGGCGACCGGCAGTATGCGGGACGCCGAGAGTCTTTTGGATCAGCTCGCCTCCTACAACGAGGGGGGGATAACGGTCGAGGATATGCGGGCTGCTCTGGGGATCGGGGCCGACGAGACCGTGATGGAGATCACCCAGGCGCTGGTCGATGGCGACGTGGCCAAGGGGCTGGAGGCGATCAACGCCGCGGTGGACAAAGGGACGGACCCGCGTCAGTTCGCCCGGCAGATGGTGGAGCATCTGCGAGCCTTGCTGCTGCTGCGGTTGGCGTCCGGCGTGGTGCCGCCGCACGTCCCGGAGGCTCTGCTTCCCTCGTTGCGGGATCAGGCGGCCGCCTTCTCGCGCCGAGAGCTGGCGAAGGCGGTGCGTCTCTTCAACCAGGCCGCCCAGGAGGCGAAGGGGGGCTGGCAGCCGCAGCTGCCGTTGGAGATGGCCTTCATCGAAGCTCTGCTGCCGTCGGAGCCGGCGGGCGGTGGAGGTGGGGGGGGCGACTCCTCCGGCAAGGGGCGCATTGCCCGAGGCAACCCGCAGGGACGAAGCGCGGGCCAAGGAACCGGGACCAGCAAGGCGGCGCCAGCAACGTCGGCGCGGAGGGCGAAGCGCACGGGGGCCGGGCCGGGAAGGGGCGAGAGGGCCGAGGTCTCTGAGCGGCCTGCTCAACGTCAGGTGGTAAGAGACGCGGCCGCGACCTATGAGGCTGTGGATGTGGGGGACGGCCCGCTTGCTGTGGAGGGCGTTCGCGAGCACTGGACCGATTTCCTGGATGCTCTGCGTCCCAAGGATCTGTCGCTGGAGGCGTTGATGCGTTCCTGCGAGCCGGTCAGTGTGGAGGAGGACGTCATCGTTCTGGGCTTTGTCCACAAGTTCCATCGCAGCAAGGTTGAGGATGAGAAGAAGCGCAGCATCGTGGAGGACGTGCTCAGTGCCCTTTTCGGTCGGCAGCTGCACGTGCGTTGTGTGATGAACAGGCAGGGCAAGTCGCGCCCGGTTCAGAAGACAGATCAGCGAGGCGAGGATGGACAAGACTCGCCTGAGCAGGATGTTTCCACTGATCCCCTCGTCCGTATGGCGGTGGATGAGTTGGGAGCAGAAGTTGTGCAGGGTAGGACGTAAGGAGGAGGGTTTGGCCAAGAGACGAGGTAGGAGTGTCAATCCTTTTGGTTCGAAGAAGAGTCTATCGAGGGGTGGTTCCGGGTCCGGCGGGGGCTCCAAGAAGATGCTTCAGCAGCTGCAGGGTCTTCAGCAAGAGATGATGGAGGCGCAGGAGGAGATCGCGGAGAAGACGTTCAGCGCGACGGTCGGGGGCGGGATCGTCGAGGCGGTCGTCACCGGCGATCGGAAGGTGAAGGATCTGATCATTGAGCCCGAGGTGGTCGATCCAGACGACGTCGAGATGCTGCAGGATCTGGTCATCGCGGCGATCAACAAGGCGATGGAGCAGATCGACGAGGCGTCGGCCGAGCGTATGTCGGACCTCACAGGCGGGCTTGGAGCCCTCCAGGACCTGCTGTAGGGGAGTCGTGGTACAATCACCATCACCATCCGTTCCACCCTCGGTGACACGGCTTATCGAGGAGCTTTCGGAGTTGCCGGGGATCGGTCGCAAGACGGCGGCTCGGCTCACCTACTTCCTGCTGCGGGGCAGATCGGACTTGGCGCTGCGGTTGTCCGACGCGCTGCGTGGCCTCAGCGAGCGGACGCGTTTCTGCTCTATCTGCTACAACATCACCGAGGAGGATCCCTGTCCCGTCTGCGCGGACACCACCAGGGATCATACCACGGTCTGCGTGGTCGAGGAGCCGCTGGACGTGCTGGCGATCGAGCAGGCCGGGGTCTACGATGGGGTCTATCACGTGCTCCACGGCGTGCTGGCTCCCTCGCAGGGTATGTTCGCGGAGGATCTACGCATCGGCGAGCTGGTGAAGCGGATACGAGACGGGGAGGTGGAGGAGGTGATCCTGGCCACCAATCCCACCAGCGAGGGGGACTGGACGGCGTCCTATCTGCTCAGCCAGCTGGAGTCGTTAGACGTGCACATCACGCGGCTGGGGCGCGGGCTCCCTATGGGCGGCGATCTGGAGTACGCGGACGCGGTGACGCTGACCCGGGCGCTGGAGCGTCGCGAGGACGTGTAGTCGGGTGGTGTAGGGCGGGGCAGGCCGGCTGTCGGTTGTGGGACCACTGATTCACTGAAACGGCTGAAGGCGCTGATAGGCCCTGGGTGGCGGGGCTTGGTCAGCCCTCGCCTGGTCGAGGTGAGGATCTAAGACAGCCACACCGGCTTCGGGCCGCGGGGCGCGCCGCATGAGGGGCACTGCACGACATCTCTCTCGTCCTGGGCGTAGGCTCGGCCGCACCATTCGCAGTGGGTCCAGGCCCGTTCGGCCGCCTCGCGCTGTCGCTTGAGGATGCCCTTTCTACGTTGTTCCTCGAGGTACGATTCCTCGGCTGCCACGCCCACGTGGTCGATGATGGCCCAGACCCGCTTGGGCAGGCTCAGGTCTTGAAGGTCCTCGCTCACGTCCTCGATGCTCTGCATCAGGCCGCCGGCGGCATCGAGCACGCCAGGGAGACCGCGCCGCCTGAGCAGCATGCGGCGACTTCCTCGCAGAGCGGTCTTGCCGATGGAGCCGAGGGCGCCGCGTTTGGCGTCCTCGCTGAGATCGCTCATGGCCACGGTTAGGGTCTCGCCGGTCTCGATCAGGGTGACCGTCAGGGCCGGGGCGAATCCGTAGGGGCGCTGCTCCTGGCTCTGCAGAACGGTGAGGACGGTGGCCTGGTCTGTCTGATCGGCGGTCACGCGGGTGTCGTCGCCGGTGAGGTGCGACGCCAGGGCCTCGGCGACGGTCGAGGCGCTGCAGCCCTCGAAGGTGGCCGGGTTGTCGTGACCGGCGATCACGCCGGCGAGGACGCCGGCCCCGAGGCCCAGCTGGGCCAGGATGTCCTGGGCGGCGTCGGGGGTGGTCTCCTCCGAGCTGGGCTGTGGTTCGAAGCTGAAGCCCTCGTCCAGCCGCTTGCGTTCCTCGGCCAACCACGCCTCGAGGCTCTGTTCCTGACTCTGTTCTTCTTCTGTCACGTCGTTCTCCCTCTCTGGTATTGAGTGCGAGGTCTGTCTTCCGGCGCCGCGCAGCTGGAGCGTATTCTAGCACACCTTTTCGTTCCCATCAAACCAGGCAGGTGCATCGCCAGGAGCAAGGACTTTGACGTTCAAGACCTTTGGGGTTTCAGTTGACGGCTTGCAGCGCGCCATTTCGTGTTCGGTGGAGAAGCTCTTAGGGTCGTGATGCGCCGCGCGAAAACCCCAAAGGTCCAGAACACATGCTCCTAGGTGCATCGCACGGTCGACGTGCAACGCACCGCGGCGCCGCCGGCGCGCTTGACCTGCGGGGCGAGCTGGGCTATACTCAGCCGGCTTCGGTTGGGCAATCAGTTCGCAGGATGGCACTATGACCCTCGTCTACCTCGCTGCTGCCTGGGTCGCCGGCATTATGCTTGCCAGGGCGGCTCATCCTCCGTGGCAGCTGTGGCCTCTCCTGGCCTTCGCCGCCATCCTCGGCCTGCTCCTCTGGTGGGACGAACGTCACGTCCGGCTGGGCGCCCTCTCTCTTTTGATGCTGGCCCTGGGGGCGGGGCGCTTTCTGCTCGCCCTCCCGCGCTTCGACGCCCGATCGCTGGCGACCTACAACGGCGCGGGGTGGGTGACGCTGGAGGGGGTGGTGGTGGAGGAGCCGGATGAGCGCGACAATCACACCAACCTGCGCGTGCGGGCCGAGCAGCTGACGCTGCCCGACGGTATGGCGCGCGAGGTCGAGGGGTTGGCGCTGATCCAGACCGAGCGCTACCCGCGTCGCGCCTACGGGGACCGGCTGCGGATCACGGGCCTGCTGCAGGATCCCCCGGTCTATGAGTCGTTCTCGTACCGCGATTATCTTGCCCGCCATGGCATCCACTCCTTCATGCGAGGTGCCCGGACTGACGTGCTGACCGATGGCCGGGCGAGGACTCCGCTTGCCTACCTGTTTGCCCTCAAACGGCGCGCTCAAGCCGTCATCGCCGGGATGCTGCCTGAGCCGGAGGCAGCTCTGCTGACCGGCATCCTGCTGGGCGTGGAGACGGGCATTCCCGAGGAGGTGATGGACGACTTCGAGGCCACCGGCACGTCCCACATCATCGCCATATCGGGCTTCAATATGACGATCGTGGCCGGTATCTTCGCCGGCATCGCGGGGCACCTTTTTCACCGTCGCCGCGCGCTCCTGGCGGCGATGGCCGCGGTGGCGGTCTACACGGTGCTGGTGGGGGCGTCGGCGGCGGTGGTGCGGGCGGCCCTGATGGGCGTCATCTACCTGTTCGGTCGCTACGTGGGGCGTCGGAGTTACGCTCCGGTCTCCCTGGCGGCGGCGGCTTTGGTTATGACGGTCTGGAACCCCTACACGCTGTGGGACAAGGGCTTTCAGCTCAGCTTCGCCGCCACGGCGGGTCTGCTGTTCTACACCGAGCCACTGGAGCAGCTGCTTGAGAGGGCCCTGGCGCGCGTCACCTCTGTCGAGCGCGCTCAGCGAACGGTGGGCCTGGTGAGCGAGGCCCTGCTGGTGACCATCGCGGCCCAGGTCACGACGACGCCGATCTTGCTGACCTCCTTCGGACGGCTGTCCCCTGTCACGCTGCTGAGCAATTTCCTGATCCTGCCGGCCCAGTCGTACGTCATGCTGATCGGCGGGGTCGCCACGATCATGGGTCTGTTTCTTCAGCCGCTGGGGCACGCCGTGGGTTGGGTGGCCTGGCTGTTTCTGGCCTACACGACCGAGATGGTGCGGCTGACGGCGAGGCTGTCCGTGGCGTCACTGTCGATGGAGGGGAAGGGCTGGATGGTCTGGGGCTACTACGCTGTGCTGGGGGTGGCGACCTGGTGGCTGGCGAAGCCCCGGGAGAGGCGCCGGGAGCTGTGGGGCCGCCTGCGCGAATGGCTCTCGGCGGGCCTGGAGGGAAAGGTGCTGGTTGCGGCGTCGGGGGTGGTGCTGGCGCTGGCCCTCTTGGCCTGGCGGGGCCTGCCCGACGGTCGGCTCCACGTGCATGTGCTGGACGTGGGGCAGGGAGATGCGATCTTCATCCGCACGCCCTCTGGGCGCCAGGTGCTGATCGACGGCGGGCCCAGCCCCAGCCTGCTGCTCTCGCGCCTGGGCCGGTGCATGCCGTTCTGGGACCGTTCGCTGGACGTGGTGGTGCTCACGCATCCGGACGGCGATCACATCACGGGGCTGGTGGGCGTGCTGGAGCGGTATGAGGTCGGTGCGGTGGTCTACCGCGAGGTGGGGTGCCAGGAGGCGATCTGCGAGCGATGGCGCGAGCTGCTGGAGGCTAAAGGGACGACGTTCCACCGCGGCGAGGCGGGGTTGGCTATGGCATTGGACGAGGGGCTGCGGATGGAGGTGCTCCATCCGGGGGCGGAGCTGCTGGTGGGGGAGGGGTTCAACGACAACTCGCTGGTGACGAGACTGAGCTACGGGCAGGTCTCGCTGTTGCTGACGGGGGACGTCGAGGCGCGGGCGGAGGAGCGGCTGGTGGGGGATGGGGTGGATCTGCGGAGCACGGTGCTGAAGGTGGCGCACCACGGGGCCTGCACGTCGAGCACGGAGGGGTTTCTGGAGGCGGTGGATCCGGAGGTGGCGGTGATCAGCGTGGGGGAGGATAATGACTTCGGGCATCCGTGCGATGAGGTGGTGGAGCGGTTGGAGGTTGCGCTGGGCGAGGGTGAGCGGCTGTTTCGGACGGATCGGGATGGGACGGTGGAGGTGGTGAGCGACGGGACGCGGGTGTGGGTGGAGACGAGGCGATGAGGAGAGACGGCAGCGCTTGTGGATCTCCGGTGCCTGCACTACAATGGATCTACTCAACACGAGGAGGTGTTGCATGAGCGAGAGAGCGGGCTGGTCGTGGTCATCGGCTATGGCCCGTTCTAGGCGCAGCGCTATGTTCCCTGCCACTTACGCATCATCCCGGGCGCGCTTTCGTGGCTACGTGGACGCCGTCCGGGCCCGCTGGCCTGGGGCCCGGCTGGGATCGCACACGCTGCACGACGGTGACGACCTGAGCATCGACTGGATCGCCGCCGGGGCGCCCGCCCCGCGCCGCTTGTTCGCTTTGACGACCGGCCTGCACGGCATCGAGGGCTACGTCGGTGCGGCGATGTTGGCGTTGTTCGTGGACGAGTTCCTGCCCACGATGGACCCGCAGGACACGGGGCTGTTGCTGGTCCATGCCATCAACCCCTGGGGCATGGCCCACCACCGGCGTTGCAACGCCCACCACGTTGACCTGAATCGCAACTTCATCTCCCGCTGGGAGGGCCTGGAAGAGGCCAACCCGGACTATGACCGCGTCCTGGCCCTCCTCCACCAGCCGTGTCCACTGGAAAGCTGGCCGGTGGCCAATCTGCGATTCTTTGGCGGTTTGGTGCGGTTGATGCTCGAGCTGGGGGTGTCACGCGGGCGGAACGCGATCCTGGCCGGGCAGTACCGGCACGAAGGGGGCTTCTACTTCGGCGGCAGCGGCCTGCAGGAGGAGACGCGGGTTCTGATGAGGCTCATGGAAAAGGCGCTGGCAGGCTACGATCAGATCGTCCACCTGGACATGCACACCGGCTATGGCCCCCGCGACCAGATGAGCATCGTCCACCCCACCGGCGAACCGGGCACGTCCGCTGAGTGGTCGCGCAAGCTGGGCTATCCCCGCGTGGTCAGGACCGACCCGGCGGAGTTCTATGCCATCCTCGGCGACATGACCGACTACTGGTATGAGCTGCGCGACGACCGCTTGCCGGGCCGGCGGCTGTACGCCGCCAGCTTTGAGTTCGGGACCTTTGGGGACTCGCTGCTGGCGGAGATCCGCAGCCTGCGCGCTTCGGTTCTGCAAAACCGGCTTGAGGTGTGCGGCGTCGCCAATCGCGCAGCCGGGGAGAGGATACGGCGCGAGTACGAGGAGCAGTACTACCCCTCCGACCCTGCCTGGCGGGACAAGGCGATCTCCGACGCGCGCCAGGGCTTTCAGGGCATTCTCTCCTTCTTTGGGCTCATCGGGTAGGGGGTTGAGAGGAATCCCCGATGCACGGCCAGTCTGGTCGAGCTGGCCGTTGTGTAGAGTGCGTGCTCTTGATGCTGTCTTCTTGCCATATTGGGGTGAGCAGCTTGGTTGCCATCCACTTACCTCCTCCGGATCGTGATAAACGGCCTGATGTGTTCGAGAGTCCGCTTCCCGATGCCCCGCACTCTGACTAAATCCTCAATCGCGGTGAAGCCGCCCATCTCGGCGCGTGTAGCGACGATGCGTTCCGCCAGGGTTGGGCCGATGCGTGGGATGGCCCTCAATTCGTCAACCGTAGCAGTCCCGATGTCCACCGTCAGTCCTTCTCCAGGAGTTCGGGCATCCGTGCGATAAGGTGGTGGAGCGGCTGGAGGTTGCGCTGGGGTTTACCGATTGACAATCTTCCCGCCTGGCGTATAATAGAACATATGTTCTATGCGAGGTGGGAGGGTGATCCACGTGACCGCGACTCGAGTGGCCTGCCTGCTGATCCGGCACCTCCCGGTACAAGCAGCACGTCGGGATGACCCCGGCTTGATCGAGCCATGCTTGATCGTCGGTGGGCGGCGTTGGGACCAAGGTGCGGTGCTGGATTGCTGCGCCCGGGCCGAGGCAGCGGGCGTGGAGCCGGGGATGCGCCTCTCCCAGGCCGAAGCTCTCTGCCCCGATGCCCGGTTCTTGCCCGCCGACCAGGGGACCCTCGATGCCGTCCACGATGCCCTGATCGACGCTGCCAAGCGCTTCACGCCCACCGTGGAGACGGCAGGGCTGGGACTGGCGTACGCCGACGTGTCGGGGGTCGAGCGCCGCTTCGATAGCGAGGCCGAGCTGGTTCAGCAGCTATCGCAGGATGTGATGGAGGCGCTGGCCCTGGACGTGCAGGTCGGATTGGCCGGCAACGCGTTCGCAGCCCGGCAGGCAGCCCAGGCCGCTCAGGCCGGGCGCCCTTGTGTGGTGCCGGATGGTAAGGAGCGGGCCTTCCTCTCGCCGCTGGATATCTCTACTCTCGCCCTCGACCCGGAGATGGAACGCCGCCTGCGCCTGTTGGGCGTGCGCACCCTGGGCGCGCTGGCGAAGCTGCCCCGTCCGGCGGTGGTGCGACAGTTCGGGAGCCACGCCGGGCCGCTGCATGATCTGGCCTGCGGCTTGGATCCGCGACCCGTGCATGGGGACGCGCCGCCGCTCCACATCTCCCGTTCACGCGCCTTCGAGCCTCCCATAAGCCGTCGTGCGACGCTGCTGGCCCACGTCCAGCGGATGGTGTCCGCGTTGGCAGAGGAGATGGACCGCCGCGGCTACCAGGCCGAGGGGGTCCGGCTGACGCTGGAGGAGGAGAGCGGGCGGAGCCATGCCTCCGGCAAGGCGGTCAAGCCGCCCTCGGCCGCGGTCGACAAGCTGGCCCGCTTGGCCGCTCGCCTGCTGGGAGAGGTCACGGTGGACGGCCCCGTGGCCGAGCTCGCTCTCACCGTCTACCCCTTGCGCCCCTTCCACCTGGGCGCCACCCAGCTGGCCCTGTTCGACGACACGCCGGGGGAGGGTGCGACCTTCAGCCAGGGGCTGCGCGAGGTGTTACGACGGCTGCGGGATCGCTTCGGGGATATGATCGTCGTGATCGCGGCCCTGGTCACCCCGCCTCGGCCCCGGCCGATCCTGGTGACCACCGACGCCAGGGGAGCGCCTTGTGCCGTGGTGTGGCGCGAACGCATTCGCCAGGTGCGGTGCATCTACGGCCTGTGGCGGGAACGCCGGCGCTGGTGGGCTCGCCCCATTGAGCGCGACTACTTCCGCCTGGAGCTTGATGACGGCCAGATGCGGGTCATCTTCCGCGACGTGCGGACCGATCGATGGTCATTGGAACGCCGACACGTCTGAGGCAGCGCTCCGTCCCCGACTACGCCGAGCTTCACGCCCACTCCAGCCACAGCCTGCTCGACGGCGTTCCCTCGCCGGAGGATCTGGCGGCCCGAGCGGCCGAGCTGGCGATCCCCGCGCTGGCCTTGACCGATCACGACGCCCTCTACGGCGCGGTGCGCTTCGCGCGGGCGGCGCAGGAGGTGGGGGTCAAGCCCATCCTGGGGGCCGAGATGACGCTCCGCGGGCGGGGGTGCGAGGCCGGCTCGCACCTGACGCTGCTGGTGGAGACGGCACAAGGGTACGCCAACCTCTGCCGCTTGATCACTCTGGCTCGGAAGGGGCAGGAGAAAGGCGTCGCCCGCCTGAGCAAGCGCGACCTGGCCGGCCACACCGAGGGATTGATCGCCCTCTCCGGCTGTCGTCGCGGGGAGATCCCACGCCTGTTGATGGACGGAAGGAGGGAGGCAGCCATGAGCGTGGCCCGGGGCTACACCCGGCTCTTCGGTCCCGATCGCTTCTTCATCGAGCTGCAGCGCCACTACCGGAAGGACGACGAGCGATTGCTGGCCCGTCTGGCGACGTTGGCCGACCGGCTGGGGCTGGAGGTGGTGGCGACCGGCAACGTTCACTACCTCCATCCACGCCAGCGGGAGGTCCACGACGTGCTGCGCTGCATCCGCCACCACACCACGCTGGAGGACGCCGGGGATCTGCTGCACCCCAACGACGAGTACGTGATGCGCTCGCCGACGGAGATGGCCGCTCTCTTTGCCGACGTCACGATCGCTCTGGAGAACACGTCGCGCATCGCCGAGCGGTGTGCCCCGGCCCAGGCGTACCTGCCGTCCGGGGCGCAGGTTCTGCCCGAGGCCCTGGGCACCGGTGCCTCCGCCCCCAACTTCCACCTGCGTCGCCTCTGCGAGCGGGCGCTGGGCCAACGTTATCCCGTCAACCCGCCCCGCGGTCTCCTGGAGCGGGAGCTGGCCGTGATCCATGAGTTGGGGCTGGCCAACTACTTCCTCATCGTTTGGGACGTGGTGCGCTTCGCCCGGGAGGCGGGCATCCGCTGCCAGGGCCGGGGCAGCGCGGCCAACTCGCTGGTGGCCTACCTGCTGGGCATCAGCCCTATCGACCCGGTGGCCTGCGACCTGGTCTTCGAGCGATTCCTCTCAAAGGAGCGGCGCGCGCCGCCGGACATCGACCTGGACGTCGCCGCCGACCGGCGGGAGGAGCTGATCCAGTACGTGTACCGCCGCTATGGCCGGGAGCACGCGGCGATGGCCTGCACGCTGGTCACCTTCCGCGCTCGCTCGGCGATACGGGACGTGGCGCGCGTGCTCTCCTTTCCACCCGCGCTGGTGGAGCGGCTGGCGACCTCGCTCGACGTGCGAGACGCCGATAGCGTGGAAGCGTCGCGGGGACTGATGGAGCGCTACGATGTCGGGCGGTTGGTTGGCGGGTCGACGGGGGGGGATCCGCCTGTGAGCGGAGCGACGTCACCCGGGTCGACACAGTCACCGGGGCCGTTCCGCCATCTCCTGTGGTTGGTGCCACAGCTGGACGGTATACCGCGTCACCTGGGGATCCACAACGGGGGGATGGTGCTCTCAGGGCCGCCTCTGTGCGAGTTGGTGGGCCTGGAGCCTGCCTCCATGGAGGGGCGCGTGGTGACCCAGTGGGACAAGGACGGCCTGGAGGGGGCCGGGATGGTCAAGATCGACCTGCTGGGCCTGCGTATGCTCTCGGCCATTGAGGAGGCCGTGACCATCGTCGAGGGGCAGACCGGCGAGAGGCCAGACCTGGGCACATTGTCCCACGACGACCCGCAGGTTTACGACATGCTCTGCCGAGGAGAGACGGTGGGCGTCTTCCAGGTGGAGTCGAGGGCTCAGGCGAACCTGATCCCCTGCTTCCAGCCACGGTCGTTCGAGGATCTGGTGATCCAGATCT
Source organism: uncultured Anaerolineales bacterium (assembly GCA_964421785.1). Taxonomy (GTDB): domain Bacteria; phylum Chloroflexota; class Anaerolineae; order B4-G1; family B4-G1; genus SKLM01. The sequence goes on from CAYQZG010000055.1 coordinate 11,710, forward strand.
CCTTGATTCGGCCCGGGCCGCTGCAGGCGCAGATGGTGCGGCCCTATCTGAAGCGCCGGGAGGGGCGGGAGCCGGTCAGCTACCTCCATCCGCTGCTGGAGGAGGCGTTGAGGGAGACGCTGGGGGTGATCGTCTTCCAGGAGCAGGTGCTGAAGGTGGCCCGCGACCTGGCGGGGTACACGGCCGGAGAGGCGGAGCTCCTGCGTCGGGCGCTCTCGCACAAGCGGGCCGGAGAGAGGGTCGAGGGGTTCAGGGAGCGATTCGTGGCGGGGGCGCTCGCGCGTGGGGTGGACGGAGGGACGGCGCGGAGGGTCTTTGAGCAGCTGAGGGCCTTCGGGGGGTATGCCTTCCCCAAGAGCCACGCGGCGGCCTTCGCCGTCCTGACCTATCAATCGGCCTGGCTGCGGCGCTATCATCCGGCGGCTTTCTTCGCCGCGTTGCTGCGTCATCAGCCGATGGGGTTCTACCCGGCGCACGTGATCGTGTCCGAGGCGCGGCGCTGTGGGGTGGAGGTGAGGCCGGTGGACGTGGAGGCCTCGGAGCTGCGGACCACGGTGGAGGGCGAGCGCCTTGATCCAGGGGTTTCGACGGGCTCAGGGCAGGCGCTGCGGCTGGGGCTGGCGGTGGTGAAGGGGCTGGGGGAGGTGGGGGGGAAGAGCGTGGTGGAGGCGCGGCATTTCGGCCCCTTCCGCTCGCTGGCAGATTTCTGTCGCAGGACGAAGCTGGGGCGGCGGGCGGTGGAGGCCCTGATCTGGGCCGGGGCGTTCGACGCCTGGGATGTCCCGCGACGGCAGCTGCTCTGGGAGCTGAAGATGGCGCTGGAGGCCGCGGAGGGGCCGCCCGAGCTTCCCCTCCCGCCGGAGGGAAGGCCGAGGTTCGCCTTCCTCTCGCCGCGCGGGCGGCTGTGGGCCGAGGTAGCACAGACGGGTTTGAGCGCCGGGGAGCACGTCACCGCCCTGGTGGGGGAGAAGCTACAGGCGATGGGGGTGACGCCCAGCGCGAAGCTGCCAGAGGTGGAGGGGGGACGCAAGGTGTGGGTGGGCGGGGTGGTGGTCTCGCGCCAGCGGCCGCCGACGGCGAAGGGGATGGCCTTCCTGGCCCTGGAGGATGCCTATGGGTTGATCAACGTGGTGCTGAGGCCCGAGGTCTATGAGGTCAGCGGGAAGGCGCTCAAGGCACCGTTCGTGGTGGTCGAGGGGCAGCTGCAGAAGCGCGGGCAGGCGATCAACGTGCTGGCCCACAAGGTGCTGCCACTGAGGATAGATGTAGACTGATTAGCCGCTGCAGAAAGGTGGCGACAGCGTGTTCGTACTAAGGGCTGGGGCGAGTCATAAGACCCGCCCCAGCTTTGCCAGGGCTATGGGGCGTTGCGTACCACCAGCGGTAGGTAGACCCCAGAGTACTGGATCATACCGATCGCCGGGCCTACTGATTCGTTGTCGGCGTCGTCCTTGAAGAGGGCGTAGACCTGGGCGATTTCGCCAGGGTTCGCCTCCAGTGTCCAGGGGACGTCCTGGGCAAAGGCTTGCCAATCCGCACCTGCCAGGGACGCATCGTTGCTGATCTTCATCTCGACGATATCCGCGAAGGCCTCCGGCCCCCAGTCATCGGGGGGAGCGGCGAAGGAGAGCGTGACATCCAGGGCGTAAGTCTTCGGGGCGCCGCCGTTGATGATAACCAACGCCTCCGGCGGTATTGGGTCCAATGACGGGGTGACGCTCTCACTCCCGAGCACCCTCGACCAATGATTGTCGCCATCAATGGCGACCAGGCGGTAGGTGTACGGGTTTCCGAGAGCCGGGGTGGTATCGGTGTACAGGCCGGTCAGCGGCAGCTCAGGGACGATCAGTTGCCAGGGGCTTGACGCTCTGTAGAGGGACATCTTCTCGTAATCGGGCTTCACGTCGTAGCTCAAAACGACGTCGCCGCCCACGACCGGCTGGGCCTGGAAGAAGTCGGGTGCTGCGATCTGATCGTCGGCCGGATCCAGCGGATCTTGGCCGTGGAATAGCACCTCGCTGCCATCGTGTTCCCCACCACCATCGGTGTCCGAGTTGTTCGGGTCTGTCCCGGCCCAGTACTCGTCGTTGTTGGTGAGTAGGTCCAGATCGGGGTCGCCGGAGGGGTTGGTCACGCCATGGGTATCCTCCCAGGTATCGGGGAGGCCATTGCCATTCCCGTCTTCGGCTTCGAGGATCGAGAAAGCGCCCTGGGACTCGCGATGCGTACCATCTCGTCCGTTGACGAGGAGGTCAACTCGATAGCTGCCCTCATCATTGGGTTGAGGATTGGGGGAGCCTTCTTCTGGGGGTGGAGAGACCTGATTGGCCTGGTTACCCAGCGTGTAGTGCCCTCGATACAGGCCGCCGCCTAGGTATTGTAGAGGCACAGTCTGTTTCATCCCGTTGGGTGCTGTCACAGCCGCGAGGACCGAGAGCCCGGGTCTTGGGCCGATCTCAGAGGTTATCAGGGCATAGATAGGAATCGTATTGCCGGTCTTGAATCCCCCGCCGAGGGCGGGGAGAATGAGTTGAGCGGTCAACTTGGTCTTGGCGGAGACCATGACCTGGTAGTTGACCGGCTGCCCCTCGGATTGCAGGAGCCGCACCACAAGCTGCCATTGACCGTGCATGGGGTTGGGGATGCGCCAGCCGACGTGGCCGACGGTTTTGTCCTCAAAGTCGTAGTTGTCACTCAGGGTCGTGCCATCCGGGCGGACGAGCTCCAGGATCATGTTGGCGAAGTACGGATGGAACCAGTTGAGCACGAAATCGGCAGTTAGGACGGAGGGGTCGATCCATACGTTGTGCGTGTACGTTTGTCGGTAGTAGGCTTGACCCTTTTCTGTCAACAAGCGCTGTCGCTCCCCTCGTGCCTGGGCGTGTTGATAGGTGCTGCCCAGATCGAGGACCATGTCCGCGGGCGTGACGCTGGCGGCGGCCAATCTGGTGCCCATGTAGATGTCATTGTAGTAGTAGGAGCCGCCGGTGTCGTTGGCAATCTGCTCCATCAGGGTCTCGTTGGCGCCCGGCCCGAAAGCTATAGCCATGACGGGACATCCGGTGGCTTGGACGCTGGTCTTCACGTCCGCCCAGTAGTCCGGCTGATTCTCTTCACCGTCCGACAACAGCACGTAGCGACATCTGGCGTTACCGGTCGGCGAGCCTGTCAGCTGAGCGGCCGCTTCGCCCATACCATCGCCGATGCTGGTGCCCCCGCCCGGTGAGATGCCCTCGATGTAGTTCTTGGCGTTGTTCCTCTCCGGTAAGGTGGCAAACCGCATATCGAAGGGGGCAGGATTGACGTCGCTTTCGAAAGGCACGACGGCGATGCCCTCTGAGCTGTTGGTGGTATCCACCGCGAGCTTAAAGGCGTCCACCAGGGCTGACCAAGGTGTGGGGTCGTACCACCCCATGGAACCGGATCGATCCACCACGTAGAGGTTATCCTCGTCTGTAGCGTCGTAGACGATAGCCTCGGTTTCGGTATCGGTGGCGATGACGGTGGACGTGCCGCTTTCCTCCAGGTCGACGTGGAGGTCATAGGGGCCGTTGCTGCCCGGGTCCGGTGCGATGGCTTGTAAGAAGTACTGGTGCTCGACTTGACCACCGCCGAGGATGGTGGCGTTGAGAGCGCCGACTCGGACGGCAAAATCATTGACGCTTAGACCACCGACGACTGGGCCGCCAGAGGTGGTGGAAACAAGCACTTGGACCAAGAACTTGTCACCATCGTCGTGCGCGCCCACGTATTCGGGGGCCATTTGGTTGGGTTGCTGGATATCGAGGATTGGCTCAGAACAGCTCAACTCGATGTCTACCTCCGATGATGAGCCAAGGCTTCCGGCGATGGCGGCAATGGTCGTGACGCCGTCGTTCAGGAAGCTTTGGACCCAGTCGGTTCCGGAACCCTGGACGTGAGCCTTGAAAGCGCCGGACTCTGAGGTCACGATGTGGTAGAATGGCGAGCCGCTGTCGGCGTGGAATTTGGCTGTGATGACGGGGCAGTCGGCCGGATCAGGTGCGGCCACGTAATAGTCCGCACCATAGCGGTTGATGTGTTGGTCGTCCCACGATGCGGGCGTACCACTGTCGATCGTTCCGCCGTTGTGGGGCACCAAGGGGCCGTAGGTGTCTGGATTCCCCGGGTTCGTCTCATCGATGTAGTAGTATGAGGTATCAGGTAGGCCGGTCAAATCCTTGGTGTAGTTGGCCAGGACGAATTTCGGGACCATCTGGTCGAACGCTGGACAGCCTAGCGAGCTGAGGGCAACGTTCAGCGCTGTGATGTTGTCCCAGGTGTGGGCGGCGTCCCAGAAGGATCCGAACGAATCGGCTACACCTAGGCCTGGCTCATCCGGTGGGTCCGAACCGCACTGCTCGGCGTAGTAGGTCCACCAAATGGCGGACTCGTAGCGCCAACTGTCGGCCGTCAGGTCGTGGTTCGGGGTGACGAAGAATTCGTCGACCTCCTTATTGTACGAGAATGGCCTGGCCATGGCCCCGGCGTCGTTGTCCACTACATCGAAGACCTTATCCTCGCCAGATCGAGCCATGCCCTCGTGGGCCCAGAGGGCGTCGAAGTTCGGATCGGTGAGGTTGTCGGGCCCCAGCTGAGGGCCCGCATGAGCCAATTCGTGGCCCACGACGGCCATCATCATCTCCACCGAGCTATCACAGCCTTCGTACACGTTCATCGAGTCCGTGCCGATGGACACGGAGCCGTTGCAGCTAGATCCGCTTTCTAGCAGGCAGACCTTGAACTTCCCGCCGGTGAATTCGGTGGGCATTGGCCATCCATAGTCGTTTTGGTACACGTCCCAGTAGTCGTCCGTGTAGTCGCGGACATCCTGGGCCTGGGAGAAGGTTGTGTCCGCACTGTCGTAGTAGACGCAGAAGGGAAAACCTTCCGCGCTCTCGATGCTGTCTGGTAGACCGCATCCCGCCGGGCAGGCCTGGGGCGCAGTAGGCGCTGCAGATCCTGCTGAATTAAGCGCTTCATTGACATCCTCTTCCACAGAGAGGATACCCGCCACCGCCGGATATTTCGCCTCAGCAGAACTTGTGAGCGTGAGTAGCGCGGTGAGTAGAAAGAGCAAGCCAAATATACTTCTTTTGTTCACGATTATCTCCTAGTTGTCGTGAGGTATGTCCCTATTTCGATGCTGAGTCTGAAATGCTACTCGACTGCGTAGCTACAGCCCCTCTTTGCCCCCTTGATGATCGGAAGATAGGCCCGTCGGAGATGGATGATCGTTTTTCGTTGGCTTCACCTCCTTCTTTGCATCATAACAGAAGAGGCCGCGCGTCGGTGCAGTGCGTCGCGGCCCCCAGCGATGACGAATTCGGATATGGAGAGCGAGCTAGGTCGCTCGTTTCTGGTCGACCAAGGTGGATGCACAGGCCCCCTTTAAGACGAATCGATCAGCAATGGTGTGTCCAGTGGGGCGGTCATCTTGATCCGGGCTCGACCTCCTGAACTGGCGATTAGGTGAGGTTCCCATGGGGCTGTGGATTGGGGTCCGTTGCCCGGGTCTTCGGGTGACGGCTCTAGTATACCATATGAGGGGCGTGCGTGTCAATCATGAGGTGGATTTCGTCCATCACATCTCATATTGCTTGCTCTTCTGTGGTCTCCCGGCTCGGTTCTCCGCCGCGCGCCGGCGCATGGTCTGGCGCAGGGCCTCGACGTCGCGGGGCACGAGTATGATCTTCCATGCAGAAGGCCCGGCTGAGCGCCGGGCCTATCGGGTTAGGTCGGTCGCGTGCGATCCCTGGGTCTTGGTTAGGAGATGTAGCGATGGATGCCGGCGGCGACCTTGCGCCCTTCTGCAATCGCCATCACCGCCAGGTGCAGTTTCCCTACGTTGTCCCCCGCCGCGAAGACGCCTTCCCGCGTCGTCTGCCCTGTCTCCTCATCGGTGATGATCCAGCCCTCGGCGTCTACCTCCAGACCCTTCGTCGTGCCAGCGATGCGTGGGTTGGGGCTTAGTTGGGGGGCCAGTATAACCAGATCTGTGTCCACGATGAAGGTCGATCCCTCTATCGGGACGGCCTGACAAGGGCGACGTGGTCCGCAGGGACGCATACGCTGACAGAGGGCTTTGACTGCGTGCCCGCGGCGATCGCCGATGAGGATCTTCAGTTTGGTGAGGCCCACCATGCTAACGCCCTCCTCTTGTGCCGCCAATCTGTCCTCTTGACGGTAGAGCTCGCCCCGCTCCTCGCCGCTCTGGAAGACGATCACGTCCTCGGCGCCAAGTCGGACCGCCGTGCGGGCACAGTCCGTCGCTGCATGACCACCCCCGAAGATGGTCACTCGCTGGCCGACGTCGATGGGCGCTTGCTCGTCGGAGGGCAGGTACGAGCTGTCCAGGTTGGTGCGGGTCAAGAATTCCGTTGCCAGGTAGACGCCTTCCAGGTCTGCGCCCTCTACGTCCATCGCGGACTCCTGCCCCGCCCCGGTCCCCAGAAAGACGGCGTCGTATCCCTGGTCGAACAGTCCATCGATGGTCACGTCCTCGCACAGGGTTGTCTCCAGGACGAAGTCGATGCCCATAGCCTCCAGTTGATCCACCTTATCCTCGACGACCTCGATGGGTAAGCGGAAGCGGGGTATTGTGTAGACCAAGGTGCCTCCTGCCCGGCGGTGCTGGTCGAAGATGGTGACGCTGTGGCCAAGCTTGGCCAGTTCCTCGGCGACGGTCAGGCCGGCCGGGCCGGATCCCACGACGGCTACGGACTTCCCCGTGGTCGGGGGGAGCTGGGGGATGGGGAAGCCGCCGGCCTCGCGCTGTTGGTCGGACACGAAAGCCTCCAGCCGGCCCAGTCGAAGCTCAGGGTAGAACCGGCCCACGGGGCAGGATCCGGCGCAGAGCACTTCGTCGGGGCATAGCCTTCCGCACACCTCCGGGAAGTTGCTCGTCTTACGGTAGATCGCGGCAGCCTCTGTGAAGTTTCCTTCGGCGATCTCTCTCATCGCGGCGCGGATATCGTTGTTCAGAGGGCAGGCTAGGCGACATGCCTCGGGCGAAGGGCATTGGATGCAGCGCGACGCCTCCACGCGTGCTGTCTCGGGCGTGAAACCCTCGCAAGCTTCCTCAAAATCCTCGATTCTCTCATCAACGGGCCGGTAGTTGAGCCGCAGGGCCGGCAAGCGCAGGCGTTCTCGGTCTCCAAGGTTGTCTAGACTGATTTCGTTGCCCCCTGTGTCGTTTGCCACGTTCCAAACTCCTTTCACTTCAATTGCTGTGTTCGTTCGTCACCTTCCGCCCTAGAGAGCGCTTGCGCAGCACACTAGCGCTTCGTGGCGGATAGGGTTATTTTGTTCTCAAACGTTGCTAAAGATACGAAGATACAAGCCTGAGCCAGTATACTGGACAGGGGCCATCGTGTCAAGATGTCTGACGGCAGTATCAGGGTTTTATCCCTCTCGCCAACCTTGCGAAGCTTCGGGTGTCAAACGGCATTGGGCGACCACTACAACATATCGTGTGTCGATTGCATGAGGGGTCTATTGTCAAACCTTGGCAAGGTTCCGCTCGTGGGAGAGGGGCGGATATGGCTATCCGCCCCGAGCATAGGTGCGTGGGTCGGCCCGGTGGGTGCGTCGACCCGCGGCAGACGTGGATGGCTGTGACCGAGGAACACGTTGCAGGAGGAGGACTGCCGCTTGTCCGGAATCTGTTTATGTGTTACCCTTGCGCGTCGTGGATCGTTGCTATCACGCGAGCCATGTTCTTGAAAAGCCGAATGTGGTGGCCCTTTTCTGGAGATACCCATGGGGTCTCTTCGTACGGCTGACGGCTCTGACCGGAGCTTGCCCTGTCACGATAGGTGGAGGTAAGGAGTGCTGTCTATGAGCGAATCTTTGATCAAGTTGACCCGCGGTGTGCCGCCGGAGGAGAGTTTTCCCGTCGATCAGCTTCAGGTGTGCGCAGAGCACGTCCTGCTGGTGCACGGATATGAGGTGCTGCAGTACGGCAAGTCCCGCGGCTATCCCAGGCTGCGCCGGCTGATCGCGGAGGAGAAGGGCGTGGATCCGGCACGGGTCATCGTCGGGCAGGGTTCTCTGCAGCTCCAGGATCTGTGTGCCCGCATGCTGATCGAGCCGGGACGACTCGTCTATGTGGAGGAGCCGACCTACGACCGCACGCTGACGGTCTTCGAGCGAGCCGAGGCGCGGATAGTGGGTTTCCCGCTGGAGGAGGATGGCGTCGACGTGGGTGCTGTGGCGGACCGACTTGAGGCGGGGGACCGCCCGGTCTTGTTTTATTTGATCCCCGACTTTCAGAACCCCAGTGGGACGCTGCTTTCGGAGGCGAAGCGGAAGCGCATCGTCGAGTTGGCTCGACTCTACGACGTCTGGATCATCGAGGACGTGCCTTATCGAAGGCTCCGCTACCGCGGTAAAGATCTTCCATCGCTCTTCGATCTGGCCCCTGACCGGGTGCTGCAGATGTCGTCCTACAGCAAGCTGATCAGCCCCGGCCTGCGGGTGGGCTACGTCATCGCGCCAGAGCCGCTGGTGGACCGCCTGGCGAAGATGGCGGAGGATACGTATATCAACGCCAGCTACCTGAATCAGGCGATCGTGGCCGAGTTCGTTGAGCGCGGCTGGTTGGAGCCCCAGATCGAGGGGCTGAAGGGGCTCTATGAACCGCGCCTCTATGCCACGTTGGGTGCGCTGGAGGAGCATATGGACGGCGCGGCGACGTGGTGTGAGCCTGACGGGGGTTTCTTCGTGGGCGTGACCCTGAACGGCGCTGTGGAGACCGATGAGCTGCTGGGCCGGGCGCGAGAGGCGAACCTGGCATTGACGGACGGGCGCGGCTTCTTCGTCAATCGTACAAACGGGAACAGCTTCGTGCGCCTCCCCTTCTGCGCGCTGACGCCGGACGAGATCTGCGAGGGGGTGGGGCGGCTGGGCAGGGTGGTGCGCGAGCTGGCGTCGTCGTGAGACCAAGACCCCTGAGGTCTCCCGCAGGTGGTTCTGCTAGTCAAGAAGGATGCGAAAGCGGCCAAGGATCTGGAGAGGAGACCGATCTCTAGACCTCGGGGGTCGGTTTCTCTGCGTCATGGCCGCTCGTAGTTGGGCGCCTCCTTGGTGATGACCACGTCGTGCGGGTGGCTCTCTTTCAGGCCGGCCGCGGTGATACGGGCGAAGCGCGCCTCTCGGTGCAGTTCGTCCAGCGTGTGACAGCCGCAGTACCCCATCCCGGAGCGGAGGCCGCCCACGAGCTGATGGAGTAGGTCGCTTAGAGGGCCCTTGTAGGGGACCATGCCCTCAATGCCCTCCGGGACGGGCTTGCGCGCGTCGGCCTGGAAGTAGCGGTCGGCTGTTTTCTCCTTCATAGCGCCGAGGGATCCCATGCCGCGGTAGGCCTTGTAGGTCCGGCCCTCGTAGAGGATGCGCTCGCCAGGGCTCTCTTTCGTGCCCGCGAACAGGCTCCCTATCATCACGGCGTCCGCTCCGGCGGCGATGGCCTTGGCGATGTCGCCGGAGTACTTGATGCCACCGTCGGCGATCGTGGGGATGCCGTGAGGCTCGGCGGCCGCGGCGCATGCCGTAATGGCCGTGATCTGCGGCATGCCGGCGCCGGTGACCACGCGGGTGGTGCAGATGGAGCCTGGCCCCACGCCCACCTTGACCGCGTCTGCCCCGCGTTCGATGAGGGCGCGCGTCCCTTCCGCTGTGACCACGTTGCCGGCGATGATGTCAGTTTCGGGGAACCAACGTCGTAGCTGCTCCAGGGCTTTCAGGACGCCTTGGGAGTGACCGTGAGCCGAGTCGATGACCAGCGCATCGACCTGGGCCTCCACCAGGGCTTGAGCGCGGTCGTGGAGGTCCTCCCCGGTTCCCACAGCCGCCCCAACTCGCAGCCGCCCGAGATCGTCCTCACACGTGTTGGGATGCTCGATGCGTTTCAGGATATCCTTCACCGTGATGAGGCCCTGCAGTGTGTAGTCCTCGTCGACGACGAGGAGCTTCTCGATGCGATGGCGATGGAGGATTCTCCGGGCCTCATCCAGGGTCGTCCCCACGGGCACGGTGATCAGATCTTCCTTGGTCATCAGCTCGTGGATCGGTCGCTCAAGGTCGTCCTCGAAGCGCAGATCCCGATTGGTGAGGATGCCCGTCAGTGCACCATTGTCCTCGGTGATGGGAATGCCAGAGATATGATAGCGAGCCATCATGTCGAGCGCGTCTCGGATGGGCCGGTCCGGGGGCAGGGTGATGGGGTCGACGATCATCCCACTCTGCGATCGCTTCACGGTCTGCACCATGTCCACCTGTTCGTCAATGGACATGTTGCGGTGCAGGATGCCGATGCCTCCCTCGCGTGCCATGGCGACGGCGAGTCGAGTCTCGGTCACGGTGTCCATAGCGGCGCTGACGATGGGACAGTTGAGGTTGATGTGCCGCGTCAGACGCGTGCGTACGTCGGTATTGCGAGGTACCACGGACGACTCGGCTGGGATCAGCAGGACGTCGTCGAACGTGAGGGCTTCAGCGCCGTACTTCTCGTGCCAATTCACGGTCTCCTCCTTTGCGTCGAGCACGGATTGTGGATCTGCCGGGGGCGCGGTGCCCGGTGGCACGATCCTTGAAGATGGGGCTATTCTACTATCTTACGGCATGAGGGCAAACGGCCTTCCTCCCTGTGTCGCGGTCGAGTACGGTTTCAGCTTGGGCACGGGGGTGACACACCCCCTCTAAGCTTGTTTGCCCCACGAATCCACGCTGACCCACAGAGCTTTGTGCAAGCGGCGGTCATGGGCTATAATTCCTTGGTGCTCGTTCCCGCGTCGACGAGCGCTCGATGCTTGCAGGTATTGAAGGCTCTGGATCAAGTTCTTACTCAGATGGGAGTCGTATTGTGAAAGAAGCAATCAAGCGATTGTATCTTGAATACAACGATCCGGCTCCGAGGAATCGCACGCTCTTCTTGAACAAGGCCGACCGGGACCGTTTTACTGATTTCCCGACCATCGACGGGCTCCGCGATGAGTTGGGCGCAGGCAGACCTCTTCCCAATCTGATGGATTGTATTTACTGCGGCGATTGCTTGGAGGGTATGTCACTGCTTCCTGATGAGGTCATAGACCTTGTTTTCGCTGATCCTCCCTATAACCTCGGAAAGGATTTCGGCAACAACCGGATGCGTCTTTCAGATCAGGAATACAGGGACTGGAACGATCGATGGATTCAAGAGGCTGTACGGTTGCTCAAGCCCAATGGGGCCATCTACGTTTGTAGCGGGTGGCGCCACTCGGGGATGATCCAGTCGCTTCTGGATCAATACCTGATTGTCAAGAACCGCATCACGTGGCGACGTGAGAAGGGACGCGGGAGCAAGCGAAACTGGAAGAATAACATGGAGGATATTTGGTTCGGTGTGAAATCGGAGAACTACGTCTTCAACGTCGAGGAGATCAAGACCAAGAAGCAGGTCCTAGCACCTTACCGGGAAAATGGGGAACCTAA
>CAYQZG010000056.1:0-1243 GCA_964421785.1 uncultured Anaerolineales bacterium
TCTCCACGTAGCGCCGCTGCCCCTCCGCGTAGATGGTGTCGAAGGCCAGGGACGATTTGCCGGACCCGGAGATGCCGGTGATGACCACCATCTCGTCACGAGGGATCTCCAGGGTGATGTTCTTCAAATTGTGCTCTCGCGCTCCTCGCACGATGAGCTTGCTTTTGTTATCCTGTTGATCAGACATATCATTGAGCATGATCTATTCTAGTGTATCCTACCAAGCCAGCCTTGGGTCTCCTGAAAGAAGCTCGCGAACCCGTCCCCGGGTCAGCGGGCAGTCACCGCCTAGTCGCCCCGAGACGGGGCTCAGAGCAGTGTGTCGTACCAAGCCAACCTTGCATGTTAACACGTTTTCCCGGTTGGACAAAGCGATGGCAGCTTGTTATAATCCTCCTCCTAACGGAGAACCTAGACTTCAGTCAGCCCCATCTCGCCGGGGGTGAGGAAGCCCGTGTCGAACAGACGTCGAACTGTCCTGGAGAGTACTATATGATTCTTCAAACCATTCCCGCCGGTATGAACCAGACCAACTGCTACATTGTTGGCTGCGAGGAGACGAAGCAGGGAGCCGTCATTGATCCCGGTGGGGAGGGAAAGCGCCTGGTGCGGGAGATTGAGCGCAGCGGGCTCGACGTTCGCTACGTGCTCATCACGCACGCGCACTTCGACCACATTGGGGGCATCGCCGACGTGGTTGAAGCGACCGGAGCAAAGCTGGCGATCCATCCCAACGAGCGCCCTCTGCTGGAAAACGGAGGAGGGGCCTCGATGTGGGGCCTGAAGGTGACGCCCAGCCCGCCGCCGGACGTGGCGCTTTCGGACGGTCAGATCATCGAGGTGGGTCAGCTCACCTTCGAGGTGCTTCTCACGCCGGGACACAGCCCCGGGGGCGTCAGTTTCTACGAGGCCGAGGGAGGCATGGCATTCGTGGGCGACGTGCTCTTCTCAAACGGGATCGGACGCACCGATCTGCACGGCGGCGATTGGGAGACGCTGATGCGATCGATCAAGGAGGTGCTGTTCGCGCTGCCGGAGGAGACGGTGATCTATCCCGGTCACGGCCCGAAGACGACGGTGGGGCGAGAGAAGCGCACAAATCCCTGGGTAAGGTAGCTATCGCCAACGGTTGAAACCGCTGGCTGATACGAGAAGTGCGTTGAAGACGCACTGAAACGGCATACAGAACCCGTTTTCAACGGGTTTTCCGTATCAGCCGTCGAATTCATTCGTCGGCGAGGGC
>CAYQZG010000056.1:1343-2971 GCA_964421785.1 uncultured Anaerolineales bacterium
CTTCGTAAGCCGTTACGACAAACGAAATCGCCAGTGTCAAGCCTGAAGGTCTGAAACGCCTGCTCCCGCCGCCCGCACGCGGTTCCGCAACGTGCCGACGTTCTCCACCTCGACCTCGACCACGTCGCCCGCCGCCAGCGGGCCCACGCCCTCCGGCGTGCCGGTCATGATCAGGTCGCCCGGCTCCAGCGTCATGATGGAGGAGGTGTAGGCGATGAGCTCGGCCGGGGAGAAGGCCATCTCCGACGTCCGGGCCGCCTGCCGCACCTGACCGTTGACCCGGCAGGTGATGCCCAGGTCGGCGACGTCGTCCTCGCCCGGGCCGGCTAGCAGCCAGGGTCCCAGAGGACAGAAGGTGTCGAAGCCCTTGGCCCGCGTCCACTGACTGTCCAGCCGCTGCAGGTCGCGGGCGGTGACGTCGTTGCCGCAGGTCACGCCCAGGACGTAGTCCCAGGCCTCGTCGGGCCGTACGTTTCGACAGCGCGCTCCCATGACCACGACCAGCTCCGCCTCGTAGTCCACCCGCTCGGACTGGGGCGGGAGGAGGATCGCTGCGCCCGGCCCGATGACGGCGCTGGGCGGCTTGAAGAAGAGAAGCGGCTCATCGGGGACCACCGCTCCGTGCTCGGCGGCGTGGGCCGGGTAGTTGCGGCCTACGCAGACGATCTTGGTGGGCACAACGGGCGCCGCCAGAGGGAGATCCTCCAGGCCTCCGACCGCATCGAGGTCCATCCGCGGGCCGCGCTCCCACGCGCCGAAGAGGTCACCCTGCAAACCGTAGACAGACTTATCCTCCAGGAGACCCCACCGCGGGCCATCGTCCGTCATCACGCGTACGACACGAACCGTGTCCGCCTTCATTGAGCAAACCTCCCATCATCTCGCGACGTCGGTAGCTTCTGTACGTTTTCCCCGAGCCATCCAATGCGCACGTTGGATTGATCTCGCACGTCGAAATGGGGCACGTAGGGCTTGATATCGAGGAGGGGCGTCCCATCGACGATGTCCACATCTCTGATCCGGAGGATGTGCCCCTCGATCCCATCCAGACGCACGACCGAGAGGCCGATGGCGTTAGGCCTGCTCGGCCCGCGCATGGCGAACACGCCGTGCGCCTCGTCGTCCATAAACGGCTTCACCCGCAGGGGCGATGGCTTGGACAGATGAAAATGGTAGACCAGCATGATGTGCGAGAAGCCATCCAGATCCTTCAGGCCGTCGACGTAGACGGGATCGAGCTCGACGGTCCCCTCGACATCCGCGGCGGCCGGCGGTTGGATGGGAGTGCCCGGCGGCTCCTTGAACGGCGAGCGGATGACGCCAATGGGTTTGTAGGTTATCGACTCCATAGACCTGGTCCTTTCCTACTCGAAGCCTCCGGGGACGGAGGCGCTCCAAGGCCGAAAAGCGTTTCAACAGCGATGTCCTTTTGCTTGGGTCACCCTCGGGACGAGGGCGCTCCAAGGCCGAAAAGCGTTTCAACAGCGATGTCCTTTTGCTTGGGTCGCCCTCGGGACGAGGGCGCTCCAAGACCGAAAAGCGTTTCAACAGCGATGTCCTTTTGCTTGGGCCGCCCTCGGGACGAGGGCGCTCCAAGGCCGAAAAGCGTTTCAACAGCGATGTCCTTT
>CAYQZG010000056.1:3071-8770 GCA_964421785.1 uncultured Anaerolineales bacterium
ACGAGGGCGCTCCAAGGCCGAAAAGCGTTTCAACAGCGATGTCCTTTTGCTTGGGCCGCCCTCGGAGACGAGGGCTGAGAGCGGTGGCGCAGCTTCCGGGAAGGTCACTTCTCGAACAGGTAGTGCGAGACTATGTACTCTCGGCCCTGGCGGAGCGCCCAGGTCTCCTCGCAAGCCATGAAGAACAGCCGCCAGTTGACCAGCCAGCGGGTCGCATGGTCCCGACCGTAGGTCTGGGCCATGATCTGGCGCACCTCCGGCCGGTGCCGGTCGAGCCTCTCCAGCCACGCCCGCAGCGTCCTGGCATAGTGGATGCCGCTCACTCGCCAATGGTCGACGACGTGCAGGTCGCGCTGGAAATGGAGCAAGAGGTCATCCGAGGGCATGGTGCCGCCGGTGAAGAACGTCTGGGCCATCCAGTCTCCGGCGTCGTCGGCTTTGAACTGGTAGGCGAACTCACGGTGACTGAAGACGTGCACAAAGAGCTTGCCATGGGGCCTGAGCAGCGAGGCGATCTTGGCCAGCAACCGCTGGTAGTTCTTCATGTGCTCGAACATCTCAATCGAGATCACGCGGTCGAAGGCCCGGTCGATCTCCAGGTCGTTGACGTCGGCGACGAGGCCCTCGACGTTGCCCAGGCCCCGCTCACGGGATCTCTCCTCGAGGTAGGCAATCTGCGGCTGCGAATTGGAGACCGCCAGCACGCGGCAGTTGGGATAGTGCTGCGCGATCCAGAGCGAGAGCGAGCCCCACCCACAGCCCAGATCGAGGACCTCCATACCATCCTCAAGCCCGGCACGCTCGCAGGTGAGGTGCAGCATGGCCTCCTCGGCCTGGTCGATGGTCTCGACACCCTCGGGCCAGTAGCAGCAGCTGTACTTGAGCCATTCGCCGAGCACGAGCTCGAAGAAGGCCGGCGGGACCTCATAGTGCTGGCGATTGGCGTCGTCGGTGTGAATGGCGATGGGGCTCTGCTTCAACGTCTCGATCAGGGCTCGACGCTGCGCATCCCGCTCCTCAAGATCGGTCCGATAGCGCTGCCGCGTGCTTCGCCTGAGGATGACGCGCAGACCGCGCCGCGTCAGCCAGTCGGGCACCCGGTTGGTGTGGAGGAGGTCGATGGCCCACATCAGGGCGATCTCCCGGCGAAGTCAAAAAGCTGTAGCATATTGCCTTTCATAGGTATTTTCATTGCGGAACTTACCTTCCCGAAAGCGCTGGTTCTCAGAGCTTTCGGGAAGGTCATCTAGCTGCTCTCTCGCCGCAGGAAGCCGATAGCGCGGCTCAGTCCTACAAGGGCGACGAGGCCCAGCACGAGGGCCAGGCCGAAGCGCAGCTTGATCTGAACCTTCAGCGCCAGGATGGCAAACAGCAAACCGAGTCCGTCCACAATCAACAGCCGCCGCAGGTGACGTCGTTTTAGCGCCTGTTCCCGCTCCACGGCGTCCACGTGTCTCAGTTGCCGGGCGAAGTCATCCAGGCCCCAGGCAGACAGCGCCGCAATCAGGCCAGCCACGAGCGGGAGAGGCTTCAAGTCCAGCCAGGTTCCAGCAGCGGCCGCGATGGCGAAAAGGGTCAACATCAGCCACGAGATCCATGCCCAGTTCTGGCGTCGTCCCAGGATCCAGAGCGCCGCCAAAGCCAAGACCCCGGCTGCCGGGAGCCAGAGGGCGCCAAGCCCATAGGCTACAATCAGCGCGGACGCGGCGAGGATGATACTGACCGTCAAGGCGACGGAGATCATGGATGGCAGCCCTCACTCAACGCCGACGGCGCGGAACCAGTGTGGCTGACGGCTGAGCGAGGCGTGAAGGGCAAGGTCGAAAGACGTCTCCACCTCCCAGCTAACCGTCCGGATACCGGCCCGCTGCAGCCGACGCAGCAGCAGATTCCGCTCCAAGCGCGCGATACGGACCGCCAGCGAAGCGGTGGGGTCGGACTCAAGGAAACGGGCCTCAAACGCGATAGGATCCGGGCTGATGACCATCAGTTGATAGCCCCGGGCTCGCAGTCGCACGAGGGGTGGCAGGTCGTCTTCGCACAGAGGGCTGACCAGAACCAACTGCGATTGAGCGGGAAAGTAGCGCGTGGGGATGAAATCGAGGCTCTCGAAGACACGGCTCTCACCGGTCTCGGCCCCGGCCAGCGCACGGAGGATACGCTCGCGCTGTATCCGACCGTAGCCGGGGAACGTCCAATCCAGGAAACCCCCGTAGATCAGCAAGCCGACGCGGTTGCCGTCGCTGAGGAAGGCAGCCGCCAGAGACGCCGTGGCACGCACGGCATGCTCAAAGAGCGATGCGTCCTGCCCCCGCCTGTCAGTTCGGCGACGGGCATCCAGGATCAGGCCCACGTCGGTGATGCGCTCCTGCTCGAACTCGTTGGTGAAGAGCGAAGGTCGGTGACGGGCACTCACCCGCCAGTTGATCCAGCGCAGCGGATCGCCCATCTGATACTCGCGCACGCCGAAGAACTCCACACCGGAGCCTCCCCGTCGCGCCGGGACCGGGCCGGCGTAGGCAAGGGTGCGACGCGGTCTGATGGCCACGCGGCGCAGTTTCATCACCTCGGGGAGGATCATCAAGCGCTGCGGCGTCTGAAGCAGAACCTCCCGGGAGAAGAGGCCCAGAGCGTCGCTCGCTCTCACCCGCGCCGCGCCAAGCTTGACGTCACCACGGCCACCGCGGACCCGGTACCGCAAGGTCACCGTCTCGCCCGGTGCCAGTGCGGTGATGAGGCTCGATTCTCCGTCGATCACCTCAAGCTGCCGGGGAACGATATCCTCAACTTGCACGCGCTCCAGCCGCGTTCCCTCATTGGTGACGGAAAGCCGGACGGTCACAGGCTTGCCCTTGGGGACGCGGTCGTCGCTGAGCAAACGGGTGGCGGTCAGGCGAAGCTCGCCCGGCCCGTAGACCAACGCTGCCGCCAGGTAGATGACCAAGGGGATGGTCAAGGCGAGCAGCGGCCCGTTCATCGTGGCCAGGCCGAGGAGAAGCAGGACATAGGCCAGGCCTCCCAGTAGGAGCAGTCGTCTCACGTTCAGACGCCCTCGATGACGGGCACAGGAACTGACCGGAGAATGGTGTCCAGAATATCCTCGGCGGCGTGGCGCTTCATCCACAGGTCGGGCTGCAGGATCATGCGGTGGACGAAAGCGGGCTTGACGAAGATCTTCACATCGTCGGGCAGGACGTAGTCGCGGCCGTGCAAGGCGGCCCAGGCTCGACTGAGCTTGAGCAACGTCAGGGAGCCGCGCGGGCTGGCCCCCACTGCAACCTCGCGGTGCTCACGGGTCTCGACCGCGAGCGAGACCATGTAGCGCTGCAGATCGGCATCGACGTGAACCGTCTCCACGGTCTGACGCGCTGCAAGCAACGCTTCCGAGTCCGCAACCTGTTTCAGGTCGAACGGGTCCTGCCGGCGCTCCTGTCGCCGCCTCAGAATCTCCTGCTCTTGATCCAGGGTGGGGTAGCCGACCGACAGCCGCATCAAGAAGCGATCGAGCTGAGCCTCCGGCAGGGGAAAGGTCCCCTCGTACTCGATGGGGTTCTGCGTGGCAATCACGATAAAGGGGGGAGGGAGCCTCATGGTCTTGCCCTCAAGGGTGACCTGGAACTCCTGCATCGCCTCCAACAGAGCGGACTGGGTCTTCGGGGAGGCACGGTTGATCTCATCAGCGAGGATGATGTTGGCGAAGATGGGCCCCTTGCGCAGGACAAAACGAAACGTCTCCATGTCAGGTGCGCGCTCATAGACATAACCGCCCGTGATGTCACCGGGAAGGAGATCTGGCGTGAACTGTATGCGCTTGAACGTCAGCCCGAGGGCCGCAGCGAAGCTCTTGGCGATGAGGGTCTTGGCCAATCCGGGGTAATCCTCCATCAACACGTGGCCCCCAGCCAGGATCGCGGACATGATCTGCTCCAAGAGCGTCCGCTTTCCAACGATAGCCCGCTCCACCTCCCCGATGACACGGTCGGCCAGAGCAGATACCTCGGTGACTTCCATCGCCGTCATAAGACCTCCAATCGTTCCTCTAAGAACTGCACAACGCGCTCTAGCTCAAGATCGGGAGCGCCCACCTCCTGGCGTCCCCGCAAGCGACGCCTCAGCCAGACGATGAGACCAGGCCGAGACGGTGAAATCAGCTGCTCCCCTTCCTGGAGAAACGCCCGCACCTCAGGAGGAGCATCCAGTGCTTCCAGCCCCTGCTCCACCTTCGCCGGCCCGTAGGGCTCTTCATAGTCCAGGGACTTGAGGATCAGCCTCCCCAAACGCTGAGCCAGACGCCTTCTGAAATAGGCGGATCGGGCAGCGAAGTGAATCTGGGAGGTCAACTCCTTCACCCGGCCGATGTAGACTTGATTGACCCCCATACCCTGTTGATAGCCTCTCTCACCTTCTCCCAGGCCGCCGAGGGCTATCAGGACGTTGGTGATGGCCAACACCAGGCCAAAGAGGAGAAGCGCTCCCCAGAACAGAGCTTGCGGCACCGTGCGCAGGTAGAGCCGGCCAATCCAGCCAAGATAGAGAATCGGCACGGCGACGATATCGCGCACGACTACGCCAAAGGTCCGAGATAGCAAGAACGCCAGAGGGACGGCCAGAAGTACCACAAGCGCCAGAAGCCAAAGCGGCCTCTTCAAGTCGGGGCTCACGAGACACTCCTGCAGAAGCGGACGATGGACGTCAACGAGATGACAGCCTGTCGTTCCTCTTGCTCACCAAGGTGCTTATGGCCGTAGCGGACCTCCTCGAAGAGACGGGTAAGCCGACGCACCTGCGTGGTTGGAATCCCCAGCTCCTCCAGCTGTGCCTCGAACTCCCGAGGGGTCATAGCCCGCTGGCGCTGAATGCCGCGCTCCTCCTTCAGAACCTGCATCATCTCGACGTAACACCGGGTCACCGTGTCCCTTAGATTGGCACCGGCCTCTATAGCATCAATGGCATCCTGAGCCTCCTGGGCCAGCTTGTCCATAGAGGTCGACGGGCGGCGCCTGCGACGCCAGATTGTCCATGCGAGACCCACCAGGAGCGCGGCCAGGAGCAGAGCGACTGCGATGGTGGCGACCAGGATCAGCCACTGTCGGGGCTGAGGTGTGAAGGCGACGTCGGGAGCCGTGGGGAGGTCCTGGGATGGCGCCTGGGGCAATTGGAGATCACCGAGGACCTCGGACGTTCCGGGTTGAACACGCCACAGCAGATAGAGGGGCAGGAGGACGATAAGCAGAGCGATGAGATCCCTGAGCACTCGCTTGCGCGCCTCGGGCGAGATGAGGTAGTAGATGATGGCGAAAGGGAGGAGCGCGCCAGCAATCCTGAAGAGGATGCGCAAAGAACGGTCCATGATGTGGGTCGACGGCGGTGGCCTCTCCGGGCTCTCCTCCTCCCCCGACATTCTGGGAAGCCGCTGTCCCTCGTAGTCAAGGTCGAGGGTGGATAGACCGCTGGCCAGGATGACGATGGCGACAACCGCAACACTTGAAGAAAGGATAAACCAACGTCTCTTACGTTTGCTCATATCCATAGATTAGTCAAAGGCTCCGCCTACATTATAACCGGACCGAGGGGCTTGCACAAACGCAGATCACGTGGGGGAGAACGAAGCAGCTCATGTAGAGCTGCTCTGCTCGGGCCGGATAGCCATGTCCGGCGCTCTCGGCGGCATCCGGGGATCTTCTCAGAGCGAGAGCAAG
>CAYQZG010000056.1:8870-12646 GCA_964421785.1 uncultured Anaerolineales bacterium
GGGGGCTAGGAGCGCGCACGGATTCGTGCTATACTTGGTCTGTTCACGGGATCACGATAGCGACAGGAGAAGCGAGATGTTGAATGGAGAGGAGGGACTCCACCATCGACCGCTGGGAGATGGTCTGACGCTTTGCACGGCCGCCGAGGAGAAAGACATCAAGCGGGTAGCAGCCTTCAACGGCGCGATTCATGGGCCAGAGGTGGACGCGCTGACGCAGACCCTGTTTCTGCACCATCCGGCGACCCGCGGACGGGATCTCTTCTTCGTCACAGATGGAGAGGGCGATCACATCGTCTCCTCCCTGTGTTTGATCCCTTGGACGTGGTCTTACGGAGGTATAGAGATACGTACAGGTGAACTGGGAATCGTGGGGACCTCAGAGGCCTATCGGCGTCGAGGGTTGGTCCGGGCCCAGGTCGACGCCTTCAAGCGTCGACTGCGCCAGCGAGGATGCTTGTTATCACAGATTCAGGGCATTCCCTATTTCTACCGACAGTTCGGATACGAATACGCGCTGCCCCTAGAGGGCGGCGTGCGCCTCGAGTTCCGTCACGTTCCGACCTCACCCGAGCCCTCTTTCACGTTCCGCCGCGCCGCCCCGGAGGACATACCGACTTTGCAGCGACTCTATGATGAGGCTGCCCAGGATCTCACTATCCACGCCGTGCGCGGGCATAGAACGTGGCGGTACCTACAGCTACGTGCCGAGGGGACGGAGACGGAACGCGAGCGCTGGATCATACAGACTCCTGGAGGGCGGGTCACAGGCTACGTAAGCGTCCCGCGACATCATTTCGGCGAAGAACTGACGGTGGACGAAACCTCGCGTCTGGGTTTTGAGGCCGCCCTGGCAACCCTGCAGCACCTCAAGAAGCTGGCTGTGGAGAGAGGGAAGCCAGGTATGCGGCTCAATCTGCCGGCCGACTGCACCCTGACCCGCCTGGCGCGATCGCTTGAGGGACACGATATGGGAACCTACGCCTGGCAGATCCACGTTCCAGATATGGCCGCGCTCCTGCAGGCAATCAGCCCAGTCCTGGAGAGCCGCATCGCCGACTCTCCATTCGCCGGCCTGACACAGGATGTCCAACTCGACCTCTACCGAGAGAGGCTCGCGCTGCACTTCGTGGCGGGTCGGTTGGCGCAGGTCGTCAGATGCAAGCCTGGCGCGTCCGAGGGAGATCTGATCCTGCGCTGTCCCCCGCTGCAGTGTATCCCTCTGGTGTTGGGATACAGAACCTGGAGAGAACTGCGTTCGACGTATCCCGACGTCAGCGTCCCTGCGACCTGGCGACTGCTGGTGGACACGCTGTTTCCCAAGGTGAGGTCATTTCTCTACAGCCCGTACTGACGGGCACGACGCTATGATGAGGCCCGCGATCGGCGATCACCCAGGGTTAGGGGGAGGCATCCGAGCCTGCAAGCCGGCGCGCGGAGAGGAGTCCCAGCTCGGTGTCGCGAAGCATGGCATTCACCAGACGGTCGGCGGCGACGAAGGCCCAGCTCAGGCCACGTCCCCCAAACCCGACCGCGAAGTAGACCTGCGGGAGGCCTGGGAGTCTGCCCAACAGGGGCAGGCCGTCCGAGGTAAACGCCATCACCTCGGACCAACGATCGGCGCCCTTCAGATCCAGCTCCGGAAAGCGACTCGACATGACGTCCATCACGCGATCCTGACAGAGCTCTCTGGAGGCGGGGGAGTCCCGGCGCTGCCAGGTACCGAGCAGCAGGCGGCCATCGGGAAGCGTGCGAAGGAACCCTCGGCCGCAGTCGAGCGTGCAGGGTTGGTCCGGGAAAGGATCGTCAAGCGGCTCCGTGGCGAAGACGAGGCACCGCACCGGCGCGACGTTCTCCGCCAGATAAGGATCCACCAATGCAGCATAGCCATTGACGGCCAACACCACCCTGTTGCAGGTCACAGTCCGGCCATGGGCCCAGACGCGGACACCATGATGGATCGGCTCCAGCGCGTAGACCTCGGTCTCCTCATGGACTATGACACCTTCGGCATCCAACAGAGCGCGGGTCAATGCAGCAGCGTCCACCGTGACATCATTGGGTTGACGCAGTGCAGCCTGGAAGCCTCGATTGAGGGGGTCCGTCAAGGTGAAGGAGGCGTCGAAGCCATCATCGCGCAGGCGTTTGATCGACTCCCAGAGTCCGTCGGCCTCCTCGTCATCGACGGCCAAGGCGAGGCTACCGGTCTGCTGAAAGGGTACCCCAAGCCGCCGGGCGGTCTCGACCAGACGAGCGCGTCCGCCGGCGGTGAGTGCCCATATCTCGCGGGCCCGCTGACGACCATAGACCGAGATGGCCCACCTATAGTGCCCGACCAGGCCGAGAAGCACCATACCGAGGTTCCGACCGGTGGCGCCCCCGGTCACACGTCGGGCCTCAAGGATAGCCGTGTCGACTCCCTCTCGCGTCAGACGAGCCGCCACCGCCGCGCCAACCAGCCCCGCCCCCACGACGATCACGTCGCTCATACAGGCGCCTCGCAGACATCACTTCGCCGTCGTCCCTGTTTGATCAGCATCGCCATCTCCGGATAGATCATCGCAGCTGATGAAGCCGTTGGCCACGCATCAGCTATGCCGTTGCGGTCAGGACGTGATAGCTGCGGTCGGCGTAGGCCACATCCGCACCCCCGAAGACCTGGCGCATCAGATTGTCGTAGCCGATGAAGCGGTTGGCCACCAGAAACAGCCGTCCTTCAGGCCGGAGGACCTGACGCGAGTCCAGGATGAACCGGCGAGCCACTTGATAGTCCACCTCGCGCCCCTGATGGAAGGGGGGATTGGTGATCACGACATCGAACGGTTCCCCCCCGACCACCTGGGAAACGCCATCGGATAACAGCACGTCGGCGTGATGTACGTGATTGGCCTGAAGCGTGCGTCGGGCGGAGCGAACCGCGCGCAGATCGCTGTCCACCAACAGCACCTGGCCCTCAGAGGCGCGCCACGCAGCCGCCAGGCCAGCAAGTCCCGTACCACATCCAAGATCGAGCACACGGTCGCCCGGATCGATCGCCATGGCGTCGATCAGGCGCTCGGTCCCCCCATCCAACCGATCCCAGGCAAAGACGCCCGGCTTGCTCACCAGGGTCACATCCCTACCGTCGAGCGTGATGGATCGTGTGGTGTAGGTGTCTCGAACGGGAGGCGGCTCCATCCCGTCAGGGCGGACAGTCATCGCCACGTGGTACCCTTTCTTCCGCCGCACCACACCGCAGCGTCCGAAGAGCTCGCGCGCGTACGCAACAGATCCCTTGACCCCCACGTGGGTACTGGCGACGAAGATGAAGCGGCCTCCGGGGCGGAGCACGCGAGCCGCCCCACGGATCAACTGACGCTGCACCTCACGACCGCGAGGGAGATGAGAGAGGACGAGATCGAACGAGGCCGGATCCAGCCCCTCCGTGCCATCGCCAAGGCGCAGTTCGGCATGGGTGACGTGGTTGGCCTCGATCGTGCGGTCGGCACAGGCGATAGCCACTGCGTTGCAGTCGACCAGTGTGACGCGCCCCTGCGGCACCGATAGGCCGGCGAAGGCCCCGATGATCCCGGTCCCACAGCCCAGGTCGAGGACGTGCATGTGGGGCTCAAAGCGCGGTATCTCGAGCAGGGCCGCGGTGCCCGGATTGACAACATCCCACGACCAGACACCGGGCTTGCCGGCGACGATCAGTTCCCGGCCCCGGATGTCGATGACGACCTTGTGGAACTGGTGCGTGTGTTTCATGATCAGGTCGATCAACGTGCGCTGTCAGG
>CAYQZG010000056.1:12746-22979 GCA_964421785.1 uncultured Anaerolineales bacterium
TGCGTGTGTTTCATGATCAGGTCGATCAACGTGCGCTGTCAGGCCTTGTCTTGGGCCAATCGCCCCCGAGGACGGTGGCTGGAGCAGATGTGATGCGTGTGTTTCATGATCAGGTCGATCAACGTGCGCTGTCAGGCCTTGTCTTGGGGTAATCGCCCCCGAGGACGGTGGCTAGAGCAGATGTGGTGCGTGTGTTTCATGATCAGGTCGATCAACGTGCGCTGTCAGGACTTGTCTTGGGCCAATCGCCCCCGAGGACGGTGGCTGGAGCAGGTAAGAAGCCAAGGTCTGGTGTGTAAAAGAGCACTAGTAGTCGTAGCAGCTTCCGCCGATGAACTCGCGGAGCAGCGAGTCGGGCGGGATCGGCGACTCGTCCTCGACGGGTGTGACGGCGTTGAGCAGATCGTGAACCCGCTTCGCGCGCAGATAGGCATCCTGCCGCAAGGGATCGTCCTCGTACTTCTCCACCCAGTCCTCAAAGTAGCCAAACAACCGACTCTTCATCACGGGCAGCTCATAGGGCAGGCCGGTGTTGATGATGTGATCGGCGGTGTTGGCATAGGGGATGATGTTCCGCATCTCGCTCTTGCGCACGTAATGCCAGTGGCCGAGGGTGCGCTCGGGTTCGTAGGCGCGGAAGCTAGCGTCGCGCACCATGCGGCGCATCAGGCGGAGGTCGGTCCAGCGTACGTACCTGCCATCAGGCCCCTTCATCTGGAGCAGGGGTTCGACGTAGAGCTTGAACTTCACCTGGTCATCGATCCCCTCCGTCATGTCGGGGTAGAGCCCGTGGAGGCTGTCGATGAGGATCATCTCCTGCGGCTCCAACGCCATCGGCGTCTGTGCGTCGTGACGCTTCCCAGTCTGGAAGTCGTAGAACGGGACCATGACCTCCTCGCCCGCCAACAGCCGCGTCAGGTGCTCGTTGATCAGGTCCAGATCGAGGGCCTGAGGCGTCTCGAAGTCGTAGTCGCCAAACTCATCCTTGGGATGGAGCTCCAGGTCGAAGAAGTAGTTGTCGACGGCGAGAGGCTTCAGGCTGATACCCGCCCGCCTGAGAAGGTGGCTGAGCTTCGTGGTGGTGGTGGTCTTGCCGGAGGACGACGGCCCGGTGATAAGCACAAGGCGCACGCTCTCGCGCCAGTCCTTGATCATCTCCGCGGCGGTGGTGATGTCCTCCTTGTAGAAGTGATCGGTCTCGCGCACGATCTGGGGAAACTCGCCCGCGGCGATGCGCCGGTTGAGCTGAGCGACGGTGTGGAGTTCGTGCTCCACGGCCCAGTCGAGCGCCTCCCAGATCTTGGGCCAGGGTATGTTGCCAGAGGGTTGCTCGTGGCGCTCGGCGCGCTCGCGCCGCCGGCGAGCGCGTTCCTCGCGATAGAGGATGTAGGCCTTGGCAGTCCTGGCGTGACCGTTCTCGATGAGCACCTTCTCGACGACGTCCTGGATCTCCTCGACGGTGGGGGTATGGTCAGGAGATGTGCGCTCCTCAAGCACCTCGACCACCTGGTCGGCGAGCTCCCCGGCGCGCTGGCGGTCGCGCCCGCCCACCGCCACCGCGGCCTGGTAGATGGCGTTGCTGATGCGCTCCTTCTTGAACGGAACGACCGCTCCGGTTCGCTTGACGACGTGGGTGATCTCAGCCATGGGTCCTCTTTCCCTACCAGGTCACACGCTCCACTGAACGTCTCTGACGGTGCGCAACGTCATTCTACACACGAGTGGACAAACCGTCAAGACAGCGATGCAAGACATCCGGTCAGGCCGGATCTGCCGTGGGAGCGGCGGGAGGATCGGGGTAAGACTTCGGCGGCACAGTGCGTCAATAGAGGCAGGGCTTATGGCGAGATGAGGTGTAGTTATTCACCTTCTGCTCCCGGTGGGTTGCGAATCCGCCGGGAGCGTGGGGACCATAGGGTGAATGGTTACGATATGACAGACACCCGAGCGATAAAAAGGGAGAGGTATGAAGACGATCGATCGATCCAAGATCACACCGGAACACGTCTATCTGAACAGGCGGCAGCTGATCGCGGGGATGGGCGCCCTGGCCGCAGCATCTCTTCTCGGCGCGTGTGCCAGCGAAGCCGAGAACGAGGGCGCCACATCATCGGCTGCCACACCCGCGACCGCCACATCCGCCGCCACGGACGCGACGCCGGGGCCGACCGCCAAGGTAGAGCGGCTGGAGGACCAGCTGACGCCATTGGAGGACGCGGCGGGCTACAACAACTTCTACGAGTTCACTCTGTCGAAGACCAAGGTGGCAGAGCTGGCCGAGGACTTCAAGACATCGCCCTGGGAGGTCGAGGTGGGTGGGCTGGTGGAGAGGCCGACGACGTTTAACCTGGACGACATCATGGCCTTCGAGCAGGAGGAGCGCATCTATCGCATGCGGTGCGTTGAGGGGTGGTCGATGGTCATTCCATGGCGAGGCTTCCCTCTCGCGGCGTTGCTTGAGGCGGTGGAGCCGACGCCAGAGGCGAAGTACGTACGCTTCGAGACGCTCGTCGACGGGGATCAGATGCCGGGGGTGACGTCCAGGGTGCTCGATTGGCCGTACGTGGAGGGGCTGCGGCTGGACGAGGCGATGCACGAGCTGACGATCCTGGCGACAGGGATGTATGGGAAGGATCTGCCGCCCCAGAACGGCGCGCCCGTGCGGCTGGTGGTGCCGTGGAAGTACGGCTTCAAGAGCATCAAGTCGATCGTCAAGATCGACCTGGTGGCGGAGATGCCGGTCTCTTCGTGGATGGCTGCGGCGCCCAACGAGTACGGGTTCTACGCCAACGTGAATCCCGACGTGCCCCATCCGCGCTGGTCGCAGGCGATGGAGCGGGTGATCGGCGAGGGGAGACGGCGGAAGACGGAGCTGTTCAACGGGTATGGGGAGGAGGTGGCGCACCTGTACGAGGGCATGGATCTGGAGGAGAATTTCTAACAGCCACCTTCCCGAAAGCTACGACGGTCAATATCCGCCGAACGTCGAGCCACTCGGTGCATTTCTAACCCACCGGGGGGCTCTTTCCAGCTTTCGGGAAGGTTGCTCGGCGTCCTCCCAGGGGCGGTGGGTCTGATCGTTGGAAGGTTGGAAGGTTGGAAGGTTGGTGCGGGGGTGTGATAAGGTTTGAAACACGAAGGGCACGAGCCACCTTCCCGAAAGCTACGACGGTCAATATCCGCCGAACGTCGAGCCACTCGGTGCATTTCTAACCCACCGGGGGGCTCTTTCCAGCTTTCGGGAAGGTTGCTCGGCGTCCTCCCAGGGGCGGTGGGTCTGATCGTTGGAAGGTTGGAAGGTTGGAAGGTTGGTGCGGGGGTGTGATAAGGTTTGAAACACGAAGGGTGCGAAAGGGCTCGGAGGTGTGGAGGTGTGGATGGAGAATACCGATGGGAGTTAGACAGTGGCACTGCGGCTCTGCGAGCAAGGCGCTGCGAGCCGCACTACGAACGGTGGTCAGCGTGTCCCGGTTCGTAGTTAGCACTGTCCGTTTTCGTCCGTGATTGGGCCAGGAGCAAGGGTTTTAGCGCCTCAGACCTGTCGGGTTTTGGCTGACACCTTGCAGCCCGTCATTGTGATCCCGCGGAAGCCGTTTTGAGTAGGTTGATACGCTGCACAGAAACCCGACAGGTCTAGAACGAGTGCTCCTGGAATGGACCCAACAATATCTTGACATCCCAGCCACGGGTATTGTATAATGCATGTCAGGGTCACAGCCTCAACCACCCATCAGCGTGAGTCGCGCCGCTATGTGATCCGCAGACGCACCCTGGTCGAGCGAGCTTCCTTCGCTTCAATCAGCCGTCACGCTACGTCCGATTACCTCACCTAGTGTTCTGCTGGCCTGGCGGAGACCGAGGAGTTACCGCCAGAGGACCGATCTTCCAGGGTGACGGTGTTCCAGCCCTACCCCACCCCAACCGATAGGAGGGTAGTCATGAGAGCGAGTCGTCTCTCCAGAACGGCAGCGATCGCAGCGACGGGGATCGCCGCGATGCTGCTGGTGATCACCACGCTGGCCTTGGCCCAGCCCCCAGCGGGCATAGCGCCGGATCCTCAGGATGGCAAACCGGACGCGGCGAGCCTGCGCGCTGTATCGATGACTCCATGGATCAAATGGGTCAACGACATACCGTGGGGACCGGAACTGATCGTCACAGTCGAGACCTCAGACACCATTCGAATCGTGGACGTGGTCACCACGCTCCCCACCGAACCTCTGGAGTTGCGCGAGCAGTGGAACCCGGACCACCTACATCTGCTCAACGCCCAGGCCGAGCCGGCCGGGTCCGAAATCGTCACCGACGAGGGGATCCTGAGCTGGACGCTCCCCGAGGGAGACGAGCGGGTCTTCACCCTCACCAAGGAGTTTCACGTCGAGCCCTGCACGTGG
The DNA here is from genome assembly GCA_964421785.1 of uncultured Anaerolineales bacterium. Lineage (GTDB taxonomy): Bacteria > Chloroflexota > Anaerolineae > B4-G1 > B4-G1 > SKLM01. Next base: position 17,141 of record CAYQZG010000056.1, read on the forward strand.
CAGAGGACCGTCCTGGAGGAGGCTTTGGAGAGTCAGGACCAACTGATCGAGGAGCGCCCGGTGAACATCAACAAGGAGCCGCCCGATCTCTGGATCGACAGCTTCTTCGACGTGGCCGTGGTTCCGGGCGAGGTGGCCACTTTCACGCTCTCCTACGGCAACACCGGCGGCTACGAGAACGACGTCTTCATTCGCAACGAGTTCCCACCGGAGGCGCCCTTCGACTCGTCCGATCCACCGCCGGACGACACAGGTCCGGACGGGGCTTGGGCGCGGTGGAACTTCGAGGGCCTGGCAAAGGGTGATGAGGGGGAGATCACCGTCGCCGTCGCCATCCAGGAGACCCTCGCTCCCAGCACCACCATCGAGATCTGGGATTGGATCTACGACCACGTCGGCGAGGAGTGGGACTCCGCGCAGACGGTCTTCCACGTGGAGGGGCCACCCGACGTGGCGTGGGAGAAGTACGTCAATGGAGAAAGATGGTACCCAGAACTGGTGGTGACGACCGAGACCAGCGCCACGATCGAGGTGGTGGACGTGGTCTCCACGCTCCCCACCGAACCTCTGGAGTTGCGCGAGCAGTGGAACCCGGACCACCTACATCTGCTCAACGCCCAGGCCGAGCCGGCCGGGTCCGAAATCGTCACCGACGAGGGGATCCTGAGCTGGACGCTCCCCGAGGGAGACGAGCGGGTCTTCACCCTCACCAAGGAGTTTCACGTCGAGCCCTGCACGTGGCAGAGGACCGTCCTGGAGGAGGCTTTGGAGAGTCAGGACCAACTGATCGAGGAGCGCCCGGTGAACATCAACAAGGAGCCGCCCGATCTCTGGATCGACAGCTTCTTCGACGTGGCCGTGGTTCCGGGCGAGGTGGCCACTTTCACGCTCTCCTACGGCAACACCGGCGGCTACGAGAACGACGTCTTCATTCGCAACGAGTTCCCACCGGAGGCGCCCTTCGACTCGTCCGATCCACCGCCGGACGACACAGGTCCGGACGGGGCTTGGGCGCGGTGGAACTTCGAGGGCCTGGCAAAGGGTGATGAGGGGGAGATCACCGTCGCCGTCGCCATCCAGGAGACCCTCGCTCCCAGCACCACCATCGAGATCTGGGATTGGATCTACGACCACGTCGGCGAGGAGCGGGACTCCGTGCGGACGGTCTTCCACGTGGAGGAGCCGCTCCAGCCCCCCATCGATTTCCCCGGCGGCGATTGGCCATGGTATGCGCAAGGGGAGATCACGGTAGCTCCCGAGCCTCCTCTGGTCGGTCAGCCGACACACGTCTGCGGCGAGGTGGTCAACAACGACCCGACCCAACCGCACACGGTGATCCTGGAGTTCGCGGTGGCCAACTTCGGCATCGGACTGCCCTTCGCGCCCATCGGTCACACCCAACTGACGGTGCCGCCCGGCAGTCACGCCACCGGCTGTGTGGTCTGGGTACCGCCCACGCCGGGTCATTGGTGCATTGAGGCGCGCCTGATCCATCCTGGAGAGGACGAACCGTACCGAATCAGCCAACGCAACGTGGACGCGGACGAACCCTTGCAACCCAACATCCCGCACGATCGCACGTTCTCGGTGGGCAACCCCTTCCCGGAGGCTATGACCGTCACGCTTGGCCTGATCCCTCACGCCACAGGCTGGGGGCTGGAGCTGTCGCAGGACATCCTGCCGGACATGGCCCCGGGTGAGGTACGGGAGGTGACCCTGACCGCCACACCTCCGGACAACCTGCCTGCCGATGGCACGGTCATCGTGGACGTCGAGGCCTATGCGATGGGCGAGCCCGAACCGTTTGGCGGCTTCCGCAAGGTCTTCCGCCCACCCATCATCCTGCATCGCTTCCCCGATCCACCCTACGCCGAGCGCGAGATCACCGTGCATCCCTATCCCGCCATGGCCGGACGGCCGACCGAGGTGTGCGTCGAGCTACACAATCCGACGTCTGTCCCGCACGACGTGGTGGTGCAGTTCTCCTGGGCGAACTTCGGCATCGGCATCCCCTTCACACCCATCAACGGCCCGCGGCCCGTCCACCTGCCGCCCCACAGTCTGATCAAGGAGTGCATCCACTGGGTGCCGCCCGTGAGCGGGCACATCTGTCTGGAGGTGGAGCTGTCGATGGACGGCTACCTACCCCAGCGCAGCCAGCGCAACATCGACGTCAACGAGCCGCTGCGGCCGCTTGAGCCGCACTCAATCAGCTTCCCGGTGGGCAATCCCCTCAATGAAGAAGCAACCGTGATGCTGGAGGCGTTCGTTCACCTGCCCGATTGGGAGGCGGTGCTCTCGCCCAGGCAGCTGCCCGACATGTCGCCGGGGGAGGTGCGCGAGGTGATGCTGACGGTCATTCCGGGAGACTTGCCGGCCGACAACACGCCCGTGGTGGACGTGGAGGCGTACGCCAACGGGGAGCGGATCGGCGGATTCCGCAAGGTCTTCCGTCCGCCCGTGGTCCTGCACCCTCTCCCCGACCCACCCTACGCCGAGCGGGAGATCACCGTGCATCCCGAACCTCCCCTGGCCGGCTGGCCAACGCAGATCTGCGTCGAGCTGCACAACCTGTCGTCTGATCCGCACGACGTGATGGCCCAGTTCTCGTGGGCGAACTTCGGCATGGGGATTTCCTTCACACCGATCAACGGCCCGCGGCCCGTCCACCTGCCGCCCCACGGCGTGGTCAACGAGTGCATCCACTGGGTTCCGCCCGTGGGCGGCCACGTCTGCGTGGAGGTCGAGCTGTCCATGGAGGGCTATGAGGACCAACGAAGCCAGCGGAACGTGGACGTGGCGGAGGTGCTGGTGCCCGGCGAGCCGGATTCCGTCACCTTCCAGGTCCGCAATCCCCTCCCGGAAACAGTCACCGCGACGTTGGGGGTGATCACGCACCTGTCGGGGTGGCAGGTGGAGGTGTCGCCCGACCGGCTGCCGAACATGGCACCGGGCGAAACGCGCCAAGCGACCCTGACCGTCATTCCGGGTGAGCTACCCGACGACGGCGACATCGTGGTGGAGGTAGAGGCCTACGCCCAGCATCGACTGATCGGAGGCTTCCGCAAGATGTTCCGCCCGCCGATTCCCATACACAGGCCGAAGGATCCGACCTACGCCGAGTCGGAGATCTTCGTCGATCCCTATCCCGTCCTCGCCGGCGTGCCAACCAAGCTGGGGGTCGAGCTGTTCAACCCCACGGACCAGGATGAGATCGTGACGGCGACGTTCAGCATCGCGCACTTCGGCATCGGGCTGCCATTCACCACCAGCCACATCGCACCCAACCCGATCCAGATCTTCGTACCGCGGCACAACGCCGCCCGGGGCTACGTGATCTGGGATCCGCCTCTGTGGCCGGGCAAGGCATGCATACGGGTCACGCTGGAGGTAGAGGGCCATGAGCAGGTCTGGAGCCAGCGCAACATCGACGTAGGAGAGCCGCTGCGCCCAGGACGGCCGCACGAGCTTACCTTCCCGGTGGGGGTATGGCCGCACCAAGAGCCGATGACCGTCACGCTGGGCCTGGTGCCTCACAAGCCGTGGGAGATGGAAGTGACGCCGAGCGTCCTGCCAAACGTGGGGCCCGGACAGCCCGTCATGGTGACGTTGATCGTCACGCCCCCGGTCGGTGTCCAACTGGGCACGGGTGATCCGATCGTGGACGTTGAGGCCTTCGCGGACGGGGAGCTGATCGGCGGATTCCGGAAGCTGGACATACCGCCCATCCCTGTGCACAAGGCGCATGAACCGACCTACGCTGAATCGGAGATCGAAGTGACCCCCTACCCACCGAAGGCCGGTCAGCCGACGCAGGTGAGCGCGAAGCTGCAGAACGCCAGCGACGAGACCGCCACCGTGGAAGTGACTTTCGGATGGGCCAAGTTCGGCGCGGGCATTCCCTTTACGACCACGGGTATGTCGCCACCGACCCGCACGCTGTCGCTCGCGCCCCACGCGACGGGCGCCGCCAGCGTGACGTGGACACCGATCACCTCCGGACACCAATGCCTGCAGGTGGTGCTGACCGACCCGGCGGGGACTTTCATGCCGAGGGCGAGCCAGCGCAACGTCGACATCACGGAGCGACCGCCCTGCGGCACCACCAGGGTCTTCAGTTTCACGGTGTACAACGACTCACCTGACGTCGTGACGGTGGACATCGGCCTGCTCACGTTCAACGTGCCACCCGATTGGCAGGTGACGACGGTGCCCAGCAGCACGGTGACGATTGGCCCCCACAGCGAGGCGGTGATCAGGGTGATCGTCGAGATTCCGTGCCAGAATAGACTGACTGCCATGGCAGCAAGGCAAGAGATCTTCGCCTTGCAAGAGGAGGCCGGCAGCGTGCCCACGATCGACGTGGAAGCGTACACCGACGGGGAGCTGATAGGCGGCATTGAGCTGCAGTTCCCTGCACCGGTGGAGCGGCTCGTCTATCTGCCCGTCATCCTCAGAAGCGCGCCGTGACGGTCATCAAGCGCCCCATCGGATAGAATGAGACGCCGGGCAGGCCCGCGGGCCTGCCCGGCGTCTCGCCTTGAGGACGCGGATCAGATCGCAGAGCAGCGTCGCGGGCAGGTTACCGAGCACGGCCCCGGGTCGACCGCCCACTGGGGACGGGGGTTAGGATCAGGCGGCGTCGGCCAGCTCGCGGTAGAGGAACCAGGAGCCGCTGTGGTCGCCGACGTCTTTCGGCGCGCGGTCGTAGTAGAGGTCGAAGACGCGCCCGTCAGCCGTGCGCACGCGGTAGTAGTCGCGACCGACGCCCCAAGAGCCGCGCCGCCGGGCCATCTCCAGATGAGCGGGGCGCATGTTGTGGGCCATGCGGCCCCTGCGCCCGTAGTCGTGCCACTCCTTTAGCTTGTGGGCCACGTGGAACGTGTCGTCGCGCCAGACGAAGCGGGCGGGACAGCCCGGCTTCTTGGTCAGGCTGGGTGGTTGGTCGAAGTGGACGGCGATGGGTTCGCTGATGAAGCGGATGGGTTTCACATGGGCGCTCCCTCATAAGACCGACTTCAACGCCATGCTAGCACAGGGCGGCGGATGCGCAAGCGCAGGCGGTCTGCCCGGCACTTGGCAGTTAAGCGAAGAGCGTGTATCCTTGTGGTGAGATGGAGGGTTGCCACAAAGGAGAAGGGACGATGGATCAGCAGTTCTACGGCACGAAGCGACACGTGGTGTTTGTGCGGGGTCGAGGGAGGGTGACTATCCCGGCTGCGGTGAGGGAGAGGTATGGCCTCGATGAGGGGAGCGCGCTGGTTCTCGCCGAGGAGGAGGGGCGGCTGGTGCTCTACTCCAGCCACGAGGCGTACGTGGAGGCGGTGCTCGACCGCGTCGGCACGGCCCTGAAGGAGCAAGGGCTGACTCTGGAGGAGGTGCTGGAGCAGGACGAGGAGGTCAGGAGGGAGCTTCTCCAGGAGGGGTATCCGGAGCTGGCCGAGGAGTATGAGCTTTAGGGGGAGGGGTTGGGGGTGTGGGGGTGTAGGGAAGACCGGTCTAGAACCCGTATCTTTCTCCGCCGTGGGCTGCATCCTCGGCAGCGGCTGCGGCCTCTTGAGCGGCGTCGGTAGCGCTCTCTGCAACACGAATCGCCGCTCGGGCGGAGGAGGCAGCCTGATCGGCAATGGCCTCGACAGCATTCAGTTTCTCTTCCAGGCGCTCCTCCATTTGCTCCAGGTTGTCGATGACCTCATCAGCGGCTGATTGAAACCGACCTCGCGCCCCTCTTGCCTCTCCAGCAGTCTCCTGGTACCAGGTCTGATGCTCTTGAACTCGGGGCTTTCTGCCATCTCTTGCTCCTTTACGGCGGTGGACGGACGTGAGGGATTGGACGTTC
>CAYQZG010000057.1:0-4270 GCA_964421785.1 uncultured Anaerolineales bacterium
CCACCCCTGCTCCCGGCGGATTCGCAATCCGCCCGCCGGCCCACCCTCACCCCCCACGCAGCCAACGCGATGGCGGACAGGCCCAGCGAGCCGGGACAGAGAGCGCTCGACGCCGAAGGCAGCGCACCGCCGCCCGCCGTCGGCGTTGGCGTCGCCGGATCATCGTCAACGGGCTCATCCGTCGGCCCAGGGGGCACGGGGGTCTTCGTCTTCGTGGGCGGAACCTGAACGGTCTCCCCCTCGCCCGCCGCGATCTCGTACGCCACCCACGCGCCGCCGGTCTCGACCACGAAAATCACGTGGTCACCCAGGGCCATGTAGTCACCCCATGCCGGGCGGGCCGCCAGCAGATCGAAGTAGGTCTCGGAGCCAAAACCGACCTTCTCAGTTCGCATCGCGTCCGGGTCGAAGGACGTGTCGATCCAGGCGCCATCTTCGAGGACAAACGTCTTCGCGCCGACGTGTCGCACCATCCGCCCCGTCTCCTCCTGGGCCGACCCTCCGCCGGCCCCCAGAGAAGGAGCAGCCGAATCCGCGGATCGCATCTCCCCCTCCTCCTCGGCCATCTCCACCGCCGGCGCCCCAGACGGAGCCGGTGTAGGCATGGCCATATACTTCTGCGCCGCCTCCTCACGCCCTGTAGCGGTCAGGATGTCCTCGTCGCTGATCAGGAAGGAGGTGTACGGCGTGATGATGCCGTAGCGCACGCTCAGGTCGACCACGGCGTCCGCCCATTCCTCCTTCTCGCCGTGGAGCCGGATCTGGGTCAGCAGATGACCGATCTTACGCGTGGCCCACAGACGAGGGATGAAGCTCGCAACCTCCTCGGCCGGACCATCGTCGCCACCGTCCACGTCAAACGAGGCCTCGTAGGTGAATTCGCGCAGCGTGCCGCCCACTCGACCGCTGAGTCTGATACGGGAATCGCCACGATGTGCAGGCGGCAGGCGGTAGCGTCCGGTCAGGATCAGCTGCGTACCGGCGAACAGATCGGGCAGCGAGGTCGGGTAGATATCCTCCACCATCACATCTTCAACGTCGAGCGTCAGATCCGTGAGCACCGGCGTCTTAATCTTGGCATAGAAGCTGGAGACCTCCTCGTCGATACGTTCGTGGGGGCGAACGTAGCTGGCGGCGCCGCGGTTCTGCTCCGCCAGGCCATCCAGCAGGATCGTGTTCACGTCATCACCCACCCCAAAGGGAAAGAGGCGAACGTTCTTCGCCGCGGCGGATTCGACGTTGGCCGCGATCTGGTCGATCTCGGTCACCCCCTCGGTGGGCAGGCCATCGGTCAGGAAGATCAGGACCACAGGGCGGCTCCCGTCGCCCGCTCCGCCCCCGGTGATGGACAGCGCCTCCAGGAGCGCCCGATGGATGTTCGTGCCCCCTATGGCCTCGAGTCCCTGAACCCAATTGGCGGCCCGAGGTGCCTCCGACGCCGGCCGCAGCTCTCGAGCGTACCGACTCATTCCGCTGGAGAAGGCGAGGACGTTGAAACGATCCTCCTGGTTGAGGTGTCGAAGCACGTAGGTCAGCGCGTCCTTCGCTTGCGCCAGCTTCTCCCCCTCCATTGAACCGGACGTGTCGAGGACCAAGATGACGTCCCGCGGTATCACACGCTCGCTCGCGACCTGGACCTTAGGCGCCACCAGAAGGAGGAAGAAGCCTCTATCTCCATCCCCTTGGTAGCTCATGAGATTGAGCCCCACATCCTCCTGACTCACCGTGTAGACCAGCTCGAAATCCTGCTTCGGCAGCACATCCGTTTCCTCGTACCCGATAGTCGCGCGCTGGTCGCCATCGCGCTGAATGAAGACGCGATCCTGATGTGTGGGCGAGTAGATGGCGTGCATCGCATCCGCGGAGCGGACGTCGACGTGAACGGAGCACTGCTCCAGCGCACGAGCTGAGAACTTCTCGGTGTTGAGCGGATAGACGTAACGAACCAGCCCGTTGTCAACAGGCAAGATCTCCGTATACGCCAGCTCGACCTTGCGCGAGCCGCCCGGTGGGATAGGAAAGATACGCGCCTTCACGGCGCTCCGGCCAACGTACTCCAGCAGGGCCGGGTCGCGTCGGCGCCTCACGATCCCCTCGTAGATCTCGCGGGCCTCGCCGGCCTCCAGGATCTGGCCCTCGACGGGCACCCCATCGACCCACATCGTGAACTCGGAGACCGATGCACGCTCCGGCAGGGGGAAGATGTAGGTTCCCTCGGCCTCCCACGCATGCTCGTTGACGAACTCCTGCTCGACGCGCGTAACCGCAACCTGGTTATCGATCGAGACGCTCACGTGGTGGTAGCGAATCGTGAGCCATGTATCCCGCAGCGGCAGCGGTTCAGATCCCGGGGGAGGGTCCGGGATGATGACGCCGTCCGCCAGGACGGGGACAGCAGCGACAAGACAGATCATCAATGTCAGCAGAACAACCAGACGCCGAACCCACATCATCTCTCACCTCCAAATACTGGCTCTACAAAAAAAGCGCTCTGAGCCCCGTCTCGGGGCGACTAGGCGGTGACCGCCCGCTGTTCCCGCCAAGAGACTTCCGAAGCCTGCACGATAATGCTAGACAAGCCAGGAATCGTTCTGTGAGCGCCCCCAATGCCGCGTTGGGCATGGACTCCAAGACTTCGGAAGTCTACGCCTTTGGCAACTGCGGTTGGAGTGCTAAGCTCATCGTCCAAGCCATGAAGCGCTCTTGTCTTTCAGACGACAATCGGCGCCAGAATGTTCCAGGGTTATCCGACACAGGCATTTGACCAAGGTGCAACTTGGTGATATCTTTGGTCTGTTGACGACGTTCGGCGCTCCGACTGCTATCAGACTTCGCGGCGGTCGCGAGGTACGGTCTCAAGCAACAAGGATACTGAGAAAGGAGAAGGCTCCGTGATCGCTATCACGAACGGCAAGGTTCTGACGGTGACACAGGGAACCCTGGAACGCGGCACGGTCCTCGTCGACGACGGGCGTATCGTCGCGGTGGACGAGGACGTAGAGATCCCTCCGCAAGCGGAGGTGCACGACGTCGCTGGCAAGGTGGTCATGCCGGGCATGATCGACGCTCACTGCCACGTGGGGATCTTCCCCGATGGCATTGGGTGGGAGTACGCCGACGGCAACGAGTTGACCGATCCGATCACGCCGCACCTGCGCGCTCTGGATGCCGTCCACCCCGAGGACCAGGCGTTCCAGGAGCTGGTGGCCGCCGGTGTGACGACGGTACTCACCGGACCCGGCAGCGGCAACCTGATCGGCGGACAGTGGGTATGCCTCAAGACGGTGCCCAAGCCCGCTATCGAGGACATGGTGCTGCTGCAGCCAGCGGGCATGAAGATGGCTCTGGGAGAGAATCCAAAGAGGGTCTACGGCGAGCAGAAGAAGACCCCGTCCACGCGAATGGGAAATGCCGCCACCCTGCGCGTCGCCCTGGTGGAGGCCCGCAACTACCTGGAGAAGTGGGACCGGTACGAGGAGAAGCTGGCCGACTACGAGGCCAGCGTCGAGGCCGGCGATCAAGATGCCAAGAGGCCGGACCCGCCGGAGCGAGACCTGAAGCTGGAAGCGCTGGGCAAAGTGCTGCGCCGGGAGATGAAGGCCCGCATCCACGCTCACCGGGCCGACGACATGCTGACCGCCATTCGAATCGCCGAGGAGTTCGATCTGGATCTCACGCTGGAGCATGCCACCGAGGGGTACAAGATCGCCAAGATTCTGGCGGAGAAGGAGATCCCCGTCACGGCCGGTCCGATCTTCTTCTCTCGCACGAAGTATGAGCTGAAGGATATGACGCCCAAGAACCCCGGGCTCATGGCGAAGGCCGGCGTCAAGGTGGCCATTCAGACCGATGAGATGTCCGCGGTCAAGTACCTGACCATCAACGCAGCCCTGGCCGTGCGCGAGGGCCTGCCGGAGGAGGAGGCCCTCAAGGCCGTCACCATCCACCCGGCGGAGATCATCGGCGTGGCCGACCGGGTGGGTAGCCTGGAGGAGGGCAAGGATGCGGATATCGTGGTGCTGAGCGGTCATCCCTTCGACGTCCGCTCGGTGGTTGAGTGGGTGCTGGTCGACGGTGAGACGGCGTACCGACGCGAGGAGGGAGCGACGTAGAGACGTCTTTCAGGCCAGGGCGATCGCACATGGACGTCGTGCGCTCCTACACCCCGTCTCGGGGTCGTCCGTCCGGCCAGGGCAATCGCACGTGGACATCGCACGCTCCTAGACCCCGTCTCGGGGTCGTCCGTCCGGCCAGGGCAATCGCACGTGGA
>CAYQZG010000057.1:4370-22957 GCA_964421785.1 uncultured Anaerolineales bacterium
CAATCGCACGTGGATATCGTGCGCTCCTAGACCCCGTCTCGGGGTCGTCCGTCCGCGTGAATGCCGCTTCGCTTACTGCGATTGCCCTAGCTCTCGAGCGGGCCGGTCTTGCGTTAAAACAAATGTTCTAGTAGAATACGTGCGGTTGCCCCACGACATCCGCTTTATTAGGAGAGACGATGGCCAAGACACGCACACAATGGGTCTGTCAGAACTGCGGACGCGCGACGCCGCGCTATATGGGCCGCTGTCCCGGCTGCGGGGAATGGAACACCATGGTCGAGACCGTCGAGTCATCCGCTAGGCCGAAACAGAGACAGTCAGCGGCCCTCCGGAGCCAACCGCGCCGCCTCCCTGATATCGAGACGGAGGGCCTGGAGCGCTTCCCGGTGCCCATGGAGGAGTTCGCTCGCGTGCTGGGTGGCGGTCTGGTCCCCGGTTCGCTCACCCTCGTGGGGGGCGACCCTGGCATCGGCAAGTCGACGCTCCTGCTGCAGGCGAGCGCCCTGATGGCCGAGACCACGGGACATCCTGTCCTCTACGTCTCGGGGGAGGAGTCGGCCAGGCAGATCCGCATGCGGGCCGACCGGCTTCAGATCACCAACGAGGACCTGTTCGTCGTCACCGAGACCGACCTGGAGGCCATCCTCCACCATGCTCAGGAGATCAAGCCCGGCGTGATGGTCGTCGACTCGATCCAGACCGTCACCTGCGAGGACCTATCGTCGGCAGCAGGATCGATCAGTCAGGTACGTCACGCAGCAACTCACCTGCGGGGCTGGGCAAAGACGAGCGGCATAGCCATCTTCCTCGTTGGACACGTCACGAAGAAAGGCTCCATCGCCGGCCCCAAGACGCTCGAACACATCGTCGACACGGTCCTCTACCTGGAAGGCGAGCGCTTCCACGCCTACCGCCTGCTGCGCTCCGTCAAGAACCGCTTCGGGGCCACGTCCGAAGTGGGCGTCTTCGAGATGCGAGAGCGAGGGCTCGTCGAGGTGCCCAACCCCTCGGAGATGTTCCTCGCCGAGCGGATGGTGAACGCACCCGGGTCGGCCATCGCCGTGACGATGGAGGGCACCCGCCCCCTCCTCGTCGAGATCCAGGCCCTGGCCAGCCATTCCACCTTCGGTCATCCGCGGCGCACCGCCAACGGCGTCGACTACAACCGCCTGCTGCTCATCGCTGCTGTGCTCTCCCGACGCGTCGGCCTGCGGCTCTTCGAGCAAGACGTCTTCGCCAGCGTCGTCGGTGGCCTGCAGGTACAGGAGCCCGCCGCCGACCTGGCGGTGGCGGTGGCGATCGCCTCCAGCGTGCGCGATCGGCCCGTGGTGGCCGACCTGGCCGTCATCGGCGAGGTGGGGCTTTCCGGTGAGGTGCGGACCGTGAGCCACACCTCCTCGCGGCTCAAAGAGGCGGCCAGACTCGGCTTCAAGCGCTGTCTGCTGCCCAGGTCCCTGCGAGGCAGCGATGATCTGCCGACAGACGGCATCGATATCATCCCCGTCCGCTCCGTCGCCCAGGCGGTCGAAGAGGCATTAGTGTAGCACAGCAGGGCAAGGTACACGATCATGGGAAGACGCCGCAAGAAAAAAGGGCTGCGAGGCCTCCTGCAAGACATCCTGCCCGACGTCAGCCTCGATCTTGATCTCGACGTCGATCAATGGCTCGATATCCTGGGCTACACGCTGCTAGCCCTCGCAGGACTGACACTGCTTAGCTTCCCGTCCGCCAACCACGGCGCCATACCCGGCTGGTGGCTTCGAGTCCTCACGCGCACCTTCGGCTGGGGCGCCTACCTCATGCCGCTCCTGGTAGGCGCTCTGGGGCTGTGGCTCGTCCTGCGCCGCTTCGCCGACAAGCTACCTCGTGTCACCCCCCTCCAGATCGTCGGCGTCCTACTGGGCTACGTCACCTTGCTGGCCACCCTCCATCTGGTGACCTCGCTCTTCATCTTACAGGGAAACCTACGAGCTATCGCGGATGCCGGCCTGGGTGGGGGTCGCATTGGGGCGACCATCAGCCTCCTGCTGCTCCGTGGCTTGGGCATCGGCGGCGTCGTGGTGGCCCTCGGGGTTGCTTGGTTCGTCGTCTTGGCCACCACGTTGCAGATCACCGTCGAGGACATCCTCCGGTCCGTCGAGCAACTGGAGGCTCAACTGTGGCCTCACCGCTCCAGACCTCTGCCCGTCGTTGAGGAAGGGGGAAAGCGGCCAGATCTGCCGGCAAAAGAGGAGCAGAAGCCCAGGAAGCGCAAACCTCCCGGTGAGCCCGCCCGACAAGCTCAGGGGAGGCCCTCGTCCGAGCCAGGGGCCCCGGTCATCGCCACGCCCTCAACAGCGGGTCGACGCAGTCACCCAGACGAGGAGATCCACCCCCACGTCATCGGCGCCGGCGGATCGACACAACCACCGAGACAACACCGTCTCCCTCCTCTCGATGAGATCCTCGACCCGGGCAATCACCATGACATCAGCTCGAAGATCCTTCGTGATCAAGCCCGCATCATTGAGGAGACGATGGAGAGCCTGGGAGCCCCCGTGCGGGTGCAGGAGATCAACCATGGCCCCGTCGTGACGCAGTTCGGGATTGAGCCATTGGTGATCGAAAAAGGAGGCCAGCAACGGAGGGTCAAAGTCAGCCGCATCACCTCCCGAGCCGACGATCTCGCCTTGGCGCTTGAGGCCAAGACTGTCCGCATCCAGACGCCGATCCCGGGCAAGAAGCTGATAGGCCTCGAGGTGCCTAACCCCGATTCGGTGTTGGTTGCCCTGCGAGACGTGATTGAGTCCGACGCCTTCAGCCGGATAGACTCAACGCTCAAGCTCTGCCTCGGTCAGGACGTCTCCGGCCGTCCGATCGTGGCCAACCTGGCCAAGATGCCCCACCTGCTCATCGCTGGCGCCACCGGATCCGGGAAGTCGGTCTGCCTCAACGCCATCATCGCCGCGCTGCTTCTGCAGAACACACCCGATCGGCTCCGTTTCCTCATGGTGGACCCCAAGCGTGTGGAGCTGACCGGGTACAACGGCATTCCCCACCTTCTGGCGGACGTGGTCGTGGACATGGAGCGCGTCACCCGGGTGCTCAACTGGGTCCTGGCGGAGATGGATGGACGGTATCGCCACTTCTCAGAGACGCGCGCCTCACACGTCGTTGACTACAACGAGCGCGTCGCCCCGCGCCTGGGGAAGAAGCCTCTGCCCTTCATCGTGGTCATCGTCGATGAGCTGGCGGATCTGATGATGGTGGCCCCTCATCAGGTGGAGCGCTCGATCTGCCGCATCGCCCAGATGGCCCGAGCAACTGGCATACACATCATCATCGCCACGCAGCGCCCCAGCGTCGACGTGGTCACCGGTCTCATCAAGGCCAACTTCCCGGCCCGCATCGCTTTCAACGTGGCCTCCGCGGTTGATTCGCGCGTCATCCTCGACATGGCCGGAGCCGAGCAACTCCTGAGCCGCGGCGACATGCTCTTTCTCCCTCCGGACGCTCCGACGCCCATGCGCCTACAGGGCACCTACGTCTCCGACAACGAGCTGCGCAACCTGGTCCACTACTGGAAGGAAGAGGCAAAGCCAGAGGCGGTAGAGCCGGGGAAGGTCGTTCAGAAGCCCCTGTGGGACAACGGTGCAGCAGAAGAACCGGCGGTCGAATACGAAGACGACTTGCTGCCCGAAGTGATCGACCTGGTCTTGAAGGAGAACCGAGCCTCTATCTCGCTGATGCAGCGCAAACTCCGCATCGGCTACACGCGGGCGGCGCGAATCATGGACATCCTGGAGAGGAACGACGTCGTCGGCCCCCAGCCGTCCGGGGGCAAGGCGCGCGATGTCTTCCCGGAGGCGGCCCGCGCCTTGCTCGAGCCAGAGGCAAACGCTGGCGAGCACCATCCGTGACGCAGAGCCCTGCCGATTGGACACGCAGGGCAATCGCATTTGACCAGAATTCCGAAGTTTCGGCCGAGCATTCGTCCCGAGCGTTGCGCGCATTATGGGCGGGATGCCTTTAGAAGCAGGCTATCCTGCAAACTTCGGAATTCTAAGCGTTCTCTCCCTTCCATATGCCATTGCCCTGATCGGACACGAGTGCGCGATTGACAACTTGGCCCACACATGTTACATTCTGAAGCTCAAGGAGGTAATGAATGAAGAGACCGTTGATCAAGAGACTTAAGCGTTCACCCATCTGGATCATCGTGGCCGTCGGCCTGCTGGTTGCCGCAGGCCTGCTGCTCGTTGTAGCATTCCTGAACCCCGGACGTGCAACGACGGCCCCGGAACGTACCGCAACACTGAGCTCCACTGCGGCGGCTACCTCGACCACGGTTCCGCCTGACACCCCGACACCGGAGCCAGAACCCACATCCGAGTCGATCGCCGCCAGCGTAAACGGCTACACCATCACCCAGTCCTACCTGAACCAGACCGTAAGGCTGAACGATGTGCTGGGCGACCTATCCGGTGCGGCCACGCTGGACGAGAAAGAGACACTCCAACGATTGATCAGGTCGCAACTGATCCTGCAGGGAGTGACAACCACAGACGAACCGGCCCAGGAGGATGTCGAGAGTCTCATCGCCGCGCTGGAGAACAACTGGGGGATCACCGATGAGACGTTGGTCCAGCGACTTCAAGAGGTTGGCCTTGACCGAGCCTTCCTGGAGGATACCATCAGCAGGCTGTTGAAGGTACAGGCGGGCGTGGAAAGCCTGGAGGAGGAGGGGTACGACGTCTCCGAATGGCTGATGGAGCAGGAAGAGGACGCCGACATCATGGTCTTCGAGGACCTCGCCAGCGCGGAGCCTACGATCCCGCCCACCGAGCAGATCGAGCCTCCCACGTTGACGCCCGGGCCGCAGCCCGAGGTCCCGGCGGTCGCCCCAGACTTCACCCTGAACCAGGCTGGTGGTGGGTCTTTCACCCTGAGGGATCAACTGGAGGAAAGCCCGGTCGTTCTGGTCTTCTTCGAGAAGTGTGGATGAGGACCGGATCGAACCCAACTGGTTCAGTTGGGCAACAGCTACACATCTTTCCAGGACGCGGGTGCCGAGGTCGTGGCGCTGGCGGTCGCTCCGCTTTCGCTGGTGAACAAGAACGTGCGCCAGGTCCTCAACCTTCCCTATCCCTTGCTGGCGGATCCCGACAAAGAGGTCGCCGAGGCCTTCAACGTCTACGACCTCTTCGGCACCGGCTATGCCGCACCGGCCGTCTTCGTCATCGACACCGATGGAGACATTGTGTGGAGCTATGTTGGTCAGAGCCGCAGCGACCGTCCCAGCGCAAGCACAATCCTCAAGCACCTCCCCTGAAAGAACCACCTACGACGTCACACGTCGTAGGATAGCCTGCGCGGCGAGCAGCCCAGACGCCGAGGCCTGTACCAGACCCCGCGTCACCCCGGCCCCGTCCCCACACGCAAACAGATTCTCCACCTCCGTCTCCATCTCTGGGGTCAACCGGAGCCGGCAGGAGTAAAACTTCACCTCCACGCCATACAGGAGGGTGTGACGCGAGGCCACACCGGGCGCCAGCTCATCCATCGCGTGCAGCATCTCTAGAATCGTGACCACGTACCGGTAGGGAAGCACCAGGTTGAGATCGCCAGGCGTGGCGCTCGAAAGCGTGGGGGTGACGACGGAGCGGGAGAGACGCTTTGGCGTCGAGCGCCGCCCGCTCTCCAGGTCTCCCAGACGCTGAACGATCACGCCGTCCCCCAGCAGATTGGCCAGACGAGCGATGCTTTCGCCGTACGTGATGGGATCGTCGAAAGGCTCGGTGAACGTCTTGCTGACCAGGATTGCGAAGTTCGTGTTCGTCGTTCGGGACTCGGCGAAGGAGTGGCCGTTGACCGTCATCACGTCCCCGGCGAACTCGGTGCTGACCTCGCCATACGGGCACATGCAGAAGGTGCGCGCGCGATCGTCGAAGGCCTTCGAGAAGTAGATGAACTTGGACTCATACACCAGCTCCGTAATCGGCTCCAACACCACCGCCGGGATCTCGACCCGCACGCCGAGATCGACCGGATTGCGCCCTACTGTCAGGTCCATATCGTCGGCAACCGCCTTGAGCCAGGCCGCCCCCTCCCTTCCCGGAGCCACGATCACCGCTTCGGCCCCAACAGATTCCCCCTGTTCCGTCTCTATACCCACCACTCGGCCGTTATCGGTCAGGATACGCGCCACCGGCGTGCGCATGCGGATCTCCACCCCGCGCTGATACAGCACGTCACGCATCCCGCGCATAATCTCACCGCACCGTTCGGTCCCCATATGCCGGATCGGCACCGAGATGAAGCGCAGTCCCGCGAGAGCTGCCCGCTTCTCCAACGCCTCCACCTGATCCGTGCGAGTGCCATAGATCGGACCCTGCGCCCCGAACTGAACGTACGTGTCATCGACGCGACGCACCAGCTCGCTCACCCGCTCCGCGCCGAGGATATCCGTCAGCCGCCCGCCGACCGCCGGCGAGAGCGTAAGCTTGCCGTCGGAGAAAGCACCGGCGCCACCCCACCCCGCCATAATCGCACAGGGCTCACAGTGTTGACACTTTCCCCCCGGATCCCGGGCCGGACAATGCCGACGGTCGATGTCCGGCCCTTTGTCGAGTATCGCGATGCGCAGGTCGGCTTTCTGACTCAACTCCAGCGCAGCAAACACCCCGGCGGGACCGGCCCCTACGATGACGACGTCAAATCTCTCATGCATGGTACCATCCTCGCGATCTCTATCACCCCGCCGGCGTCGCTGTGGGAGGTGGGGTCGGCGTCTGACAGATGCGAGCTTCCTCAAGCGCGGCCAGGTGCTCCGGCGTCGAGGCACCGATCGACATGGCATAGACCAGCATCGTCTCAGCATCCGCGCAGCGGCCGGCGCCGAGATAGGCCCGTCCCAACGCGACGAAGAGATCGGCCACCGGCTCCGTGGTGTGAGCCCCCATGCTGCTGTCGCCCGCCTGCACCAGCTCCCGCGCCCTCTCGAGCGACGCAACAGCCTCCTGCCAGGCCTCAATCCCCGTGTAGGCCCGTCCCAACAGATACCAGAGAAGCGCCGGCTGGTCGCGAGAGCTCTCGATGCCCTCGACCAGGATCGCAATCGCCTCCTCGTACTGGCTCGACTCAAGGGACGCCCAGGCCTCGTAGTAGTTTCGCAGCCCGTCGCCCGGATGAGCCGCAGCGTACTCGGCGGCCAGCGTCGAGAGCTGATCCCCGTCCCCGATCGCCCTGGCCACCTCCCAACGAGAACGGAACGTATCGTCCCTCACACCGGGGTCGCGGGCCAGCGCCTCGTCGAACGCCCGCCAGGCCTGGGCGTAGCGCTCCATCGTGCGCAGGATCTCCCCGCGGAGCACGTAGGCTCTGGCCGTCTGCTCAATCGCAAGAGCGGCATCAACATCCTCCAGCGCCCGGTCAAGATCGCCCTCCGCCAGGTAGATCGAGCTGCGAGAGACGTAGGCCGGCGCGAACCCGACATCTCGCTCGATGGCCCAGGTGAAATACCGCTGCGCGTCGTCCACGTCCCCGGCCCGCCGTCGCTCCACGCCTCCTCGGTAGTACGCCTCGGCGGAGAGAACAAACACCGTAGCCGTCGGCGTCACCGTGGGAAGGCGCGTGGGCAGCCGATAGCTCCCCCCCACCGTCGTCGGCGTGGCGGAGGGCGATGACGCACAGGCCGCGAGCAGCAGGCAGCCGAGGACCAGCAGTCGCCCTACACGCATCACGGGGAAGCCCGAAGATCACCATGGGCCGGCACACCACCGGCGCCCTGAGCGGCCTTGACCGCGCGGACGATGGCCTCGGCGACGACCTGGGCAGCGTACGCCCCAACCAGATTCACGTCGGCCGCTTCCCTACCGCTGGCCAGCGCAAAGAGCGTGTCGCCGTCGAACATGGTGTGCGCCGGACGCACCGCCCTGGCGATGCCGTCCTGGGCCATCTGCGCCACCTTGTTGGCCTCCTCCTTGGTCAGCCGGGCGTTGCTCGCCACCACGCCGATCACGGTACTGGAGGCGAACCCCGGAGCGCCATCGCCCCCGAAAGCCAAAGCTCGCATCACCGCCAGCGTGTCGGCCGGTTCGTCGCTCTGGGGCTTTCGCGCGCCGGCCAGGATCTCCCCGCCGGCGGCCTCAATCACGTCGCCAAAGGCGTTGACAGCCACCAGCGCGCCAATCGTCAGCCCGCCCCCCAAAGAGACCGCAGCGCTCCCCAGACCCGCCTTCATCGCCCGGCCCGGCCCCAGGATTCGGCCGACCGAGGCACCTGTTCCGGCGCCGACGTTCCCCTCCAGAACTCGCTCCTTCCCGGCGTCCTGGCAGGCCGCATAGCCCATCGCCGCATCGGGTCGGGCGCCGGGGTCGCCCAGGTCGAGATCGAACAGTATCGCGGCGGGGACGATGGGCACCCTGGCAAAGCCAGCATCGAACCCATGGCCCTGCTCCTCCAGATACCGCACAACGCCGTCGGCTGCCGCCAGGCCGAACGCGGAGCCACCCGCCAGGAGGACGGCGTGAACCTCCTGGACCAGGTGCAAGGGGCGCAGCAGGTCGGTCTCACGCGTGCCGGGCGCCCCACCGCGCTGGTCGACGCCGCCGACGGCCCCGTCCTCGCACAGCACGACCGTGCAGCCGGTCAGGCCGTCCAGATCCGTGGCGTGCCCCACGCGAATGCCGGGGACGGCGGTGATGGTCAGATGGGCTTCGTTCATAGTGGCTCTCCTTCAACCGGCTCTCATCCGGCGCTCCGTCAACACGTCCGTAAGTATAGCCCAGTTGGGCGAACCGGCAAGAGAGCAAGGAGCGCGCATTCTAGATCTTCAAGGTTTCGCGCAGCGTATCAAGCCCCCAAGAACACCTTCACCGGGCACAACATAGCGCGCTACGAGCTGTCAACTCAAACCCCTTTAGCTTTCGGGAAGGTCAACGGCGCCTGGTGCCGTGGGCCATAGTACATCCCGGCGGAAATACCTCTGCAGTTTGTCCGCTCAAAGGGGATCGCTCTAAGCTCCGCGGCAAGCGCAGCGGCATCCCCGTCTGCGGTGCCGATCTGCCTGTAGCCTGTTGTTGGGTTGCAGCACGCCACAACGGTGCCTTGATTCAGCTTGAGCGCGGGGCAGCCGTGGATCATGCGCACGTGGCCCACCTCGCCGCCACAGGCGGGGCAGACGGGGCGGCGCCGACGGGGGGGGGACATTCCCCCCTCGCTTTCAATGCAATGTCACCCTCTCATAGCTCAGAGAGGTATTCACGAAGTGAATGTAGAGTTTCTGCTCGACCGCGCTCCCAGTCATCCAAGCGGCGCGGTTGTCCAGCAGAAAGGCATCATCCCCACGATGCAGATGATGTTGATCGGTGATAAGTCTGGGACCGCGCAGGGTATTCCCCCTGTCGTCGATGACCATGCCAAAGACGCCGTTGAAGCTTTCAGAGTAGCCACCAGTTTCCTGCCACTGCTCCCAGAGCGCAATGTACTGATCCCCTCCAACACCAATCAGCTTGGGCCGTTCGACGTGCAAACCCGAGCTGTTCGAGTAGTGGGTCAGCCATCTCAGCCGATTGGTCTGTCGCGTCCCGGACGAGTTGACAGTCAAGGTGTCTGGCAAGCTCGGGTCGACACTGTTGTCGCTGCTATTGACGCGCACCATAGCCAGATTGCGCGGCCCGTTGATTCCATCACCCGTCTCGGCATTGCTTTCTGTTGCGAACAGCGCGACATACCCGTAGTTCGGATCGCCCTCAATCAAGGCGAGGTTGCCCAACCTCGTAAAGGTGTTGTTCTGCCCTAACTCCCCTTTGATGTGAAAGAGAGGATAGGACGTGTGATGGCGAGCGAAGACAATGTAGCGAGGATACGCATCTCCCAGGTGATGCTCAATGATGCCCTCTCCGTCATACACCAGGCGTTGGTCAAAGGAATGGCTGACCCAAACAGAGGATGTTCGCATAATCGCCCCGCTCGTGGCGTTCAGGCGGGTGGAGAGCGCCTTCTGATGCCGAGCGCCGTTGATATTCCAGTCAGGTCCGGTGTTAATGCCATGCACCAGCGCCACCTCGTTTCCACCTACGGCCAAGCGCGATGTGGAAGCTACCATCGGGTTGATGATCATCTCCGCATCGGAATCGTGGGCATGTCGAGCTTTGTCCAGGTCGATGTTGAACAGGACGTCCCCCGCCGGATTCAGCTTCACAACCCGGACGATGTTGCTACGATATGTGTCGGCAGGAGGATAGTAGGGATCGACCACGTCGCTTTCGTCCACGCCGGTGGCGTAATAGCGGTTCCCAGCATCATCGGTTGCCAAACCCATCACCCGATCCAGCATGGGCATGTCAGTCAGCGCCTGGGTGACACCATAGCCGGTCGAGTTGGGTTCGATGTGCAAAAGGACGGCATCCCAGACCGTCCCAGGATCGTAGTCCTGCGCTAGGACGTCCAACTCGTCACCGGTCGAAGACACAATAATCTCTGGCTTCTTCCCATAGTTGCAAGTCCAGCTGGAGGGCCCGCTCAAGTCGTTCGAGTTGGCATCAAACGGCGTCAGCACCGAGGAAACAAGGGTGGGGGCGCGCCTTAACAGCGGAAGGTAGATGGTTGCGCCCTCCACGCTGATGAACGCTTCTCTCGTCTTTACGTCGGTGCAACCGGTGCCGCTAACGGTCAGCGAGACGCTGTATGTGCCGGCCGATCTGTACGTGTGGGTCGGATCGCCGCACGTCGTCTCGGCGTCCCCGTCGCCGAAGTCCCATACACAGGTGTCGCAGTTGCCCCTCGATAGGTTGGAGAAATGGACCGTCAGCGGTGCGAATCCAGACACCGGCGACGCGCTGAAATCGGCTACCAGAGGGGACAAGATCATATCTCGCAGGGCGAGGTAGGCAGGACGCGGCGTGCGGTCATCGTCGACTATGCTATACCAGTATTTGTGGCTGGACGCCAGTTCGTGCAGGCTGAAATCAAGATTCCAGACAAACATCACCTCCATCCACGGCCACTCCTGGCGCGCTTTGCAGTAGGCCCTGACCAGGTAGTCGGCCTGCTGTTCGGGGGATACTTTCATCCAGTTGAAATCGCCCAGGTTGACGTCGGTGTCGTACAACCAACCCAGCTCCAGAGCCCATACCGACTTAGACGCATCACCATTGCTCACCATAATATCCCGCAGCTCCGTCACGCGGGAGAAGTAGAAATGGTTGGGATCACTCGTATCGTCCGGCGACGAAGCGAATCCCAGGGGGTTGCTTCCCATGACGTCAAAGGCGCTGGCTGCGCCCGCATCATACATGCGCTGCAGGTAGACGCGATCGTCCACGGCGCGCGACGAGACATCGTTGGTGGAAGCCAGACC
Organism: uncultured Anaerolineales bacterium; assembly: GCA_964421785.1. Taxonomy (GTDB): domain Bacteria; phylum Chloroflexota; class Anaerolineae; order B4-G1; family B4-G1; genus SKLM01. The sequence continues at coordinate 15,715 of CAYQZG010000057.1, forward strand.
CGCCGAGACGATGGTCACGCTGGGATCCGCTGCCTTGGCCCCTTCATAGGCTGCCCACAGTAGGTTGACATACCGTTCTGCATCCGGCGTTTCTCCGCCCCACTCCGCGGCAAGGTTGGGCTCATTCCAAATCACATACCCCGACACGCGGCTGCCGAAGCGGGTCACGAGGGCGTGCATGAAATCCCGGAGATACTGCGGATCAGTGGGTGGTGCCGTCTCCTCTCCGCCTCCGTTGGCCCAGGCCGGCGGCCGATCAATACGCATGACGATGTTGAGATCGCGGCTCTCGCACTTGGCCACCGCGTCGTCCAGCCAGGCCCAATCATACTGTCCCGGCGATGGCTCGGTCAGGGCCCAGCTGACATAGTGGAGAACCCAGCCGAAGCCCGCTCCTTCGACGAGTGCCAGGGCCTGGTCATCGACGGACGCGACAGCCATCCCGTAACCGATGGTGGGCAAGCCACCGAGGGCGCGCGATGTCGCGTCGTCGTAGCACGACTCTACATCGTTGCCCGTCACGCCCAGAACGCCGGCGAGGGAGGTCTCCTCAGACAGATTGACCTGCTCGACGTCAGCATCGAACGAGGGGTGCGTGGATCGGGGCGGACTCGCCGTGCCACCGTCTTCAGACGACGCATGCAGCATCACCGGGACCGCATCGGGGAGCGAATAGGCAGAAACCGTACTGGGCGATATGAAATGGACCACAGGCACCATCGCACTGAACAACAGCGTTAGCAACATCATCGTGGCAATAGGTTTTCTCATCACAGATCTCCTTCAATCGTAACTACTCGCCTTATGGCCTCTCACACACTAGCCGGGTCTATGCTTGGGCCATTTGATGCTCAATACCGCGGATCACGGCTCGTCTTGAGCCATCCGCTGGGAGCAGGAGGTGAAAGGTTACCTTCCACCAGACGCCGTGGCCCACATAGAGCAGAAAAGGCGCTAGTCCGCAGGCACACGCTAGTCCGCAGGCATACGCTAGTCCTCGACCAGCCTGCCGTACTTCTCCTTCCGAATCCTGAACGCCTCGCTGCCCCCTTCCAGAATACGGGTGACGAAGTCCTTGACGGACGCGATGTCGATGGACCCCAGGCCGCCGTCCGCGACCCGTCCGCGCTTCTCATCCGCCTTCAGGACCACGATAAGCTCCGCGTCCCCCGAGACCGGGATGTTGGCATTGTGGCTGGCAATGAGGAACTGGCGTCGTTCCTTCTCGCCACGCAGCGTAGCCACGATCTGGTCGAAGATGAACTGATTGTCCAGATCGTCCTCCGGTTGGTCGATCAGCAGCGGCGCCTCACTCTCCAGAAGGATGATCGACAGCAACGCTGTACATTTCTGCCCCACGGAGAGATGCTCCAAGCGACGATAGCCCAGCAGGCCGCTGCCCACCTGCAGCTCGATAATCGGCAGATCGGGCACCTCGAAGCGCTCCAGCTCGAACAGCTTCTCCTGGCTCAAGCCAGACATATTCCTGCGCATGGCGGCGGAATCCACACCGAAGCGTCGCTCCAGCACACTCGGCTCATCGTCCTCGCGCCCCTGTTCCACCCGGATGGCCTCCGCTAGGTCGATGGGATCGAGGTAGCGGGGGATCCTGGAGACGAGATGGCGAACCTTCCCTTCGACCTCCACGGGGCGCTGGGCCTCCTGCTCCGGCTCCGCGGCCTCGACCTCCGCCAGCTCGTCACGCGTCGGGTTGCGGACGTCATGCCCTCTGAACAGCTCGCGGAGGTACGCTTTGTAAGCCTCGCGGTGTCCGGCAGGCCAGACGGTCACCCGCACGTTGCCGCTGAGCGCCTGCGAGAGAGATGCCGCCTGCTCACAGCGCACCTGGTACTGCTTTCGCCGCACCTCTCGAAGCTCCTCAAGCCACCTCTCACGCTGATCCCCTGCCCGGTCGATGTCGGCCTTATACTGCTCGACCTGTCGGGCTTGCTCCTCCAGGTCCGCCCTGCGGCCCTGCAGCTGAATGTAGCGGTCGGAATCGATCTCTCCCTCTTCGATGAGCTCCTCGAGGAGCTTGCCGTAGGCCTCCTCCTGCTGGGCGTAGGCTCGCTCCCACACCCGACGCCTCTCCGCTCCCGCCTGCCAGCGCTCCTCCACAGCCCCCGAGACGCGCGACAACTCACGGTCCAGCATCCCGTTGATCGCCTCCACCAGCGCCCGCTCCCCCCGGAGGACGTCGTGGTTGGGCAAACCCTCCAGCTTCTCATCGTCCAGGTCGGCGGTATCCAGCCGATGCTCCTGGGCGAATGCCCGGAGCGCCGTCAACAGCTCCTCGACCTGCTCCTCAGCACCCTTGAGCAGCCGCTTCTCCCGATCGTACGCTCGCTTGTCCTTGACCCGATCCACGAAGTCCAGCGCCTCCATGCGGCGGATCTCCTCTTTGACGGCGGCCAGCTCCCGAAGCGATTCCTGGGCGGCCTGCACGTCATCCGTCAGGTGGAGAATCATCTCCGCATTGCTGTCCAGATCGCGCAGCAGCCGGGACTCCGCCTCCTTGAGCGCCTTGAGATCCTCGGCCACGTAGTTGTCCAGGAGGCGCAGCTGGAACTCGGGATCGAGCGAGATCTGGTAGATCTCCTTCTGTCCGTAGACCTGCAGGGGCAACAGATCGCGTGGGTCGACGTCGATCCTCGTGCCGCCATCCCGCTCATCAAGCACCGCCCCCAGACGCCTCACCTCTGGCTCTCGGCCCGAAGTGCGCGTCACACGGTAGCGGACGCCGTCAACCCGGATGTCGACCGTGGCCCGGGCCCCGGTGGGAAAGGTATGCGCCAGTAGGCTCCAGGCCTGCTTCTCGTTCTCCTCGGTCTTGACGGGGACATCGAGAACGTGGCGGACCAACTCCAAGAGCGCGGACTTGCCGGTGCCCCGTCCTCCGATCAGGCAGTTGAGATTGGGATTCAAGTCGACGTCCAAGCCCCCGAGAAAGCCGCCTCCAACTTGCACCCGCTCGATCCTGGGATGCGTCATCTGAGGCATAGTACGACAAATGCGTGGCTCCGGATCCTCGAAGCAGAGGCGCAGCCCCTCCCAGGTGACCGGTTCGTCGATCTTAAAACAGGAGCAGCGGGTGCCAATGCCCAGATGTGAGTGTTTCGTAGAATGGTCTGGATGCGGATTGTCCGAGGCCCAGTAGCAGGCTGGCCGGCGATGATAGGGGGCGTTGCCGACCTCCTCCGGGAGAGCATCGCCTACGATCTCGACGGCGGCGAAGGGCGCTTCCTGCCACAACTGGAGGCGCGTCTGACCCTGGAGCTCGTGCCAGGCCCCTTTGACAGCATCGATGTGGGCCAGCACGGGCAAGGCGCCGTTATCGTGGACCATCGTCACCACCTGCTGAACACCGTAGCGGGTCACCAGGGCCGACGCATCGCCTCGTCGCTCGGGCGGGATGTCCAGCTTCGAAAGCAGATGATTGACGTGTTCTGCCGTGCAATCCAAGGAGAACAGGGCCACGATGTGCACCCCCGGAGCGACGCTGATCTCGACGCCGGGGAACACGGCAAGACCGGTGCCCACGGCGGCCGACTTGACGCGGTCCACCCAGGCAGCGGTGTTGTGATCCGTGATAGCGATGGCCGCCAGACCACGCTTGAGGGCCTGGTCGACAATATCCTGCTCTTCGACGTGATCTCCGATGAAGCACCGGGAGGCGGGCGTGTGGACGTGAAGATCAACCTTGCGGAATCTCAATCCTTTGGTCATCGGTGGTGTCCCCCTTGTTCTGCATGCAATGTGACCGGCATCCCATAAAAGCACAGCAGCAGTGCCTGCCAGATCTACCGATCGTGGCGCTCCCATCCCGCAACAGACGTCCGAAGCCTGCACGACAATGCCAGACAGGCCTGGAATCGTTCTGTGAGCACCTCTACACCGCGTTGGGCGTGGACTCCAAAACTTCGGAAGTCTGCTCCTCTGGCACGTGCGGTTGTAGTGCTAGCCAGCCGCGGGGACTCCCCAGCTTCGCTCGCCTCAGGTCGTCCATGGGGATGGTGAAGGAAGCGGTTGGGTCTGACAGACGACAGATCCATCCTCCTCCAATGAAAAGGCCCTCGTCGTATGGGCTCACAGCCCCGCCTTGGCGACCTCCCCACCCTAATTGTAGTCCCCTCGGCAACTAGGTCAAGCAGGACGCCCAGGGCAATCGCATATGGACGAGAGAGTGTTTTAGCGCCTCAGACCTGTCGGGTTTTGGATGACACCTTGCAGCACGTCATTTTGATCCCGCGGAAGCCGTTTTGAGTAGGTTGATACGCTGCACAGAAACCCGACAGGTCTAAATCGACTCCTCCTGGACTCATCCCAATCTCGCTTTAACAAAGCGTTGATCTGTGATATCATGACTGTCCGACATATGTGAAAGGACAACCAACCTGCGCAAAGCGAAGCACCAAGACCAAGCCGTCATAGCCGGGCCGCATGCCCCGGACGTGACCACCCCGCCGCTGTGCAGTTGCGACGTGCAAGGAGGACGCCAATGACGTGGTTCGAAGAGCTGACCGGCTTTCGCGAGGTATCCCCAGACCACGTGCGTGAGCACATCACGGTCGAGGGTGACACGCTGACGTCTCTGGTGAACGGGAGGACGTTCACGTGGGGACAATTGGAGACTCCCTCTTTGGGCGAGCTGCGGCAGCGCGTGAGCCGCAGTCGGCGCGCGACGGGGAAGCTTACGCTGGAGGAAGTGGTTGGGGACGTCGCGGACCTACACGCCGACGAACCGAATGCTGCGAGTCTGTTCCAGGTGGCCTCCCAATTCAACCTCCTAGAGATGGTGGGCCCACACGTCACGCCCGAGCGCGGCGTCGGGATCTACGAGAACGATCACACCCAAGGACCCGTCTGCGCCATCGCCTGTGGCGCGGGAACGATCTACCGGAACTACTTCGCGGAGGTGGACGGCCAACGCGGGCAGTCGGCCAGCCGGCAGATTGACTGTCTTTCGGACCTGGGAGCGGCCCTGGGCAACGTCGAGGAGAAGCTCTGGAAGATGAGGAATGGCTACGCCTTAGCGTCACGCGAGGGCCTCCTTGAGATCTCGGAGCGGCTTGAGGCATCCTCGGAGAAGGAACGTGATCAACTGCGGCAGCGACTGCGGATCGGCGTGCAGTGGAACACCCAGGTGACGATCAGAGGCTCATCGCACACGGTCACGCAGGCCTACTGCTCCGCCCTGCCCGTCGCCTACAGCAATCACCCTACCGATCTCTGGCAGGGCTTCGCGCGGCTGGTGCTGGAGGCATCCTACGAAGCGACGATCTGCACGGCGATCCTGAACGCGCAGCGTACGGGGAACAACCGTCTGTTTCTGACGCTCCTCGGCGGAGGAGCGTTCGGCAACAGTACCGATTGGATCGTAGACAGCATCGCCCGGGCGCTGAAGCTGCACGGGGATTGGGACCTAGACGTGGCGATCGTGAGCTACAGCGGGTCGAAGCCCGCCGTCCGGCAGCTCGTTGACAATCTTCGACGACAGTCGGTCTAGAGAACGGAGGTACACACACAGATGCGGAGAGGAACACACGATTGAGCATCGCCTGAGTGAAGAATAGGGACTCTATGCCCGAAGAGCTACGAATCATTGACTGGAACCTCCAGAAGCGGAAAGATGTGTGTCGCCAGCTGGCGTTCATGGACCGCCTGGGTTGGGACATTCTTCTTCTGCAGGAGGTTTACCCCGAGCGGGTCCCCCTGATAGAGAGTCATCCCAGCGTGGGCAGCGTCGATACGGCGCTCCGCCACCGACCAGATCGCGCGACTGGGCATATGCCCTCGGGTTCTGCTATTGTGGTTTGTGACGGAATAGATCTTGTCGTGAGCTCTCCGATGGTGAACGCCCCCTCCCCCGAAAGAACGCTGATAGGCATTGTGAACGCTGAAGGCCGGAACCTAGCGGTCGCGTCCCTTGCAGCGCCCCCCGGCGTGAGTTGGGGCAAGCTGAAAGCAGTACAAGTCAACCGCTACGGCGATCTCTGGGCTTCGCGTCTGCTGCCCATGGTTGTCGGGATAGACCGTAACACACCGCGCGTCGATCACCCTGAACTGTCACAGTGTGATTGGTTCTGGGAGGCTGAAGAAGTGTTGTACGGATCCGATCCGAAGCACGACCTACGGGATGTACTGAGAGTCCATGTTGATGACAACCCAGCTGAGATGAAGGCTATCCGCGCCGAGAGACCAGAAGGTCCGCTGGCAACAAGCTTCCTGCGAGGTCACAAGACCCCCGCACGCTACGACGCCATCTATGCATCACCCGAGTTTGAGGTCTTGGAGGTCAAGTACCACTGGGAGGATGCACTTGAAGCAGGAAGTGACCACGGGTTGGTTTGGGTGCGATTGCGCAGGGACGATGGCTTCGTGGCTGCAGCGGGGCACGAATTCCCTATCGATGCCGACAACCTTGAGTAGACATGTTCTTCAAGAGACGAGGAGAAGCGGATGGACCACCCATTCGAAGTAGGCGGTAAGTACCGCAATCGTAGGGGACCCTACAAGGTTGTGGAGCTGGACGGCCCTGACATGGTAATCCGCTACGAGGACGGCCCCCGACAGGAAACCACCGTCAAGCTTCAGGCCCGCATCTGGAAGCACATCCAAGCAGAAGAGCGGATGGCATCACGCTCCCCGCAGCCCCCTCCGGGTCCAGGGCCGCGAGGCCCGGTCACGACAACGAAGCTGGGACGACTGGTCGAACAGTATCTCGAGCATATCGTCATCGCCTACGCCTTCGTCTACGTCGACAAGGCGATCGCGGCTCTGGAGGATGCCCCGCCCGAGGTAGAGGCAGTCGTCGTGCAGCCGTTCCAGAAAAGCCGCATCGTTTCAGCTCGGAAGGCCATGCTGCACTACCGAAGCTTGACGGATGGTCAGCACATCCCCATCCTCTTCACGCCCCAGACTCGCTACCAAGACCAGGTCTTCGCCTACGGCTCTCGGCTCCTCGATTTGTGCCATGAAGCGGAGCGCGACAAGGTGCGCCAGAACGCGGCTGCGGGGACGTGGCTGCTTTGGGATAATAGCTTTCACGGCCACAACTTCCTAATCGTGAAGAGGCCAATTAGAGAACTGGCCGGCAAGGTGCCGGTCGATGCTGCCACGAACCTGCTCCCCGGGGCAACGCAGGGGGAGCCGGTGGCAGCGGTCGCCACTCCCGCGCCCAAGGCGCTTGACCCGGCGTTTCACCATCTACTGGACGATCTGTAGGTCGCTGAGAAGTCACCTC
>CAYQZG010000058.1:0-20876 GCA_964421785.1 uncultured Anaerolineales bacterium
CCAGGCTCCCTCTGCGCCTTGTCTCATCTTCGCTAGATAGGAGGCGCAATCCTCAAACAGGAAGATGCAGCCACTGAAGACCCGCTCGGTCGTTTCCTGTGACCATGCCTGTTCTCCCCCCCTCTTATCCCCCCCAGCGGGGGGGAGTGAACATGCCAGCAGATAGGGTAAGGACGTCGCGGTCAGCACGATTAGTCCTGCTGTGAGTATCCAACGCCACTCCGCCCAGGTGACGAGCCTATCCCTGTCTTTCATTCGACAACCTCGAACACGGAGTAGCTGCTCTCTCCATAGATGGTCTGAAGATAGGGCGCTGCCCCCGGATCGAAGGCTCCGAGAGCCCGTTCCTCTGGTCCCCAGAGGACGTAGTCAACGCCGTAGTCTCTTAGTAGGTACTCTCTCCAACCGGGATCTGTCGTTGAGTTGAAAAAGCGCGCTACCTGGGCTCTCTTCTGCTCGGCGTGAACGCTCTCGGGGCCGTGACCGACGAAGGCGCGCGCGCGGACTCGCGCGGGAAGGTAATTGCCGGTCTCGTAGGAGGCTAGCACGACGTCGGAGGGGGCGACTCGCTGGTCGAGCCAGTCTAGAGCTGCGATCTCTTCCTTGTCGCGAAAGATAGGGTCAGGAGAGCCCCGCAGGGCCATGGTGTTTCCCATGATCAGCAGCACGTTTGTTGGTAGCAAGGCGATCAGCACCACGCCTATTGCCAATCTTGACTTAAGGCCGAGAGCCCTTGATGTGACGTCTGCGTGGCCTTGTTGCATAGACGAGTGCATAGACAAGCCGTTCACCAACTTCGCCTCCCTGCCGTCGGGACGACGGCGCTCCACGGGTTGCATAGACAGGTGCACAGGCAAGCCGTTCAACAACCCCATCGCAGCGAGGAGGCTGAGCGGCACCTGGACGCCCTCGACCAGCCGCCGCTGCAGATTGAAGGGCAAGTAGATCAGGAACGGCACCGCGCCCACCCAGGCCAACAGCAGCCAGGTGGGTCGCTTCCCAAGCCAGGCATTGGGCACGGCGAAGGCCGAGAGAATCAAGGGTATGCCATAAGCTGCCAGGTAGTGGAGCGGATGCGGGGAGAGAATCTGATTCTGCGCTGCCCAGGCTGCGTAGATAGGATCGCTGGTGAAGCGCCAGGCGCTGTAAAGCACGATCGGCGCGGAGATGAGCCCGGACACACCGGCCAGGGACGCCTCGGTCCATGGGAGCCTACGTTCGCGCAGAGCGAGCACGATCAAGCCTGCTCCTGCGACGGCCCAGGCCACGGCTACGTAGAAAGGCACAATCAGGCCCATAGCGAGCCAGAGGAACCCGGCCACGAGCGCCCACCATCCCTTGACAAGCTCGGGATGCTCTCCTTCTCGCTGGTCGGATGCTGATGCGACCTGCCAGGCTCTCAGAAGAGACAGGATTCCCCACAGCAGCAATGTGCGCCCCAGTGCGATGTGAGGGAAGGCGTACAGAACCAGAAAAGTGAACCCTTCGGGCAGGATGAAGTCGAGGGGCAAGCTGCCGAGCCAATCCGATTCTCCCAGGAACACGAGCAACCAGCCGAGGCCGCCGCCGAAGGTAGCCATCAGCCAGGCCAGGCGACGCACCAGCAGCCGGTCGGTAAATGTCGCCAGAAAGCGATAGAGCGTCAGCAGGAGGCCGATACCGAAGATCCAACGTGCGAGGTGATAGACTAACACCATGCGCGATGTGAGGGCGCCGGTCGGCAGCAACGCAGCGATCTTTCCCAGCACGAGGTGGAAGAGAAAGAAGAGAGCGCCTGGGTGTGGCTCTGGTGTATGGGCGATTTGAAACAGCCACGCGCCCTCGGCGCCCTGGCGCATTTTCGCCAGGTACGAGTAGCAATCCTCGATGGCGTACACGAAGCCACCGAAAACGCGCTCCTCGGTAGCCATCATCGCGCCGAGCGCGTACGGGATGGACGTGATGACCAGAGCAGCCATGCTAAGGATCAACACAAAACGGTACTCACACCGTCCGTACATTTGAGGTCACATTCCTGGATGTCCCGATGCGTTCCATGTATCCTAGGTGCCTCGCACTAAGGCTTCGCTTCGCTCGCTTGGCAAGGCACCGTCAGCTGGCGCAGCACAGCCCTGAGCCGCCACCCGACCACGCCTAACAAGGTCAGACCAGAGATTCCTACTCCTCCGTACACTGCCCATGGGCGGTACCGAAAAAGCACCCTGCCGTCAGCGAGGATGATCCTGGGGTCCGACGCTTCTCCGGTCACAGGACGAGCATCCTCATTCTTGTAGACGTAAACATCGTCAAAGCGGCGCACGAGGTCGAGCCGCCTGTGGGTGATCGGGAAAGCCGCTGCTACGTAGCGCACCCCCAGCTGTCCCAGCATCTCCGTGTTTGGGGACGCGTTCGCCAGAGCCGTCCGTACGTCACCCCCTTCCGGGAACGGCGGTAGTGTCACGCTGTACCCCTGTCGGTCCTGCAAGCCTGCCGCGCCGGTCAGGTAATCGGCGTAAGGACGCAACTGCAAGGGGTCAACACCGTCGGCCAGCTCTAGGGCGTGTTGCTCGGCGACGTGCTGCGGCAGGCTGTAGCTGGGTGAGTAGATGCGGAAGCGACCAGGTTGATCTGCCAACCACTCTGCCGCTGCGTGTCCTTGGGCAAATACCTCCTTCGGTGATCTTGTCTCGATCAAGCTGAAGTCCACGACCAGGAGGTCCAAGGCGACGAGGAGCACTGCGGCAACGCCCAGCCAGCCCACGTTGCCTGATTGCTCCTTAGGTGGACGTCCTCTCGCTTTCTCCTGCGGGGGGCGAGCCGGGTCGTTGCTGCGAGCAAAGACGCTGATGACCGACGGCGCAGCGCAGACGGCGATGGTAAGCGGTGTTATCAGGCCGAACATCGTTAGGTTGAGCGGAGGACGTCCCATCGTCAGCCAATATGAGACAAGGAGCATGAGCGGAAAGGCTGCGGCTCCCAGCAGCAGGGCCTGTTTCCAATGCCCCGAGCGGTATGATCCCTTGTCTCGTTGCTGCCTCGCCTCTTCAAGCCCCACCCCGGCCAGCACCGCCGTTGTAAAGGTCACCAGCACCCACGCCCGAGGGGGGACCCGGAGTAGCCCTAGTCCAGGGACAATGCGCCACAGTACTTGGAACAGCCCCCCGTTCTTTCCAAGGCTGAGCCATGCAGCGAAGGCTCCCAGACCGGTCAGCCACGCTCCCAACCAACGTCGACGGCGATCGTGCCAGAGCGCCTGAGCTCCTACCCAGGCCAGCACCAATGTGCTTGTGCCGACGTAGGTCATCCATTCCTGGAAACCACCGTGATCAGCTAGAAGGAGCCCACTCAGGTAGCGCCAGGGCAGGGACCAGACCGCTGCATCGGAGAACGTCATACTGGATCGGGTGGTATCCGGCAGAAGCGTGAACCCGGGAAGCCATTGACACGCCGATAGACCGGCAAAGAGAGCCACGGAGAGAACGGCTGTCTGCACCACGGATTTGATAGCTCCAAGCGGCGTGCCGATCTCCTCGTTCGCCCTCGCGATTGACGTTCGTCGCCCGCTTAGCTGGCTCACGGCCCATGCCAGGACCAAGGACGCGGCTGCCATCAGTGTGTACGCCGATAGCCGCACGTCGGCGCAGAATTGAACTGCCAGTACCACTCCCGCTCCCAAAGCCCATGTGCTTGCCTGCCAAGGGTTGTCGTCTATTCCCCTTCTGGACTGACATCCCTTCAGCGCGCACAGGGCTGCCAGCGGCAGCCAGGCCCAGGCTTGCACCCACCCCACGTGACCGGCGCCGAGATGGGCCAGCAACTTGGGCGAAGCTTGGTATGTCACGGCTGCCACCAGCCCGGCCCAGAGGTCTGTGCCGAAGCCTCGGCGCATCAGCGCGTACATCGTGGCACCCGCCAGTGCGAGATGAGTCACGGCCGAGAGGTTGAATCCCAGCGCCAGGGGAAACCAGGGTAGGAAGAGGAGGGGCCAGTTTGGGGGATAGTAGAGCCCGGCGAGAGGGTTAGCTGCAAAGGGCGTCCCACTCATAATCGTGGGGCGCCACAATGGGAAATGTCCATCTCCCCACACCACGCGTCGCGTGAAATGGGCATTCGGCCAATGGGTAACCGCCAGGTCGGATGCAGGAGATCTGGGCTTCCAAATCCACCATGTCGGATGCAACGCGACAGGCCAGACTAGTAACACCGCCAGAGCCAGGAGCGACAGTCTGGAGATGATGAACGCCCGATGCCTGTTTTCTCTTTCCAGCTCTCCTCTAGTGCCCATGGACTGTGTAGATCTGCGTGTCATGCATCTCGAAGACGAGATCGCCTAAGATAGGATTCTCCCATCCTCCCGCGCCTATCGCTTGCTCCCGTGGCCCGATCAGGATGTAATGCACGTGGTTTTCTCTCAAGAACGTGGCTTGTTCCGCTGCATTCATCTCGCCGGACCAGTAGGCCTTCACCTGCTCCGCCCGTCGCTCGGCATTCAACGTCTCGAACGGGTGACCGTAGACGACCCGCTGACCGGTCCAGCCTGGAATAAAAGAGCCCATTTGCGGGGCACACAGCACCACTGCCTCCGGTTGTGCCTCTTCTGGGTCACGCAGCCATTCCATAGCGGCCCACTCCCCGTCGCTCAAGTACAGCCACGAGTCGGACGTCGAGGCTTCTGGCCCTGGCGCGGCCAGCGACACGGTGACCATCAAGAAGATGGGCGTCAGCGCGCTGAGAGCGATGACCAGGCCTTGCACAAAGCTGCGTGCCCGAGCTCGAATCGACTTCCGAGCGCCGCGCCACCAGCCCATACCGGCCAGGAGCCCCATGGGTACGCCCAAGCCAATGCTGAGTCTTCGCTGCAGCTGGAGCGGTAGGTACATGCCGATGAACGTCACCACTGCCCAACCGACCATCAAGATGTCTCCATTGGACCCGCGCCTGATTGCCGCGCTGCTCCCCCAGGCAGCCAGGATCAGGATCAGACCGTAGCTTAGGGCCCAATCCCACAGTGGAGGTGAGGCCGTTACGTTCTGCCCATTCCAAGCGGCCAGTACCGGATCGGAACGAATTGCTGACTGCATGTACAAAGGGTAGGGCAATGATACCGCCGCTGCGGCGATAATCCAGGCCCCCGCCCGCCAGGGAACGGAGCTCCTGGCCCCGTGGCGATGGCCGGTCGCTCGTGACGCGAGCACGAGCCCCAGCGCTCCAAAAGCCGGCACCAGCCCGAACGGCTGTATCGCGCCCAGGAGTACAGCTGCCAGCGTCATGGCAAGGCCCCACGGCCAGGTGGTGCCCTCGCGGCTCTCTGATCCTTCCTCTATAGCGAGGACGCGCAAACCGGAGTATGCGATGCCCACCATCAGCCCGATGGCAAGCGGAAAATGAGCGTTCGCCATCAGGGAGTAGGCAGGGAACGCCTCCGGGATCCACACGTCAGCCGTCCGGACGCCGACCGTCAGCAATAACCAGCCTAACCCAGAACCCAGAGTAGTCAATAGGAACATCGTACTACGCTCTTGCCTTTGAGCGCTGAGGCGGCATGCCAGGGCGTAGATCCCCACCAGCATAGCTACCCCGCCCAGGATCCGCGCTCCGTGGTAGACCGCGACCAGCGGTAGCTTAGCCAGGCGGGCCAGATGTCCTAGCCACAGGTGGAATAGGAAGATATGCGCCCCGGGGCTGCGCTCGGGCGTGAAAGCGAGGTGGAAGCGCCAGGATCCTTCGAGCCCCTGGCGCATCTTGGCCAGGTAGGAGTGCCCGTCAATAGGATTGAAGACCAACCCGGTGAAATGCGCATCGGCCGGCGTCGCAGCCCAGGCGATCAGATAGGGCAGATTGCTGATCAGCATCAGCACCAGCACCGTCCAGGCGAGCCAGGATCGTTCTTGGCGATTCACATTCACTCCTGTATCATAGCTTACTGGAGTGATTGTAACACGGTTTTGCAGCGAGACCAAGCTCTGCTTGTCCGCTGGCAGGGCAGTCGCAGGTAGCGAAGCGGCAGGCTCACAGCCCTTGTCCTCGAGGGCATCAGGTACAAACGCGCTTCGCTACGCTTTGCCTGCAACTATTCTCCTTCCTCCTCGTATACTTAAGCGAAGGATTGCTCTTTCCTGTACCGCGTCCTTAAGAAAAGGCTTACTAAACGTTAAAATGTCCTTAATGATCGCGTGTGATACTATAGTGTCTGGTGCCACCCACGAAACGCTGTCACAATTGTACGGTGAGAAGATGGATCAGCGCTGATTCGAGGGCAGGACTGCTCCTGATTGGCGTGCCAGCCCAGTGGGAATCAAACGGAAATCAAACGGTTTTCAGATCAATCCCAAACCAATCTCATAGTCAAGAGGCCGGGGTCTATGGTATACTTAAGACTGATTCGTTTATCTGCAATAGGAAAGGAGAGTGACTCATGAGAAATCTGCACAGGGATTCAGTCTATCCCCGACGTGCGCGCTGGCTGCTGGCTCTGATCGGGCTGCTGCTACTGGGTATGCTCTTTGCCGTGCCCAGGGTGCGTGCGTTTGAGGGACGAGGCGGAGACGTCGTCACGATTGGCGCCGACGAGGTGGTCGAGGATGACCTTTACGTTGGCGCTGGTGAGTTCACATTGGACGGCACCGTCGAGGGTGATCTCATCGTCTTCGGAGGTACGATCACGATCAACGGCACTGTCGAGGGTGACCTCATTGCGGCCGGACAAAGCGTGATCGTGAATGGCACCGTCGGGGACGATGCTCGCGTTGCCGGCTACGCGCTCACGATCCAAGGGGATGTCTCGGATGACGTCATCGCCGCCGGGTTCAGTCTGGAGGGCAAGGAGGTTTCGTCGATTGGCGGCGATGTCGTCTATGTTGGCTATCAGGCGCTGCTGGCTGGCGACGTAGGCGGAGACGTCAATGCCGCCGGTGGTGCGGTCAGAATCGCAGGCGTCGTCCAGGGTGATGCCAGCGTCGACGTGGGCGGGACGGAGCAGGCGGAGACGATGCCACCGTTCTACAATTTCATCCCCAACGTTCCTTCTGTTCCCTCGGTACCGGTCGGTCTAACGGTGGACCAGGGCGCGAGGATCAACGGTGATCTCAACTACACGGCCAATTTCGAAGGCGACGTGCCAAGTGAGGCAGTCTCAGGCCAGGTCGACTTCGATGAATACGTGCCTGATCGAGAGGAAGGGCGAGCCCCTTCGCCAGCCGCCAGGACCGCTAGATGGTCGTTCCGTCAGCTGCGCCGCCTGGTCACATTGCTCCTGGTCGGCGCACTGATGATGTGGGCTGTGCCCAACTGGATGCGCAAATTGGCCAAGAACGTGGAGATGAAGCCTCTGCCAAGCTTGGGCTGGGGCGTGGTCGCCATCGCTGCCTTTGGCGTGTTGATGGTCCTGTTGGTCCTGACCAGCGCCGTACTGACGATTCTCTTTGGCTTGGTGACCCTGGGAGGGCTCGCTGGCCGATTCGCCGTCTTGGGCGGCATCGTCACGACGACGACAGGGTTTGGCTTCAGCATCATCTGGCGCTACATCACCACCATCGTCGTCGCCCTTCTGCTTGGGCAGTTGATCTTCCGTGCTCTCAACTCACCGGCAGAGGAGAACCGCTGGTGGCCGATGGTGTTGGGCGTCGTGATCCTCATTATTGTCACCGCCGTGCCCATTTTGGGTTGGCTTGCCAATCTGGCCGTCGTGCTGCTTGGGCTCGGCGCGATCTGGATCTGGGGGCTTGCTTTGCTCAAGGGGAGGCGTGCGCCCCAACCGACAGCTGAGGCTTGAGGCGCCGGGTAGAGCCAAGTCATGGCCCGATCCGAGAGGGGGGCGAGACAGGGCTCCCCTCTCGGTCTGCCTGATCAGTTTGACTCGAGGAAGCGCGTCTCGATGAAGTCCGCCAGTCGACTCACGTCGTCAAGCTCGAAGTGGGGCACGTCGAGGTCGAAGAGGTGCTCAGAGGCAATGGCCACCAGATCACCTGGGTCAGAGATCAACGTGGGCGTGTTCTGCCCTCGGCTGATCTCGATCTTGGGGGCGTCGGCGTGCTTATACCCCTCAGTTAGGATGAGGTCTACGTCCCGGATGTTGGAGGCGATCTCCTCCAACGTGGGTTCCCGGGCGAAAGTGCGTAGGTGGGCTGCTTGATCTGGTCCCGCGAGGATCACGTGATCAGCGCCTGCCTGTGCAAACCGCCATGAATCCTTGCCGGGCTTGTCGAACTGCAGCCCGCGGTGGTGGTGGTGCTTGATGACCGCCAGCCGATAGCCTCGTTGCTTGAGCTCGCGGATTAGCTTTTCCAGTAACGTTGTCTTGCCACTGCCGGAATGCCCGACGACGGAGATAATGGGCGTAGTTCGCGAGGGGATGCCGTCTATCCCCGTGTTCGGTTCTTGGTAGGGTTTTCGCATCGCTTTGCTCACATCTGCATCAGAATGTATCGTCGACAAGGATCTTTTCAATCTCCTGGCCGTCCCACCCGGTGCATCGCGCTTTGGGCGGCCATGCATCCCAATGATGGTCGTTGGGATAAGTATATTGAAAACTTGATGACGTGTCAAAGCACTGCGGGTTCCCCACGAGAGATATGAGGGTCTGAGGATAGACAGCACATAATGAACGGTCAGAACCATCCAAGGAGGTCTTGTCGTGCGATCTGAACTTCAACGCAGTTACACGCGAACCGTCAATGCCTGGTGCATGTATGACTGGGCCAACAGCGGTTTCGCTACGACGATCATGGCCGCCGTCCTGCCTACTTTCTACAGCGAGGTCGCTGGCAACATGTTGGAGCCGGTGCAGGCCAGCAGCTACTGGGGCTATACCAACACGATTGCCATGGTGTTGGTCGCCTTTGCGGCGCCCATTCTCGGTGCCATCGCCGATCACAGCGGGGCCAAGAAGCGTTTTCTCGGTGGGTTCGCCGGGGTGGGTATCCTCTTCACGGCGCTTCTGGTTCTCGTGAGCACGGGTGATTGGCTCATGGCGTCGATCTTCTACATCTTCGGGCGTATCGGTTTCTCCGGATCCATCATCTTCTCCGATGCATTGCTGCCGCACATAGCCCGCTCCGACGACATCGATCAGGTTTCCACGAAGGGGTATGCCCTGGGCTACCTGGGTGGCGGGCTGCTCCTGGTCCTTAACCTGGCTTGGATTCTGAAGCCGGCCTGGTTCGGTCTACCCAATTCAGAGATTGCCTCACGTCTCTCATTTCTGAGCGTAGCGATCTGGTGGGCGGTCTTCTCTATTCCCCTGTTCCGCCGGGTGGATGAACCTCCTTTCGTGCGGCGGGAGGGCGAGAGCCCCAACCCGGTCAGAGCAGGCTTTCAGCGCCTGGCCCGAACGTTTCGCGAGATTCGCCATTATCGCGAGCTGTTCAAGTTCCTTATCGCCTTCTGGTTCTATAACGACGGTATCGGCACGATCATCACGATGGCCGTGATTTTTGGCAAGGAGATTGGCCTCGCGAGCACCGACTTGATCGGGGCGATCCTCGCTGTCCAGTTCGTCGGCGTCCCCTTCTCCTTTGTCTTTGGGTGGCTGGCGCGTCGGATAGGGGCCAAGCGCTCGATTCTCTTGGCGCTGGGCGTCTACGCGCTCATCGCCATCGGTGGATACTTCATAGAGACCAGCCTCCATTTCTGGCTCTTGGCGTTCATGGTGGCGACGGTCCAGGGCGGGGCTCAGGCTCTCAGTCGATCCCTCTACGGGCGACTTGCGCCGAAGGCGAAGACGGCGGAGTTCTTCGGCTTCTACGACGTTAGCTCCAAGTTCTCGGGTATTCTGGGCCCTGCTATCTTTGGTGTAGTAGGGCAGCTGACAGGCTCAAGTCGACTGAGTATCGTCTCCTTGGTCGTCTTCTTCCTTGTCGGCGCTACGTTGCTCCTGTTTGTGGACGAGGAGCAGGGTATCCGTCTGGCTGAAGCGGAGAATAGGGCGACCGGACTGGCGTAACGGCGCGGCCGGTGCCGCCTTGAACAGACGATGCCGGGCAGTCCTTCCATAGGCTTCTCTGGCTCTCTTCTGCCTCCCTGACCGCGGCTCCCACGGGAGGGGCGACGCGTTGAGGTCGACGTCTTCACCGGCGTCTTGTGTAAAATCCTCAACCTTGTTATCATTGCGCTGTGTCAGGACATAGTCACAGGGATGTCGTCCATCCCCAGAAGCCTCTGATTCTCATTACGAACGATGACGGTATCGAGTCACCGGGCTTGCGGGCTGCAGCTCAGGCAGCCGTTTCCCTCGGTGACGTCCTCGTCGTCGCGCCGAACCGCCAGTGGTCTGGTGCCGGCAGAAGTCTCCCCCACGATCTCCGGGGTGAAGTCTCTACCTACCCCTTTGAGGTGAATGGGAGACGCCTCGAAGCTCACCAGGTGGATGGTTCCCCCGCTGCGGGCGTGCTTCATGCATTGCTTGAGCTGGCTCCCAGGAGGCCAAACCTTCTTATCTCCGGCATCAACTACGGTGAGAACCTCGGGGCAGATATCACCGTTTCCGGCACAGTGGGAGCCACCCTTGAGGGAGCGGCGAATGGGTTGTCTGCCTTGGCTGTCTCTCTCCAGACGCCCAAAAGGATGCACACATCCCCCTCTGAGGACGTGGATTTCGCCGCTGCTGTCCATTTTACCCACTTCTTCGCCCGCTGTCTGCTTGAGGTCTCACTGCCTTTCGATGCGGACGTGCTCAAGGTGGACGTGCCCTCAGATGCCACGCCCGATACTGCCTGGCGTCTTACGCGTGTCTCTAGACACACATACTTCACCCCGGTTCCACCTCGGCGCGACGATCTTACTCAGCCCGTCCGGATCGATTACGAGACGCTTCCTCACCCAGAGCGCACTGAGCCGGACTCCGACATCTACGCTCTGGCGGTTGATCGGGTAATCTCCGTTGCCCCTTTGAGTTATGATCTGACAGCCCGCGTGGATCGGGGGAGGATGGAGGCATTGCTCAGGGATGCCGTCTATCCCCGGGATGCCGTCTATCCCCGGGATGCCCGTCGTCCCGGAGATGCCATCTGATTCTGAGGGCCAAGGATCCGTTGACCCGCAAGAGCAGTGTGCTATAATCCGCAGCAGTGACGATAAACGTGACGCGAAGCAGTGAAGCGATTCTCTGATTGCGCTGGGATGTCGTTTTGTTTCGTGTCTTTCGTGTTCAAGGATCAGAATGGAACCAACAGAACCTGTTGTTGATATCTCTGTCGTACTCCCGGTCTACAACGAGGCTGGCTCTCTGCCAGACTTGATCCCGGAGATCACGAAGGTGCTCGGTCAACTGGGGCGTCCCTATGAGATTGTCGCTGTCGATGATGGCAGTTTGGACGGTAGCGTGCAGGTCCTCCAGCGGCTGCAGGAGGCCGAACCCCACCTGCGCATCGTGGAGTTCCGTCGCAACTTCGGTCAGACCGCGGCCTTCGACGCTGGGTTCGACTACGCCCGAGGCGATGTGATCGTGACTATGGATGCCGACGGTCAGAACGACCCGGCCGACGTCCCGCGATTGCTGGAGGTGATGGAGGAGGGGGGCTACGATCTGGTCAACGGATGGCGAAAGGACCGCAAAGAGCCCTTTCTCACGCGCAAGCTACCCTCGATGGTCGCCAATCGGCTCATTGCTAACGCCAGCGACATTCACCTCCACGACCGTGGCTGCTCGCTGAAGGCCATGCGAAGCGACCTCGTTAAGCAGATGAATCTGTACGGCGAACTCCACCGTTTCATCCCGGAGATAGCTAGCTTGATCGGCGTGCGGGTGGCCGAGGTGCCGGTGAACGATCGCCCTCGAAGGGCAGGCCAGTCCAAGTACGGAGCATTGGCCCGCACGCCTCGGGTGCTCCTCGATCTTGTGACTGTCTCCTTCTTACTCAGCTACTCCAAGCGTCCTATGCAGCTTTTTGGCTCTTTCGGCCTCTTGAGTGGAGGCGTCGGAGGGCTCATCGGCCTCTATCTTGTCGGGGCCAAGGTTCTCCGAGGCATCTTTTATGGTGAGGAGGCGTTCCGTAACTTTCGTGTCGGCACTAGCCCGTGGACCATGCTTTCCGTGCTGCTGATTGTGCTCGGTGTGCAGTTCTTGATGATGGGTCTATTGGGCGAGATCCTTACTCGCACGTACCACGAAGCACAGGACAAGCCGATCTATGTCGTCCGGCGTCTGTTGGAAGCGGAACAGCCTCCCATGACCGCCCTCGGGGATGAGGAAGCATGAACCGTGTCTTGGCGGTTGGCATCGATGGCGCGACCTTCAACCTAATCCGCCCTTGGGTGGAGAAGGGAGACCTGCCTAACCTGGCTCGCTTGATGTCGGAGGGCGCCCACGGTCCATTGGAGTCGACGCTTCCTCCGGTGACCTCACCGGCTTGGCCAACATTTGCCACCGGGAAGAACCCGGGCAAACATGGCGTGTTCGACTTCATTCGTCCCTTGGGAGGCCAATTCGAGTTGGTCAACGCTTCCTCGCTCCGCGCTCCGACGCTCTGGGAGATCCTCTCCAGGGCTGGACGCAAGGTGGGCATCATGAATGTCCCCGTCACCTATCCGCCCAAGCCGGTCAATGGCTTCGTCATCGGCGGCATGCTGTCGCCAATGACGGGAGCCTTTACCTATCCGGTCGACATCCTTGATCAATACGCCAACCAGATGGAACCATACCGCATCGCTCCCGGCGTTCAGTACAAGGAGGGCAACGAAGAGGCCTTTACGGCGGACTTGCTGGATCTCGTTGACCGTCGTGGGCGGTACGCGCTGCAGCTGATGCAGGATTATGTTCACTACGATTTCTTGATGTTTCATTTCCAGGCCACCGATGTTCTCCAGCACGCGCTGTGGAAGATCGTTGACCCATCGCATCCTCGCTACGACCCCCAGACTGCTGCTCGTTTCGTTCCCGCGTTCAAGCGGATCTACCGGAGCGTCGATGCCACGATCGGCCGGATGCTTGAACGCCTTGGGGACGACGTCACTGTCATCGTGATGTCCGATCACGGCTTCGGCCCACTCCATCATACGGTCAACTTGAACCTCTTCTTGTTGGATCAGGGTTTATTGAGGCTCAACAGGGGCGCATGGACGCGGCTCAAGACAGGTCTCTTCAGGGCTGGCCTTACCCCCGCATCGATCTGGCACTTGATTGAGCGCGCTGGTCTCCAGAACTACGTGTGGCAGGTCTCGAAGTCGATGCGGAATAGGGTCGTGAGCAAGTTCCTCTCTTTCGATGATGTCGATTGGTCACAGACTGTGGCCTACTCCATCGGGCACGTGGGTCAGATCTACATCAATCTGAGAGGCCGCGAGCCTCAAGGGATCGTTGAGCCTGGAGCCGAGTATGAGGCCGTTCGTCAGCGAGTCGTAGATGCTTTGCAGGAACTCCGTCATCCCCAGACGGGCCAGCCGATGGTTGATGAGGTCATACCTGGTGAAGAGGTTGTCCACGGTCCCTACGCATCTCGCAGTGCCGATCTTCATCTCGTCCTTGATGGCTATCGAGCCATCGCGTTTCCGCTATTTGCCGCTGATCGCCGTATCGTCACGCGTCAGATTCGGGGTGATTCAGGTTGTCACCGCCGACACGGCATCCTGTTGGCTTGGGGTAACGGGATATCTCCCGGCGAGAGAGTGACTGATGCTCACATCATGGACTTGGCGCCCACTGTGCTCCACCTGATGGGACTGCCGGTCCCGAGCGATATGGATGGCCAGGTATTGACCTCCGCGCTCTCCCTCGATCGGTCTGTCGAGTACGCGGTAGTGGGAACGGCTGAGGCAGAGGCTGAGGAGGGGCTATCCGCCGAGGAGGCCGCCGAGGTGGAGGAGCGACTGCGGTCGTTGGGCTACCTTGGCTAGATGAAGAGCTGGATATGAGAGCTCGACGATTGTACGATGTTGGGCTCCTACTGCTGGCTGTATTGGGCTTCCTCCTAAGATTAGCTCCTTTGGGGCGCTATGTGACACCGGATGAACCCGCGTGGGTCGAGCGCTCTATCCGCTTTGCCGATGCTTTGGCGTCGCGCGACTTGGCCGCGATCCCTTCCACCGGGCATCCCGGCGTGACGACAATGTGGTTGGGGGCCGCTGGCGTAGCTGTCCGAAGATGGTTGAGCCCCGCCGAGAGCACTGCTCACCTGAACTGGATCCGTCAGTTAGCTTGGCTGGCGCCGGAGAACGGCGAGGCTTTCCGTCATCTTATTCCCTTTCTCCCCTGGGGGCGCGTCGTCGTCGCGCTGGTCTCCATACTGGGGCTGGTGGTTCTCTTTCCACTGCTGACGCGCCTCTTCGACCGGCGCACTGCATGCCTCGCGGTTATCCTGCTCGCTTTCGATCCGTTCCTCATCGGCCATTCTGGGCTGCTCCATACCGATGCGCTGCTGGCTATTTTCAGTCTCCTCGCTTTGGTGGCCGCGCTTAACGGGCTGCGAGAACCACAGCGGGCGGCTTGGTGGGGCCTCTCTGGCCTCTTTGTCGCTCTTGCCATACTGACCAAGACGCCGGCCCTGATTCTGTCTCCTTTCATCTTGTCTTTGCTCATTGTCCGGCATCTGCAGTCTACCATCCGCGACTCGCAGCCTCTGATCCATCGTGCGCCTCGCGCCATACACCATGGCGCGCTGTTCATTCTATCGTCGTTGCTCTTCTTTTTCGTCCTCTATCCTGCCCTGTGGTCCGGTCCGGTCGCTACCTTGCGTAAGCTCTTCTCCTTCGCGGGACACCACGTCCAGATGGCGCAGCGTCCGATCTTCTTCGCCGGACGGATGACCTACGATCCTGGCTTGATCTTCTACCCGACCGTTTTCCTGTTTCGTGTTTCCCCCTTTGTCCTCATCGGCCTTGCGGGTGCGTTGATAGCCTGGCGCCGTCTATCCTTCGACCGCCGGTTTGTCTTCTTGGCTCTGCTCGTCTTTGCCGTGCTGTTCGGTGCCGGGATGAGCCTTGGCGCCAAGAAGCATGACCGCTACCTGCTCTCGGCCTTTCCGCCGCTCACCCTTGCAGGTGTCTTAGGGTTGAGGGCGCTGCTTGATCGTTACGCCCGTAGGTTGGCGAGCCAATCTGATCTGCTGATCGTTCTCTTCCAAGTGCTTATTGCCCTCCTATTCGCCGCCTATCCTCTGAGCTACTTCAATCCTCTCCTGGGTGGTCCGGCTGTGGCTGCCCGCGTGCTGCCGACCGGCTGGGGTGAGGGCTGGGGCGTCGCTGCCCGCCGGCTGAGTCAACTGCCCAACGCTCGGCAACTCACCGTTGCTGCTCTCAACGTCCCGTCCTTCGCCCCGTTTTTCGAAGGCCGCACCATGCCCCTTGAGACCGAGGCTGATACCCTTGCTCTCTCCGACTATGTCGTTGCCACGTCCACCGTCGACCGGCTCTCCGATCTGCCGGTCTATCAAACGATCCATTTGCCGGCTCGCCAGACCACGACCATCTACACCAACACTGCGCCCCTGAAGCAGGCTGACTACCTGTCCGCACACGCCGGGCAGGACGACCTGATTCTGATAGATGCCGACACGCCTCTGCAGCGTCGATATGAAGGGCCCGGCACGCTTCGATCGGCAGCCTCCCTGCCCGACGGAGCAGCTATCGCTGATTGGCTGGCAGAGCAGGTGCCCGCACACGAGATCACGTGGTTGGTAGCCTCATCAGGGGCTTCGCCCATCACGTCCGCCCTTCTGCGCCGGCAATTGGAGACAATCGCCACCCCGGCAGACACTGTCACGCTCTCCTCTGCCACCATCACCCGGCTCATCCCCCGCTCGTCGCTCCCTGCCTCCCGCCCCTCACCGTATCGTGCTACCTTTGGAGGTCGGCTGGCGCTGGTTGACGCATCCTTCCCACCGACGGCCGCCTGGCCGCATCCTCTGCTTGTGACCTTGCGCTGGCGAGCGCAGACTGACCCCCTCACCGATTATCAAGCTGTGGTGACGTTACGGGACGAAGATGGACACCCGTGGGCCGTCGCCGAATCGCTGGTGCGCAACGAGGTCAATTTTCCTACCTCGGCCTGGGAAGGACAGGAGTGGTCCGACGTGACCTATGACCTGGGCTTCCCGCCGGGCATCCCGCCAAACCGCTATGCTGTCGAGATCAGCCTTTATGATAGAGTCACCGGTGCCAGGCTAGGGGCGGTCGGGCCAGATGGGACCTTCCGAGGCACACGGGTGCCTGTGGGAGAGATGAGAGTTGCCAGGCCTGTCGCCCCTCCGGATGTTGCTTTGCTTGATGTGCCGGAGCGAGTGGACGTCTCGGTCGGACCGTTGACCTTGTTGGGGGGGACACCGCCAGCAGCACAGGTCCTCTCGGGCGATCACCTGTCGTTCGCTCTCTTCTGGCAGGCCGACGCTGTACCTAAGACCGACTATGATATCCGCTTACAGTGGGTCGATTCTGACGAGCAGGTTGAGTTGGAGACGGTTGAGCCTCTCAGCGCCTATCCCACGTCTCACTGGCGGGCCGGGGATCGATTCCAGTCTCACCACCGGGTGCACGTCTCACCCGATGTCCCTCCTGGGAGCTATCGACTGATGCTCGGCGTGCTGAATCCCGGAGGTGAGGTTGTCGGGAAAGGGCCTCGGGATGCTGTTTATCCCCTCCCTCTGGCGACGGTCGAAATCCTTCCGCGCGAGCGATCCTTCACGCTGCCGGATGGAATCGCCCACCGGTCGGATCTGACGTTTGGAGAGCGGATCCACCTGGTCGGTTACGAGGTAGGCAGCGTGGAGGTTGCGCCTGGGGAGACGCTGCCGCTGACGCTTTGCTGGCGAGCCGATGACTCCCTGGGTGCCCAGGCGGTCCCGCCCGTGGAGCGCCGTCGTCCCGACGGCAGGGAGGCGAAGCGGCCCCCCGTCGACCCGGAAGCCACGGACCGGAGCTACACGTTCTTCGTGCACCTCTTGGGACCGGACGGACTCCCCCACGGTCAGGTCGACCGCATCCCGGGCGCTGGCGGGGCCCCGACGACCAGTTGGGCGGCCGGGCAAGTCGTTGTGGATAAGATCGATCTTCCTGTGGATCCCGACGCATCGACCGGCGGTTACCAGATCGCCGTCGGTTTCTATGACGCATCCTATGGCGACCGCCTCCCCGTCACCGACAGGTCTGGGGAGGCCCTTCCAGACAAGGAGGAGCCCTCGCTAGCCCATTCCCAGGCCATCCTCCCGGTGGAGATCACCGTCTCCGGAGATGGCTCATGACCACGTCCCAGACAGGGCAGTCCATTTGTGCTCACAGCCCTCGTCCTCGAGGGCGTCGCAACCGAGAAGGGTATGGCCCATTGATCGTCTGCCTCCTATGTGCTGTGGCGGTCGCTCCGTTGCTTCGTGGTCAGAGCCCCTGCACCCACGATGGGAGGCTCCACTACTTCCGTGTCGCAGCGATGCGTTATGCCCTCGACCAGGGCATCCTTTTCTCCCGCTGGATGCCGGATCTGGCGTTTGGCTATGGCTTCCCCTTCTTCAACTACCGTGCGCCCCTTTCCTACTACATGACTCTGGGTCTGCACCTGACCGGTCTATCGCTTCCTCGCGCCCTTAACTTGGTCTACGTGTTGAGCATGCTGGGGGCCGCGTTAGGCGCCTACCTGCTCGCTCGGGATCTGTTTGGGCCTTATGCGGGTTTGATGGCGGGCGTTGCCTATGCCTACGCTCCCTATCAGCTCCTGGACGCCTTGGTGCGGGGTAACGCGCCGGAAACGGTGGCGCTGGCCCTTATGCCTTTCGTCCTCTGGGCCTTCCGTAGGTTGGCCCTTCAGGGTGGGCGCAGGTGGCTTCTGGCGTCGGTCGCCCTGCTGGCGGCACTCTATCTCGGTCACAACATCTCCAGTTTGTTGTTCACCCCTTTCCTGCTGATCTACTTGATCCTGCTATGGTCTGTCTATCGGGGCCAGGGGGCGTGGCGACCGGTCGCATTGGCGTTTGTGCTGGCCCTGGGGCTGACGGCCTTCTTCTGGTTTCCGGCCCTGGCGGAGAAAGGTCACGTGCAGCTCTACCTGACCGGCGCCACGCGCGGCAACGACTTCCATCACAATTTCTTGAATCTCCCACAGATCTTCGCCTCTCCCCGCCCCTTCGACACGTCGTTGATGAACCCGCCGCTCAGCGTTAGGCTTGGGGTTGTGCAGCCCCTGCTGGCCGGTCTCGGTCTTGTTCTGGGCTTGATTCTGTTCGGGTACGGAGGGATAAACGCCATCCCTTGGAAGCGGGGGCGCCGGCGAACACCACTGGGCCTAGCGGTGAGTATGGAGCGCCGTCGTCTCGACGGCCTGCGCGCCAATGCGACCAGTCGCCCGGCATCGCCCTTAGCGCCAATGCGACCAGTCGCCCGGCATCCCCGTAGTTGGAGCGGCCGAAAGGCCGAGGAGCAGTGGATGAGTCTGCTTCTCTTTGCCTGGTTTGCTGCCCTCTGTGTCTTTATGGCCACGCCATCTTCACTGTGGCTCTGGGAACATGTGCCGCTTCTGCCCTTCGTCCAGTTTCCCTGGCGTCTCGTCGGTCGTGCCAGTCTGCCGGTTGCTCTTCTGGTCGGAGCCGTATGGCTGCTCTTCCCCAAGGGTGCAACGCCCGACCTGCGTTCTGATTCACGTGCTGATCTCGGCAACATATGCGTCTCCTGTGTTCTCGGCCTCCTGCCATCGGCCCTTATCGTCACCTTGGTTCTCGCTGCCATGCCCTCCACGTATCCCCCCAGGGGCTACTGCCCGATGGAGTCCCATCCCACCATTCGGGATGTCCATCGCTATGAGGGCAGGAGTGGTCTGGTGGGCGTGGATCCTGTCGGTGCCTATTTCCCTGTGTGGGTGCAGCAGCGACCCCAGGGGTCGTCACTGGAGGCCCAGTACGATGGGGGGGGCACGGTCGCCCGTTTCGACGCGAGTGTCCTTCCGCAGCAGGCCCAGGTCCTGGAGGCTGACTATGGCCCGAACCGAGCTCGAATCGTGGTCGAATCGCCGGTGCGTTTTCGTGCTCGCTACCTGAGTTTCTACTTCCCCGGCTGGCGGGCCTGGGTGGACGGTGAGCGGGTCGAGGTGACACCATCCGATCCCCACGGGCTGCTCACCTTCGAGGTGCCCGCCGGTCGTCACGTGGTGACCGTTCGCTTCGGCGAGACCCCGTTGCGTCTGGCGGCCGATGCCTTCTCGATGCTCGCCCTGCTTGTCTTGGTGATCTCGATCATCCCGAAAAAAGGTGCTCGGAGCCCCGTCTCGGGGCGACCGTCCTTGGCCCAGCAGCATCCCCGTTCTCCATGGCCCACAGGCTTGAGACTTGACACCGGGAGTCTGAGAGTTGTGGGGCTTCTCCTCATCGTGGTGCTTCTACCCCTGTTCAGGCTCGTCGAGACACCGTTCCGGCGTCCGAACCTGCGAGACGACGGCACACTCCCCGGCGTTGCGCATCCACTTGGGCAGCCCTACGCTGATGGGCTGACGCTTATTGGTTACGATCAGGCCACGGATGGACACTCGCGCCCGCTACCCGCCGACGGGACTCTGCGCGTGGATCTCTACTGGACGGTGCGACATCAACCCTCCCGTCGCTACCAGTCGGTCATTCACCTCGTTGGACCGGAAGGGCTTCGCTGGAGCCCCACGGACAGCTACCGTCCCGCCGACTACCAGGGCGCCCCGCCTACCACGGCGTGGAGGCCGGGGCGCTATGCCATCGACAGTCACGAGGTTGAGCCGCTGCCTGGCACGCCCCCCGGCCGATATGACGTCGTGCTCACTGTCTTCGACCGCGACACCTTGCAGCCGCTTTCCATGCTGAACCAGGAGGGAAACCCCGCTGCGCCCGAGTTGACGCTGGGGCAATTGACGCTGACCCGTCCCCGCCGCCCGGTGGCGTTGCCCGAGGATGAGCGACTCGATCTACCGTTGACGCCCTTCCTCTCCCTCTTGACCGCTGACTTCGATCGCGAAGAGGCTGCTCCGGGGGATAATGTCTATCTTACGCTTATGTGGCAGGCCGATGATGACTTCAGTTACTCGACATCGTCTCACTGCGGGCAGGTTCTCAGTCTCTTGAGCTCTGATGGCGCCCCTCATAGCCCTGAGGGCCGCTATGAGGCTGCCACCTACCAGCTACCTCCGCCGGGTTTCTCCTGGGAAGAGGGGGACGTCTGGCGCAGCCAGCACCGGCTGCTCCTTCCTGCCACCTTGGGGACGGGTGTCTACACGTGGACGGTAGAGTGGTGCTCCTTATCCAGTTATCCGATTGGAGAGCTTTCCGTTGAGGCCCCAGACCGCGCCTTCTCCCCGCCCCCTGTGGGGGAGGGTCCTAGGTATGGAGCGCCGTCGTATGGAGCGCCGTCGTATGGAGCGCCGTCGTCTCGACGGCCTTCCCCCTCGCCAATGTATATTGAGATCGATGCTCGCCTGGGCAGCGTCGCCACTCTCGTTGGCGCCGACCTGAACCCCGAGACCCGCTCCCTGGAACCTGGGGCGAACCTCGCCGTCACGCTCGTCTGGCGCGCCGAGGCGGAGACCGACACCGCGTATCGCGTCTTCTTGCATCTCATCGGCCCCGATGGCGCGTTGATTGCCCAGTCCGACGCTGTTCCGGCGGAATGGACCCGGCCCACCACCGGCTGGTTGCCGAATGAGTATATCGTCGATGCGCACAGGCTCACCATCCCTTCCGATGCGCCGGAGGGGACCTACACCCTGCAAGCGGGGCTATACGATCCCGAGGGCGGACGCCTCACTACACCTGACGGCGCAGAGTCGATTCTGCTTACCATGATCGCCGTCGATCTCTTGGAATGAGCCTGGAACTATCTCCCCCGTCCATCGTTCATCGTCCGCCGTCCGCCGGCCTGCGGGCAAGAGCAGGTGCTGTGACGACGTTGTGGGGGGAAAAATGCGTAAGCGGTGGTTAGTTCTGCTTGGAGCGCCGTCGTCTCGACGGCCTTCCCCGCCGAGGGATAAAAAA
>CAYQZG010000058.1:20976-22948 GCA_964421785.1 uncultured Anaerolineales bacterium
GTTCTGCTTGGAGCGCCGTCGTCTCGACGGCCTTCCCCGCCGAGGGATAAAAAAGTGCGTAAGCGGTGGTTAGTTCTGCTCCTCTATGCCCTTCTGGCTGTGGTGATGACGTGGCCGGTCGCAGCTCGGCTCGGATCCCACGTGCCGGGTGGGACCAGCGATCTGTGGGTTCATCAGTGGACCTTCTGGTGGGTAAAGCAATCCCTCATTGCAGGACATAGTCCATTCCACACAGACCTGCTTTTCTACCCCCAAGGCGTCTCCCTGGCCTATCAGAACATCGCATGGCTGAACATCGCAGCTTGGTTACCGCTGCAGGCGATCCTGGGAAGCGCGACCGCCTACAGCCTGATGGTCCTCGCTGTCTTCGCCTTGAACGGGTTCTGCATGTACGTGTTGACTCGCGAGGTCGTCGGGTCGCCACAGGCCGCTCTTGTTGGTGGAGTGGTTTTTGGCTTCTGGCCATATACATTGTCTCATTACGGCCACCCCAATATGATGGTCACCTTCGGTGTGCCTATGACGTTGCTCTACCTGAAGCGTACTCTGGAGAGGGGGCAGCTGTGTGATGCGCTGGCAGTGGCCATCTTCGTAGCCATGACGGGGATAGCTCGTTGGCAACTTCTCATAATGGCGTCAGGCATGCTCGGCCTCTACGTGCTCTGGAGATGTCTGAGGGAGAGAACGTGTCGCACCAAGCAGCGTTTGGGCCTCTTGGCGCTGTCGGGGCTCATTGCGACGGCTCTGATAGCGCCATTGGCGGCGCCTGTGGCCGCGGCGTATCTGAACGAGGCCAACCCAGGGGACGTCCTGATTGGCGATGAAACCAGCGGGCAGACGGATCTCCTGGCCTACGTAGTGCCCACACGTTATCATCCTTTGTGGAACGAAACGGCTGCCCAGATCTACGATAACTTCGTGCACAACAAGGTCTACGTCCCTTTCCTGGGGTACACCGTCCTGGCCTTTGCGCTCTATGGCGCGATAAAGGACTGGAAAAGGGCCCGTCTCTGGGTGCTGTTGGCCGTGGTCTACATGGTCCTCGCCCTCGGCGCTCAGTTGCGGGTCAACGGGCAGCTCTATCCTCAGATCCCGATGCCATACCGGCTCATTGACGATTTCTTCATGGTTCGCGCTCTGCGGAATCCGGACCGTCTCAACGTCCTTCTGGGACTCCCGGTGGGGATGTTGGCAGCTCTGGGCGTAGCTTCTCTGATCCGACGCGATAGCGAGATCACCAAGTCCACTTTGATGATAGCTTCCATAGCCGGATTGATCCTGCTTGAGTATAATCTGCTCCCCTACCATACCGAGCGCCCCAATGTCCCCGGTTGGTATGAGGAGTTGGCTCAAGAGCCCGGTCACTTCGCCGTGCTGGATCTGCCAATGCGTCCCCAGATCTATGATAAGCAGTACATGTTCTACCAAATTACGCATCAAAAGCCCCTGGTGGAGGGACACGTCTCACGCCCTCCCCGAGACGTCTTTGCTTTCATGGACAGCGTTCCTCTCCTGAAGGGGCTGCGTCGGCACAACGTTATGGACCCGGCGTTGATGGATGTGTCCCGCCAGTTGCGCCCATTGGCGAACGCCGACATCCGCTACATCATCCTCCACAAGAACTTGGCGAGCTCAGAACAGCTTGCTGCGTGGCGCGATTGGCTGACCTTTGAGCCGCTCCACGAGGATGAGGACCTGGTCGTCTACGCCACGGACCCGCAACTGAACCGTGACTTCACGTTGACGTCCAAGCTGACGGATGACGTGGGCCTCCTGCGGGCCAGCTCGGCGGTCACGACGGTGATTCAGGGGGCTGTCATACACGTGGACGCTCGCTGGGGAAGCGCTGCGCCCCCCGCCCGAGACTATGATGCCTGTCTGACTCTGAGGCGTGAGGATGGCGAAATCACCCGCGGAGCGCCGTCGTCCCGACGGCAAGTGAGTGGAGCGCCGTCGTCCCGACGGCAAGTGA
>CAYQZG010000059.1:0-3649 GCA_964421785.1 uncultured Anaerolineales bacterium
TCCGGATTCGCAATCCGGAAGCCTGCGGGTGAAGAATCCGCCGGCGCCCCCAAACCCGCTCCCTCCGGATTCGCAATCCGGAGGCTGGCGGTGGGGTAGAAGCATGATCAGGAGGAGGTATAGATGCCATCATACAAAGTACGGGATTGGGTCACAATTGGGCTGTTTGGCGCGCTCTGGGGCGTGGTGGAGACGACGCTGGGGACCTACCTAAACGTCATCTTCCCCTCGTTCACCAACACATTCTTCAAGGGCGTCATTCTGGGGGGCATCGGGGTGGCGGTGGCGCTGACGGGCCGCTTCTTCGTGCAGAAGCGCGGCTCGGTGCTGCTGATCGGCGCGATCACGGCGCTGCTGAAGATGCTGAGCCCCGCGGGCTCGCGCATCGGGCCCATCCTGGCGATCCTATTGCAAAGCGTGATGATGGAGCTGGTCCTGTCGCTGGCCGGTCAGCCCCGCCGTTGGGCCTTCGTGCTGGGTGGCGCCCTGGCGGTGGGCTGGAACTTCCCGCATAAGTTCATCATGATGAGGATCATGTATGGCCGCACTGTGGTCCAGGTCTACCGAAAGCTGGCGCAGGACGGGAGCGCGATGCTGGGCCTGGATCCGTCGCTGGCCCTGCTGATCCTCGCGATCCTGCTGGGCGTTCGCCTGGTGATAGGAGGGATGGCCGGGTGGGGCGCGTGGGCGTTGGGCGGCGCGGTGGCCGAGCGGCTGGGCCAGCGCAGCCAGCGCGCGGCGGAGTGAAGCGCTTCAGCGCCTGGGGCTATCTGGCCTTCACGCTCTGGGGGGTGGGCATGGCCGTGGCCCTCAAGGGCTGGCGGCTGGCGGCCCTGGCCGCGGCGGAGCTGATCTTCGGGCTGGCCTGGAGCCGGAAGGGCCTGGGCCCCCTGCGGCGGTTCCGCTTCTGGATCTTCATGGCGGTCGCCGTGGCCCTCGGCCCCTGGCTCGTCCGCACGACCGGCGCGGCGCAGACGGGCATCAGCCTCTCGTGGCCTGGCCTCTCGCTGGGCCTCGAGATGGCGGGGCGTGCCCTGACGCTGATGCTCGCCTTCAGTCTTGGGCTCTCGTCCCTTTCCCTGTCCGATCTCGTGTCCGTCTTCGACCGGCTGCGGCTGCGCGGCCTGGGCTTCGCACTCGGCGTGGCGATGAACCTGTTGAGCACCCTGCAGGACATGGCGCGTGTGACCTTCGAGACGATCAAGCTGCGCGGTGGGTTGCGGCGGCCCGCCGTGGCCCTGCGCCTGTTTCTGGTGACCCTGGTGAGCAACACGCTCCGTTACGGCGATCAAGTGGTTAGCGCGGCCTCGGTGCGCGCCTTCGATCCCCAACGAGGGCGAGGGAGCCCGCTTTCCCCCTGCCGGGCCGACCTGTGGCTCGTGGCGACGCTGACCGGCTGCAGCGTGGTCAGCTGCTTCCTCTGAGGCGCCCCAACGAAACTCCAACTCTATCCAACTCAGTCCAACGTGAGCCCCAACCGAGTCCATCGGTTGGAGCTCTCTCTTTGTGCTACACTTAGTGAGGAAGCGCGCTGGGTCCCCGTTGTACGTGGTGGCATGGGCGTTTTGGGCGGCTCCATACGGGGGTACGGGAGGGCGAAGGATGCTTAGGGGACACGCTTTCGACGTAAGACCGCCCGGGGTGTCTCCACTATCATGGTCTGGGATTGATCCTCTATGAAGCGAATGATCTTGATCATCGACGACGAGGAGCGCATCCTCTTCGTGCTGGAGCGGGCTCTGAAGACGCTGGACGACCACCTGGGGGTGAAGACCGCCAGCACCGCTGAGCACGCACTGCATCTGGCGCGTCAGCAATTCTACGAGTTGGTCATCTCCGATCTCGTGATGCCGGATATGGATGGCGTCGAGCTCACGGAGCGGATCAGAGAGTTGAGCGCTGATTCGGCGGTGGTGTGGATGACGGCCTATGGCTGCAAGAGCTTCGAGAAGGAAGCGGAGCGCCTGGAGGTCTACCGCTGCGTGGAGAAGCCGCTGGAGATCAAGATGTTCCGCGATGTGGTCCGGCAAGCGATGTGCCTGAGCGAGGATGGGGGATCGGAAAGAGAGCAATAACAGGGAGGTGTGCAGATGGCAGAGATCAAGAGGACAGGAACGGGAGTCTGGAGCGCGGACCTGCGCCAGGGTAAGGGGACCGTGAGCGTGGGCAGCGGGGTGCTGGAGGATCAGGCGTATAGCTTCGCCACGCGGTTCGAGCACAAGCCCGGGACGAACCCGGAGGAGTTGATCGCGGCGGCCCACGCGGGGTGCTACAGCATGGCCTTCGCCAACGTCCTCAGCCAGAAGGGGTACCCGGTAGAGGGGATCGAGACGACAGCCACGATCCACCTGACGTCCCAGGAGGGCGGCGGGTTCGCCCTCACGAAGAGCGCGCTGGAGGTGCGAGGGCGGGTATCCGGCCTCGACCAGGAGACGTTTGAGCAGCTGGCGGAGGAGGCGGACGGGGCCTGCCCTGTCTCTAACCTGCTGCGCCCGGGCCTGGAGATCGAGCTGGAAGCGACGCTGGCTTAGCCTCTTTGGCGCTGTCGCAGGACGTGACCGGGCTCTGCACGACGGGCGTCCTGACCCTTGGGTCTAGTGGTACTCACGTATCGGTAAGGCCCTTGGCCCGTGTCATCATGCGATGGACGGGCCGTGTGGCCGCATGGTTCGGAAGGAGGTTCTGTACACACGATGAGGAAGTTATTGTTTGGCTTGGCGTTGTTGGCGCTGGCGATGAGCGCCTGTGGATCGGGAACGGATG
The DNA here is from genome assembly GCA_964421785.1 of uncultured Anaerolineales bacterium. Taxonomy (GTDB): domain Bacteria; phylum Chloroflexota; class Anaerolineae; order B4-G1; family B4-G1; genus SKLM01. Next base: position 2,764 of record CAYQZG010000059.1, read on the forward strand.
GCGCGGGGTCGGCGCTGACGGATGACGTCGAGACGGCCGTCAAGGAGGCGTTGAGCGCCGAGACGGGCGCGGCGGTCGACGATATCGAGGTGGTGGAGGCCGAGCAAAAGGAGTGGTCGGACGCCTGCCTTGGACTGGCCGAGGAGGATGAGATGTGCGCCCAGGTGATCACGCCCGGCTGGGAGGTCACGCTGCGCGCGGAGGGGGAGACGTACGTCTTCCACACCAATGAGGATGGCAGCGCGGTGCGTATGGAGTAGCTGTAGATGGCGTGAAAGGGGGACAATCATGATGCCCATTGGGCCGTTGATGATCGAGCATCGCCTCATCGAGAGGATGATCGCTCTCATAGCGCAGGAGTCGGACAGAATCGAGGAGGAGGGGGAGGTCGACCCGATCTTCATCGACACGGCGGTGGACTTCATCCGCACGTATGCCGACCGGACGCACCACGGGAAGGAGGAGGACATCCTCTTCCGGGACCTGGCGGAGAAGGAGCTGTCTGAAGAGCACCAGCAGGTGATGGACGAGCTCGTCCGCGAGCATGTGGTGGCGAGACGGACGGTCGGCGAGCTCGTCGAGGCGAAGGAGCGCTACGTCCAGGGCGAGGCAGGTGCGTTGGACACGGTGCTGGAGAAGCTCGATGCGCTGGCGAGCATGTATCCCCCCCACATCAGCAAGGAGGACAAACGGTTCTTCATCCCGGTGATGGACTACTTCAGCGAGGCTGAGCGGGACGCCATGCTGGACGAGATGTCGGCGTTCGACCGGGAGATGATCCACGATAAGTACACGTCCGTCGTGGAGGGGCTGGAGGGGCGGATGTGAGATGGTGCCTTGCACCTGCCGTTGGTGCGAGGCACCTGCCGTGAATGTTCAACTTCGT
>CAYQZG010000059.1:3749-10628 GCA_964421785.1 uncultured Anaerolineales bacterium
ACCTGCCGTTGGTGCGAGGCACCTGCCGTTGATGCGTCGCACCGGAGGAGAAAGCATGTCCCACACATCCAACCACAAACCGACCATGACGCGCGTGCGGCGGTCGAAGGACGAGGCACGGACCGCCTACGACCGCATGAGCCGCTGGTACGACCTGATGGCCGGCGCCAGCGAACAGCCGCACGCGCGAGCCGGGCTCAGGAAGCTCGACGCGCGCGAGGGCGAGCGCGTCCTGGAGATCGGCTTCGGCACCGGGCACGCCCTGGCGGCGCTGACGCGGGCGGTGGGGCCCTCCGGCCAGGTCTGCGGCGTCGACATCTCGGAGGGGATGGCCCAGCAGGCCCGAGCCAGGTTGGAGAAGGCCAGTCTTTGGCATGAGGTGTGGTTGACGCTCGGCGACGGCGCTTGGTTGCCTGTGCCGGACCGCTCGCTGGACAGGGTCTTCATGAGCTTCACGCTGGAGCTGTTCGACACGCCACGCATCCCGCGGGTGCTGAGCGAGTGCAAGCGCGTTCTGCGAGAGGCGGGGCGGTTGTGCGTGGTCAGCCTCGCCAAGCGAGGGGAGGGGAGCCTATCCGTGCGGCTCTACGAATGGGTGCACGACATGATGCCACGCTACGTCGACTGCCGACCGATCCCAGTCCCTGAGCTACTTGAGGAGGCTGGCTTCGAGGTCGTTGAGGTGGAGCGGCGCTCGATGTGGACCCTGCCGGTCGACGTGGCCCTGGCGCGGAAAGTGCGTGGTTCTTAACCGCGTCTGGGATGACTCCTAGGTGGCAAGGAACAGAACGCCCCGCCTAGAACGGACCGTAGCCAATGGCCACCGCCAGGCCGAGGAACGCCACCGACACGGCGATGACCACCAGCCACAGCGGCAGCGTCCAGGCCAGCCACTTCGAGTAGCGCACCGTGGTCAATCCCAGACAAATCAGCAGCACCGGGTTGGTGGGATACATCAGGTTGGAGAAGCCGTCGCCAAAGCAGTAGGCCAGCACCGTCACCTGACTGCTCAGGCCCACCAGGCCGGCCAGTGGCAGCAGGATGGGCATCACCAGGAAGGCCTTGGCTGAGCCAGAGGCCACAAACAGCTCGATCAGCAGCGCCAGGCCGTAGACGAGGATCGCCGTGACAAAGGGGCTGGCGGAGGAGAGGGGGGCCGCAGCCCAGTGCAGGATGGTGTCCAGGATGGCGCCCTCCATCACGATCTGCTTGACGCTGGTCGTCATAAGGATGAGAGGGATGGCCGGCAGGATACCGAGCACCCCCTGGCCCAGGGCCGACCAGACCTTCCTGCCGGCGCCGGAGACCAGCCCGGCGCCTAGGCCTGCCACCAGAAACAGCACCCCGACGATAGGCAGTGCATAGTCGGATAGCGCCGGGATGAAGGGGGCGCCGAACAGGGTGGCCAGGATGAGCACAAGGCAGGCGCTGAACCAGCCCAACGCTCTGTTCAGCCGGCGATTATCCACGGCTGCGTCCGGGAAGGTGCCCGGGCGAAATCGCCCGCGGTCTCGGTCAGCACCATCCTCGCCATAGATGGGCGAGGCCTGGGGGTCGCGCTCGATGCGGCGGGCGTAGCGGGTCAGAAAGAGGGCCAACAGGCCATACATCACGCCAAAGATAGCAACACGCAGGGCCGCACCGGAGAAGATCGGCAGCCCGGCCAGCTCCTGGGCCACGCCGAGGGTGAAAGGGTTGGTCACGGCGGCGCTGAAGCCGAGGTTGACCGCCAGGATCGACATCCCCAGGCCGGTCAGCGCGTCCCAGCCGAGGGAATACGCCAGGGCGATCGCCACCGGCACCAGCGGCACAACCTCCTCGAAGATGCCAAAGAAGGCCCCCATCAGCATAAAAAGCAAGGAGATGACCAGCAGGAGGGCGTACTTGCGCGCGGCAAAGCGGGCGACGATGCGTGCCAGGAGCGCGTGAATCAGCCCGCAGTTCTCTAGGACGGCGAACGAGCCGCCGATGAAGAGCAGGAAGACCATGATGGCGATCAGGGTGACGTTGCCCGGCGCCGCGAGCACCTCCAGCGGGGCCAGGAACCAGCGCCAGATGGGGTAGTCCGGGCGGGCGATGGTGCGGAAGGAGTCGGGGTCGATCATCTCGCGTCCGTCGGTGGTGATTCGCGTGTACTGCCCCGCCGGGACGACGAGCGTTAGGATCCCGGCGACCATCATCAGCAGAAACAGGATGGCCAGCGACTGGATGAACATGCGCCGACCGATCTGGATGCCGGCTCTCTGACTCATGCAACACCTCCTCGTGTTATGTGGGTCTATTGTAGTGCAGACGTGGGATGTGGGCAAGCGGCTCGGCCGGTGCGGCAAGGGGTGTGACGCTGGCCGGCAAAGGTGCCTTCAGTCGTTTGGTTTCGTGCCTCTCACACGTGAGGCTACCCATGCTGTCAAATTCTTCGTGTAGTGATTAAGTCTGGAATCCCGCCTCCATTCACGAGCGATGACGTCCACCTGGGCGCGGGTTCGCCCTGCATCGACGCCGGGACGGATGTGGGGGTCAGGACGGACATAGATGGTGACGTGCGGCCCATCGGGCCTAGGGTCGACATCGGCGCGGATGAGGCGGGTTTGCTTGCCGGTGGTGGTGCGGGGATACTGACGAGGGCAGCACGCGCGGGGACTTCCGGGCTCCAAGGTGCGTCGCACCCGTGAGGTGCAACGCACCGTGGTCATTCGCTCCTTTCTTCATTTGGAGTAGTGTCCGTCGGCGCGTATCACCAGCGGGACATAGGCGGTGCGTCTGACGGGATCATCGCCTACTCTGGCCACGAAGACGTCCTGGTGCCCGGCATGGGTCAGGCTCGGGCCCACGATCAGGGGGAAGCCGTTGGATTCGGAGGACTCGGTGGTGCCTACCAGGTAGGCGCCTCCTATTTCGTCCACCGCCGCGCCCTCGCCTCGCTCCTTCTTCGAGCCGCCGACGTATCCGCAGTATGCCAGGCCCGAGCCGTCGGTCAGCACCTGGGTCACGAAGGCGTCGCCGTCCCCGCCGTTGTAGGTCAGATCCGGCCCCACGCGCGCGGGGAAGCCGTCGGACGTGGAGGACCAGGTCGTGCCCACGACGTAGGCGCTGCCCGCATCGTCCACCGCGACCCCGTCGGCCCAGTCGTCCTCCGAGCCGCCGATGTATCCGCAGTAGGCCAGGTCCGAGCCGTCGGTCAGCACCCTGGTGACGAACGCGTCGTACCCGCCGCCGTAGGTCAGGCTTGGCCCTCGCGCCGCGGCGAACCCCTGCGCCGGCGAGGACGCCGTCTCGCCGACCACGTGGAGGCGGTCACTCGCATCCAGGGCGGCGCCAAAGGCTCCGTCGTCCCCGGACCCGCCGACGTACCCGCAATACGCCAGGTCCGAGCCATCGGCCGTCACCCTGGCGACGAAGGCGTCTCGGTTGCCCCCGTGGGTCAGCTCTGGCCCGACGACCACGGGAAAGCCGTCCGCTGGTGACGACCCGGTGTCACCCACCACGTAGGCGCCACCTGCCTCGTCCACCGCCACGCCGCGGGCCGCGTCGGCCTCCGAGCCGCCGATGTAGCCGCAGTAATCGAGGGCCGAGCCGTCGCTGGTCACCTTCGCCACGTAGGCGTCGTCATAGCCCCCGTTGTAGCTCGTATCGGGCCCTCCGGCCACGGGGAAACCGTCGGTCTCGGTGGACTCGGTCCGGCCCACCACGTAGGCGTTCCCCTCCTGGTCGACCGCGACGTCGTACCCCCAGTCATCCTCCGAGCCGCCGATGTAGCCGCAGTAGTCGAGGTCCGTGCCGTCGGGCGTCACCTTGGCCACGTAGGCGTCGCCGTAGCCTCCGCTGTGGCTCAGGCCCGGCCCGCCAGTGACGGGGAAGTTCTCGGACTGGGAGGAGTAGGTCCGGCCCACGACGTAGGCGCTGCCGGCGTCGTCCACCGCCACGCCCCAGGCCCAGTCACGGTCCGAGCCGCCGATGTAGCCGCAGTAGACCAGGCCCGTGCCGTCGGCCCTCACCTTCGCCACGAAGGCATCATCGCTGCCGCCGTTGAAGGTCAGGTCCGGCCCCACGGTGACGGGGAAGCCGTTGGATTCGGGGCTTCCTTCGCCCACTACGTAAGCATTGCCCTCCTTGTCCACGGCGACATCATGGCCGAAGTCACTGAACGAGCCCCCGATATAGCCGCAGGTGACGAGCACGGCCGGGTCGATGACCAGCGGTCGGTCGGGGTCGTAGGCGCTGACCTCGAAGCCGTACGCGTTCCCATTCACAGCGTAGTCCACCACGGCCAAGTCCCGTCGCCCGCCCATCTCCTGATAGGCCGTGGGCGCCTGGTCCCGGAAGGTGCTCACGGGCGTGGTTACCTCCAGCTGCCCGGCGGCGGTGGGCTCGACCCTTGCTCCGCGGTACGCCAGACGGATCCGGCCGGGATCAGCGCCCGGGTGCACGATGAACGCGTACTTGAGCTTGTTCGCCGTCCCCTGGTAGGCCAGGTCGATGCCGGGCCACAGGTCCCTGTAGACCACACGGCGGTAGGTCGGCAGATCCGTCTGCCACGCCTCCGGCGGACCCCGGAACGTGGAGATGGTCGTCTCGGCTCGGCGCTCGCCAACGGGGTGCACGCCCGGGTTGGCGTCCACAAAGCCGAGCTTGACGGTCCAGCGCTCGCCCGCCTCGGCGTCGGTGAGGGCGTAGGTCACGCCGTCCGGGGTGAAGTAGATCGTCTTGTCGCGGCCCCGCACGTAGTAGTCGACGCGCTGGTCGAGCTGCCCCTGATTCTCCACGAAGGTGAGGGGGAGGGCGTCCAAGGTGTCTCGCAGCCAGGCCTGGGCGTCGCCCCCGCCCCCGGCGCCGGGCTCGGCGGAGGCGCGCGCGACGTCCGCGGTGGACGCCGGGCCGGGTGCGGAGATGAGGGGCAGGGTCAGAACGAGAGCGGCACGCAGTAGGTCGAACACAGTCGCTTGCATATTAACCTCCTCGTCAAAGCGATATGTCGTCGTGCGCTGTTGTCACGATTCGTTTGCTCTCTGGGTTGCATGTGCATGGTAATGTACGTGGGCGGCGCGTCAAGCAGAAAAAACCGCGAGCCTCGCTTCGAGATGCGTTGCACGCGTGAGATGCAACGCTCTGTGATCATTCGTTCCTTTCTCCTCCCCCTCACCCACGCGATTCCAACCCTTTCCAACCAAACCCAAACGGAGCCCTAACTCATCTCGTAACCAACAGGCGGCCTGTTCTGGTACCATGATGCATAGAGAGTCGTGAGAAGACACAGGAAGGAGGTTGCTGATGAGGAAGCGACGGATGACGATCGTCGCGTTGGTCGCGGCGCTTGGGGTAACGATGCTTGCAGCGGTCGGCTGCTCTCCGGCCCAGGCGCAACTGGCGGCACCAGATGGGGAACGGAGGACGATCAGCGTGTCCGGCAGCGGCACGGTCAGCGCCGACCCCGACAAGATGGTCATCCGGCTGGGTGTGGAGACGATGGCGGAGACCGCCAGTGAGGCCTTGTCGCAGAACAGCCAGCAGATGCAGGCCGTGATCGATGCATTGAAAGAGGCAGACCTCCCGGCTGCGGACATCCAGACGCAGACTGTGCAGCTCCGTCCGCAGTATGAGGCGCCGGAGCGGGAACCAACCAAAGCCCAGCAGCGAGAGGCAGAGGCTCAGGAGCCGGAGTTGGTCGGCTACGTGGCGAGCAATATCGTGGAGGCCAGCAGTGAAGACCTGGACGCCGTCGGTGCGCTGTTGGATGCTGCGGTACAGGCGGGTGCGAACCGGGTCGAGGGCATCCGCTTTGAGGCCAGCGATTCGGCAGAGCTGCTCAGCCAGGCCCGCGAGGCTGCCTGGGAGGACGCTGCGCAGAAGGCCCAGCAGCTGGCGGATCTTGCCGGGGTGGAGCTGGGGAATGTGATCTCGATTAACGAGTCGACAAGCGTTCCTCGCCCGGTAGGGCTAGGCGCTGCAATGGAGAAGGAGGCTGCCGTTCCGATCGAGCCAGGCAGCGAGAACATTCGGGTCAGTCTTCACGTGACGTGGGCTTTGCGGTGAATTCTGTGGAAGCAAGCGAGACGTATGTAGAGCACTAGGGAAGAGTGTCAAGGGAGGTATAAGGAGGTACTATGGCGATTAAGTATCCGCTTGAGTACGAGTTAACGCCGGATAGCATCGACGCCGGTCGGCACTGGGTGACGCTGAGGTTGAAGAACATCGGCCCACAGGATTTGACCGGACTCGACATCAACTTGAACTCGCTGGATGCGTACAGCATCAGCGTCCTCGGGACGGGGAGTTACGTCTCCATCCTGAAGCCCAACGAGAGCCGTGAGCTTCCAATCCAGGTCTCGGCCAACCGGACGGGAAGCCTATACGTCACACTCGATGGCTGGAAGGACGGAGAGCGCTTCCATTGGGAGTCCCCCGGCATGCCGGTCGCGGTTGGGGCGGACGTGGCCGAGCTCGTTAGCCTCTTTGCTATGACGGAGCCGTATTCTATCATTGGTGAGAGGGTGCGCTGCGAGGCCACAATTCGCGGTTTGAGCGAGAGCGAGGGGCTCAAGCTCGAGTTCTGGGCGGACACCCCTGGCGGCGAGTTCGAGGAGCTAGCTATCGTGGAGACCAAGGCGCTTTCGGCGGGCGAGGAGGCCACCTACTCCGCCGAGGTCACGCCCGATGAGGATGGCCTGTACACCATCTACGCGTATCTCTATGACGGCGTGCGTCGGATAGGACGCGAGGTCGAGTACGTCTACGTCCGGGAGGCGTAGGCCGGAAGCTGTCTGACCAGGTCAGACAGCGTCTGACCGGGTCAGGCGGATCCTGATTGGGGCGGGCACTGCCGTCGGGACGACGGCGCTCCAGACCTGAGACCCGCGCCCTGGTTCGTGTGATCGACCGTTC
>CAYQZG010000059.1:10728-22654 GCA_964421785.1 uncultured Anaerolineales bacterium
TCCGATCCGTTCATCCCGGAGGACCAGGGAATCTACGTGATCCACGCCTACTTGTTCGACGATACCAGACGCATTGGCCACGAAAGGGATTACCTGAGCATCGCTGTGTAGAGGCTCTTGAAGGAGAGATTACAATGACCGACGAATCAAGACGGCTAGATTCAACAGACCTATATCATCATACCGATCCGGAGCGCCTCGGCTTCGAGACCACCGACGAGGTCGAGGACCTGACGGAGGTCATCGGCCAGCCGCGAGCAGTGGAGGCGATGCAATTCGGCATGGCCATCGAAGAAAAAGGGTACAACATCTACGCCATGGGCCCGGCAGGGATCGGCAAGCAGTCCCTCATGCAGCGATTCTTCGAGGAACGGGCCGAGGACGAGCCGACCCCCTCGGACTGGTGTTACGTCAAGAACTTCGAGGACGAGCACAAGCCTCGCGTCATCAATCTGCCCGCCGGGATGGGCGTTGAGTTCCATGACGACATGGACGACTTGGTGGGTCAGTTCGACACAGCCCTCTCGGCGGCCTTCGAGAGCGAGGAGTATCAGTCACGGCGCCAGTCGATCACGGAGGAGTTTCGGGAGAGCCAGCAGCAAGCGTTTCAGGATCTTCAGCGAAGGGCGGAGGAGGAGGACGTCAGGCTGGTCCGCACGCCGGCGGGGCTCGCTGTGGCGCCGGTGCGTGAGGGCGAGGTGCTATCGCCTGATGAGATCCAGCAGCTTTCCGAGGTCGAGCAGGAGGAACTTCAGCAGAAAGTAGAGGAGATGCAGGATGAACTCCAGGAGATCCTCCGCCAGGTGCCGAGCTGGCAGCGAGACATGCGGGAGCGGCTGGACGAGCTGAATCGCGAGATGGCTAACCTGGCCATCGGTGGGCTGATTGACGAACTGCGGGAGACGTACTCGGACTATCCCGAGGTGGTCGACCACTTGGACGCGGTGCAGGAGGACGTGGTGGAGAACGCGGAGAGCTTCTTGCCCCAGCAAGGCGGTCAGCAGGGCGGTCAGCAGGCCCTCCAGCAGATGCTCCAGGGAGGGGAGGGGCAAGCGCGCCAGGCGATGATGCGAGAGGCGCTGATGCGTCAGTATAAGGTAAATGTCGTGGTCGACAACAGTGAGTCGGAGCACGCTCCGGTGATCTACGAGGACAACCCCACGTACCAGAACCTGATCGGCCGCATCGAGCATATGGCCCGCATGGGTGCACTGATGACGGACTTCCACTTGATCAAGGCGGGAGCTTTGCACAGGGCAAATGGGGGCTACCTATTGTTGGACGCCCGAAAGGTGCTCACTGAACCGTACGCCTACGAGGCCCTCAAGCGCGCGATGGACTCTGGCAAGATCCGCATCGAGTCGCTAGGTCGCCAGCTGAGCCTGATCAGCACGGTCTCTTTGGAGCCGGAGCCGATTCCGCTCAACGTCAAGGTAGGTCTGTTCGGCAATCGGCTGATCTACTACCTGCTGACGCAGTACGACCCCGAATTCACCAAGCTCTTTAAGGTCGAGGCGGATTTCCATGAGGAGATGGATCGCGATGAGGAGAATCAGCAGCTATATGCCAAGCTGATCGCCACCATGGCACACGAGGCCGATCTACAGCCCTTTGACAGCGGCGCCGTGGCCCGCGTGATCGAGCACGGCGCTCGTATGGTGGGCGATTCAGAGAAGCTGTCCACCAAGGGGGAGCACGTGAGTAACTTGCTCCGTGAGGCGAACCACTGGGCCAACGAGAACGGCAACGACGCCGTCACCGCCGCCGACGTGCAGCGCGCCATTGATGCCCAGATCTACCGCGCAGACCGGCTGCGCGAGCGCATGCAGGAGGCGATCCTGCGAGACACTGTTCTTATCGACACCGATGGTAAGGAGAGCGGACAGGTCAACGGTTTATCGATCATTCCGCTGGGTGACTTCATGTTCGGCCGCCCGACACGTATCACGGCGCGAACACGGATGGGCAAGGGCGAGGTGGTGGACATCGAGCGCGAGGTGGAGCTGGGCGGGCCGATCCACTCCAAGGGCGTGCTCATCCTGGCCGGATTCCTCGGCGCTCGCTACGCGGAGGAGACCCCTCTCTCGCTCTCGGCCAGCCTGGTCTTCGAGCAGTCCTACAGCCAGATCGAGGGGGACAGTGCGTCGTCGGCGGAGCTGTACGCGTTGCTCTCCTCCCTCGCCCAGGTGCCGATCAAGCAGGGCTTGGCCGTCACCGGCTCGGTCAACCAGCGCGGGCAGGTGCAGGCCATCGGCGGCGTCAATCAGAAGATCGAGGGTTTCTTCGACATCTGCAAGGCGCGCGGTCTGACTGGCGAGCAGGGCGTCCTTATTCCGCAGGGCAACGTCAAGCATCTGATGCTGCGCCAGGACGTGGTCGACGCCGTGAAGGAGGGCGCCTTCCACATCTATCCCGTCGAGACGGTGGATGAGGGGGTCGAGATTCTGACCGGCGTGCCGGCCGGTGAACGCGACGAGGAGGGCAACTACCCGAAAGGAACCGTCAACGCTGGGGTGCAGCAGCGGTTGGCCGAGCTGGCCGAGAAGCGCGCTGAGTTCGCCAAGAGCGCTCAGGAGGACGATGGGGTATGAGGGGCCAAGGCACGAGCGACCGCGGCATAAGGGATTGGATCCCGAGCGACGAGGAGCGCGAGCATGGGATCGAGCGCATTCTGGTAGCGCTTGACCCCTCGGCGCACAGCCTGGCTGCATTGGAGGCCGCGGCTGAGCTTTCTGCGCGCTTCGCTGCCGAGCTTGTGGCCCTCTTCATCGAGGACGTCAATATCCGTCGTCTGGCGGAGCTCCCCTTTGTGCAGCAGGTGGGTTTCTATACCGGAGCATGCCAGCGCGTCGAGAGGCGGGAGCTCTCGCGCCAACTGCGTGTGCAGGCAGGCAGGATGCGGCGGCGGTTCAGTCTCGTCACGCGGCACATCGAGGCGCGTTGTTCGTTCCAGGAGATTCGGGGCCGTGTTGCGTCGGAGGTGTTGGAGGCGGCCGCCGAGGCGGACGTGGCCATCCTGGGCAAGGGCGCCTGGTCGGCGGTGGACACGGGGCGGCTGGCGCCCGACGTGCGAGAGATCCTGAGCCAGGCGCCCGCCTCGACCCTGGTCCTACAGGCCGAAACCAGGGTGCAGCCGCCGGTGCGAGTTGTTCACACCGATACCGCTCTGGCTCAGAAGGCCCTCTCGATCGCTGTCAAGCTGGCCGAGGACGGGCATCTGATGGTCTTCGTCCTGGCCGACGATCGTGACAAGGCGTCTCAGCTGCGGAAGGACGCCGAGCGGGTGGTGGAAGAGCGCGAGATCGACCTCACGTTCCAGACGCTGACCGAGACCAGTGTCTCTCGGCTGGCCTATCTGATGGCTCACGAGGGAGAGGGGACGCTGGTACTGCCTGCGGATGCGCACGCCATGGAGGACGAGGCGCTCCTGGACTTCCTGGACGAGACGAGCGCGCCCGTCCTGATGGTCCGATAGGGCCGAATATCGCGATGCCGCTCCTAACGGATTGGCGTGGGGAGCTGAGCCGTGATGCGAAGGCGGGCGGATTGCGAATCCGCCCTGAGCAGCGTAGGGAAAGCGTGTTTGCCGGATCGTACTGGTTATCTGCAAATCTCCGATCTCTTTCGGAGGTCTCGTGAGTAGCACAGGAGGTCTTACCAATGTCAGAGAGAACGACGCTGAACGACCTGAACGTCAGCCTGGGCAAGCGAACGCGCCTGCACCGCCTGCTCTATGAGCACGGCCCGGGCAACGGCAGGCTTCTCATCCTACCCATCGACCACGGCGTGGAGCACGGCCCTATCGACTTCTTCCCCAATCCTCCCAGCGCTGATCCGGACTATCAGTGGCGGCTGGCAAAGGAAGGGGGCTACTCGGGCATCGCCCTCCACATTGGGCTGGCGAAGAAGTACATGCATGACTACGCCGGCGACGTACCGCTGATCCTCAAGCTCAACGGCCGGCCCCATATTCCGCCCAACGACCATCCGCTCTCGGCTCAGGATGCCACGGTCGAGGACGCCGTCCGCCTGGGGGCCGACGCCGTAGGGTACACGGTCTACGTGGGCTCTCCGCTTCAGAAGGAGGATTTTATCCAGCTGATGGGGGTGCGTACTGCGTGCGAGCGGTACGGCATGCCCCTGGTCATCTGGGCCTATCCCCGCGGTGAGGCCATCGACAAGAAGGGCGGTCGGGACAGCATCTACGCCGTCGATTACGCCGCCCGCCTGGCCACCGAGCTGGGCGCCGACATCGTCAAACTGAACGTTCCCAAGTTCAGAGATCCGCAGAACGAGGAGAGCCCCGAGCCCTACCGCGAGCTCTACGAGGCGTGGAAGGACCTCGACGAGTACGAGGCCTATCGGCGCGCCGTGGAGAAAGTGACCGCGTCTGCCGGGAAGACGTTTGTCCTCTTCTCGGGCGGGAGCAAGGTGAGCGATGAGGATCTCCTGACCAAGGCCCGCATCTGCATGGAAAGCGGTGCCACCGGTCTGATCTTCGGCCGCAACATGTGGCAGCGCCCCTTCGAAGAAGGGCTTGAGATCACCAATCGAGTGAAGGAAGTGATGCTCTCCACCTAGCGCGGTGGCAAACGGAAGGCTTGAGAGGGGGGATTGACTGTGAAGGTCTATTTGGTACAGCACTCGGACACCTGCCCTTTATGGAGCGGCTGGCCGGATACATGCTGACGGGAGATGCACGCGAGCCGGTGATCGACTTCATCAACGCTGGCATTGTCTGCCTGGAGAAAAAGGATAGCCGCTGGCAGGTGATCTGGATACTGACGCCGGAGATGGCGGAGATCAAGAGCTAAGGTCTGATGCCATGGGTAAGCAGGGGGCGGCCACCGGTCAAGCGGCAAGGAAGGAGGTGGTGAGCGACCACAAACAGAGGTTGGGATGGCAAAGCTCTACGTAGACTTCTCCGATCCGGGATAGGTTGATCAAGAAGAGGAGGTAGGACAATGGCCGTTGTCAAGGTGATTGAAGTTCTGGCGCAATCGGATGAGGGCTGGGAGCACGCGGTTGAGAAGGCCCTCAAGGAAGCATCGCAGACTGTGCGCAACATCAAGTCGATCTACGTGAAGGACATGCAGGCGATCGTCGAGGATAACAAGATCACGGGCTATCGGGTCAACACCAAGATCTCGTTCATGGTGGGCGAAGAATAGGGCCTTGAGGATTCCTAGGGTTCTCGCGTGGACGGGCACCGTGCCGAATCGTGTGCCAGCTCACATCATGTCGGGGACTTGAGAGCTCCTGCGGGAACCCTAAGGAAGGGGCCTGCGGCTATCTCACCTTGTCTCAGTACATTCAAGGAGGAATGCATGGCGTTTGAACTGACGAGCTCAGGATTTGCTAGCGAAGAGACGATTCCACATCGTTACACATGCGAGGGAGCAGACGTCTCGCCCCAGCTCTCCTGGAGCAACGCCCCGGAGGGAACCAAGGGCTTCGCTCTGATCTGCGAGGATCCGGATGCTCCCGGGGGGACCTTCACACATTGGCTGTTGTACAACATCCCGGCGACCCGGGATGAACTGCCGGAGGGGGTGGAGAACGACCCGACTCTCGGCTGGGGCGCGGCGCAGGGGCGGAACGACTTTGGGAACGTCGGTTACGGGGGGCCTTGCCCGCCTATGGGCTCCACACACCGCTATTTCTTCCGGCTCTACGCTCTCGACCGGCAGCTGGAGTTGCCCCCGGGCGCCAGTCGGCACCAGCTCCTCAGTGAGGTAGAGGAACACGCCCTCGCCCGGACGGGCCTCATGGGACGCTACGGCCGGCCCTAGCGCTCTTCAAGAACCACCGCATCGCAAACACCTTCGGCAGAAAGCTATACAATGCGTGAGGGAACGATGTTTGAGGACAGAAGAGATGCAGGCCAGAGGCTGGCCAGTGAGCTCGAATCCTAATGGGCTCCACCATGCGCGCTGCCATCAAGCTCTGCCGACACCGGGACGCGGGCAAGATCGTCGTGGCTGTCCCCGTCGCTAGCCGTGAGGTCGCTGGCCAGATCGGTGGTGAGCAGCAAGGCCTGGCCGACGAGATGGTGGTGCTCGAACAGCCTCGCTTCTTTCGGGCGGTGGCGCAGGTCTATGAGCGCTGGTACGACGTGCCGGACAGCGAGGTGACGGCCATCATGGACCGGTGGCAGCGCGAGCATGAGGGAGAATGAGCCATGAAGGCCAGCATACTTCGTGTAGTGATTATAGCAACCCCAGCAAAGGAGTCATTGTGACACAACTCGTAGGTCTTATCAGGCCGCGCCTCTTCCTCCCACCGATACTTGCCGTGGTACTCGTCGCCGCGGGGTGCGCGCAGGGTGCCGGACGGGTCACGCCGAGACCGGCTCCCACGGACACGCCCGTCGAGCCGAGCGCCACACCGTCGTCAGAAGCGACGCCCGTACGCCCGCTCACCGAGGCAGTGGTTGCCGTCGCGCCACCCGGCGGCCCACCGGGAACCGAGGTACAGGTGACGGCCGCGGGCTTCCCACCGGATACGGAGATTGAGGTGGGTGTCGGGCGCCGAGGCTCGGTGCCCGACAGCATGACGACCGTCCGCAGCGACGCGGACGGCGTCTTGACCACGGCCCTCGCCATCCCCACGTCCGCTGAGCCAGAGGAGGCGTGGGTCGTCGTGGCATCGACGCAGGATGACGAGATCCAGGCCACCTCGAACGTCTTCCAGGTCACCGCACCTCAGTACGAGCCGCAGCTCAGCATCGCACCTCCCGACGGCCCGCCGGGGACCCAGGTCGACGTGACAGCCGAGGGGCTCCCGCCGGGGGCGACCGTTGAGATCGGCGTCGGGCGGGAGAACGCCGAGTACGACGTTGTCGATACCGTGCAGACGGAGAGTGACGGTTCTCTCACGGCCCAGGTAGCGATACCGCCCTATGCCGAGCCGGACGAGCGCTGGGTTGTGGTGGTGACGACGCAGGATCGCTCGCTGAAGGCCGTCTCGAACGTCTTCCAGGTGGGCCATGTCAACTACCAGGGGACGGTGGCCATCTCTCCTAGAAGGGGGCCACCCGGGACGCGTGTGCAGGTCGTTGCGCGGGGATTCCCCCCCAACGCCAGCATGGAGATTGGCGTGGGCCGCGTGAACTCGGAGTATGACGTGGTCGCGACGGCTCGGACGGACGCGAACGGTCGCGTTGATACCGAGATCACGATGCCGACGTTCGTCGAGCCGGAGGATCGGTGGGTGATCGTCGTCGCTGCCGAGCATCAGCCGGTCAAGGTGACCTCCGACGAGTTCGACGTCACCGGGGCCCCGACGCCGGGCGGCGACCGGGGAAGCGAGGGCCTCTTCACCCGCACCAACATCTACCTGATCGCCATCGGCGACGACGGGCGCTCCGGGAAGGAGATCGGCTGTGACGATAGCGTGGTTCCGGTCGAGGTGCAGATCGAGCCCACCATTGCCCCGCTGACGGCAGCGCTCAACAAGTTGCTCTCCATCGGGACCCGGGAATACGGCATGTCGGGGTACTACAACGCGCTCTACCAATCAGATCTGGCCCTGGAGGGTATCAACATCAAGAACCGGGAGGCGATCATCAGGCTCTCCGGTGCGCTGACGCTAGGCGGTGTCTGCGACGAACCGCGTGTTCGGGCACAGCTCCGGCAGACCGCGCTGCAGTACGTCACGGTGGACCGGGTGTCGATCTTCATCAACGGCACGCCGCTGGAGGAGTTGTTAGGGGGATAGGTTTGGCTTGCAGGAGGCCTTCGTGGGCCGTCCGGAGGCCTCGATCATCGTCGATCTGGAGCCGCCCTTCATCGTGCCTCGAGCCTGGCTGCCGCTCGTCGTGAACAACCGTTGAGCTGATGTGCTCACTTCCCAATAGACATACCTGTCGGATCAATCTCTTCGTGTAGTAATTGAAGCTCCCTACTCGTGGGAGGATCCGTGACGTCCACCTCATCCGGGATGATGATCTCAAGGGAGCTGTTCTCCACGACATCCTCCACACTGACACCGGGGTGGAGCGCAAGGAGCTTGATTCTCTTCGTCTGCTCGTCGAAGCCATAGACGCCAAGCTGGGTGATCACCCGGTAGGGGCCACTCCCTTCGGGAAGGCCCGCTCGCTCCCGTGCCCCGGGACCGTCCAGATAGCCCGGGGTGGTGATGAAGTCCACGTGAGCTACGAAGCGTCTTTTGTTTTGCTCCATGATGAGGATGGTCTGCTGGCAGAAAGAGCCCACATCGTTTGCGCCCCCGCTTCCGGGAAAGCGGACCGTGGGATGTTTCCAATCTCCGATCACCGTGGTGTTGATATTCCCGTACGCGTCTATCTGGGCCGCGCCTAGGAATCCGTAATCTAGGTAGCCTGCCTGGGATAAAGACATAGAATCGTGCATGCTCGACGCGGCGACCGCCCGATGGAACGTCCGGGAGTCGCCAACCGAGATGGGCAGAACTCGCATCTGGGGGCCGATGCCTCCGGCCTCGAAGACGATCAGCAGGCCCGGCGCGTGAGTTCTCTGTGCCAACATCGAGGCGACCATGGGCAAGCCGGTGCCCACGAAGACGGATCTCTTGTCTTGGAGCATCTTGGAGGCCACACAGGCCAGAAGCTCCCGCGCACTGTACTCCCTCGCTCGTTCAGCCATGGGTTCACTCCTCTTGGTGATTTGCAATGTCGGTTGAGATCGTTGATGGCCTGCAGGAACGCTACTCCTTGTCCAGCCAAGGAGCCTGCATCGGCTCTCGGTACTGCTCTACCCTCCTCAGGTAGTTGAGCTTGGCGACGCCGCCGACGAGGGCCAGGTACTCCTCGAAGTCCTCGATGTCGAAGACGTATTTGTCCAGGTACTCTTGGGTACCTTCGCGCGTCCTTGACTGCCGAAGCCATTCGCCGATGTGCTCCTCATCGAAGAAGTAGAGGTAGGGCATCTCCGTTGGATGGGCGCCATAGGGCACCTCGCACACCGCGTCCACCACGAAGAAGGGAATGACGGTGTTCTGGGGCTTGGCCCGGACGGCGTCGTTGTCCACGATCTCCTCGGTGGTGACGATGACCCTGCGGGCCGCCCGGGCCAGCTCGAAGTCCTCGACGAGGATGCCGTCGATCTGGGCGTTGCCATACTTGTCGCAGCGCGGGACGTGGAACATAGCCACATCGGGGTAGGCGGCCGGGATGAGGCACACCGGTTTGCCGCTCCAAGGATCCTCCACCACCTTGCAGGCGCTCTTCTTCAGTGTGTCGGTGCCCAGCATGTTGCGTGAGGCCACAAAGGGCACGCCCATCATTCCTGCCAGGAAGCGCCACTGGTAGCCGGCGTTGGAGATCTCGGCCACGACTTCGCACTCACCACTCTCTACGGCCCTCCTGCCCGCCGGGGACAGTCCTCTCAGCTCGTGGCCGAAGGCGTAGGCTACCTCCACTTTGGCGACGCACCCCGCGCCGATGAGGACGTCGATGTCGTGAACCGCCGTCTTGCCCGCTACGGCCAGGTTTCGTCTCCCTTGACGGATGATCTCATAGAGCAGGGCCATCGGAACCCGGATGTGGCCGAAGCCTCCGAGAGCTATGAAATCCCCATCTTGGACGAATTGCTGCACGGCGTCCTTGACGCTCATTCGCTTGTCGCGCAGATCCCGGGGCTTGTTCTCGAGAACCCATTTCCTGTTCTCATCTGGATCATGCCAACCCAGGAGTTCGCCTTCACCTTCCAGCAGGATGTCCATATCTTAGCCTCCTCGTTAGTTGCTCAGGGATAGGATGACCTTTCGGGTCCAAGCAGGGGTACGGCGTCCGTACTCTGGTCATAGCCAAGAAGCCAGCAAAAAACACCAAGCGGCTGTCCTTTTCTCCCAGGATCAGCCGCTTATCATGTCTTGAGGAAAGTCGCCTCCTTCGCCGCAGACTGTCGCCTTGATAAAACGCTTTCTGGCCACAGGTTATATCATAGCCCCACTCTCCTGTCAAACGAAAATCCAACACTCTCCAACCCAACCCAACCGTAAACCCAATCCGCCCCGTAGCCTGGAACGCTTCCTTTGTGGTACGCTATTAAGTGAAGGCTCGACGTGGATCTCAGGACAAGCTACACACGTTTGCAAGGAGGACGTGATGCAGAAAGGACGAGGTTTTCGTATCGGCCGTTTCTTCGGCATCGACATTCGACTCGACTGGACCTGGCTGATCATCTTTGCCATGGTCACCTATAGCTTGGGCAGTGCTTTTGGTCAATTCCATTCGGACTGGAGCCCGCGGCTGCGCTGGGGCCTCGCCGTCGTGTCCGCTCTGCTCTTCTTCGGTTCCGTACTGGCCCACGAGCTGGCCCACTCCCTGGTCTCGCAGGCGCGGGGAAATCCGGTCAGCAATATCACCCTGTTTCTCTTCGGCGGCGTGGCGAACATCAAGGAGGAGCCGGACAGCCCCGCGGGCGAGTTCTTGATGGCTATCCTGGGGCCGGTCACCAGCCTGGTCATCGGCGGCGTCTTGCTCCTGATCGCTGGCGTGGCGGGCGGGCCGCTCACCACCGTCAGCGAACCGTCCGAGGTGATCCCGCAGCTCGGCCCGGTGCGCATGATCGTGCTCTGGCTGGGCTCGGTCAACGTCACGCTGGGCATCTTCAACATGATCCCCGGGTTCCCGCTGGATGGAGGCCGGGTGCTGCGCTCCATCCTCTGGGCCATCACCGACAACCTGCGGCGGGCCACGCGCTGGGCGTCCTGGGTGGGCCAGGGCTTCGGCTGGCTGATGATCTTCGCCGGCGTCTCCATGGCCTTCGGCGCCACCATCCCCTTCTTCGGCTCTGGCCTGGGCAGCGGGCTGTGGATCATCTTCATCGGCTGGTACCTCAACAACGCCTCGTCGCAGAGCTACCAGCGGGTGGTGATACAGGACATCCTGGAGGGGGTGCCCGTGAAGCGCATGATGCGGTCGGACCCGCCCACCGTCGCCTCGTCCGTCTCCGTCGACAGCCTCGTGCACGAGCACATCATGGGCTCCGACGACCACGCCTTCCCTGTGCTGGACAACGGCGAGCTCATGGGCATAGCGACGCTCGATGACGTGCGGGCGCTGCCCCGGTCGGAGTGGGGGAGCACCAGCGTGCGCGAGATCATGACGCCCGACGACCAATGCACCGTGCTCGCGCCCGAAGAGGACGCGGCCGACGCCATGACCAAGCTGGCCAGCTGCGACGTGCGCCAGCTCCCCGTCCTCGACCAAGGGCGGCTGGTGGGCGTCCTGCGGCGCCAGGACCTGATCCAGTGGCTCCGCCTTCACGCCGAGACGGGAGGGTGGGGGCCGCGCTCCGGCATCGGGTCGGGGATTGGCGCCGGGCGGAGGCCGGGTCGCGGAGGAGCGTAGCGCCCTTGGCGGCTAGCTTCGACCTGGTCGACCAGCGTCGGATGGCAGATCGTTGAGGAGGAGATGAGGCAATGGCTGTGGAGGACATCGTCACCATACTGGCCGACTACTGCGAGGACGGGGAGGAGACGTTTCGGGAGCTTCGCGGGCCCGAGGCCGTGATCGCCGTGAGGGACTTGATCGATCTGATCAAGGGCGAGTTATCGGGGCAGCTCGAGTACGACGCGCTGTGGGCCGAGTTCGAGGCCGCCCCGCGCCAGACGGCGCCCGACCTGAGCGGGGCGCTGGAGGCCATGATCGAGGCCGACCCCGGCCTGGCGGACAAGCTGGAGGCGCTGCTCAATGAGTACCGCGTCGCCAGCCGGCCGGCGGGCGCGGAGCGGCCGGCCCCCGAGGCGTCGCAGGTGGTGCCGCGCGAGGAAGCGCGCGTCGAGCGCCACGAGGCGGAGCCGCGCAGGCACACGGACGAGCCGGGCGAGGGCACCTATCTCTATGGCAACGTGCCCAGCGGCGACGTCACCGTGGAGCGGGCCCACGAGCTGGCCCACTCCCTCGTCTCCTAGGCGCGCGGGAACCCGGTATGGAGCGCCG
>CAYQZG010000060.1:0-2317 GCA_964421785.1 uncultured Anaerolineales bacterium
GGCTGTTCAGGTCGTGGCTGCCGTGGTGCTCGCCGGAGGGTACAGCGTGTCCGTGTGGGCCATGGTGGAGAATCAGTACTTCTCCGCCGTGGCGCGCATTCAGGACGACAGAGGGCAGCAGGTCGTGACCACCGGACCCTATCGCGTCGTGCGCCATCCGTCGTACGCTGGCACGCTCCTTGCGTCTCTGGCGTTTCCGTTTATGATGGACGCGATCTGGGCGCTGATTCCCACCATAGGGATGGTGGCGGCCCTCGTCGTCCGCACCGGCTTGGAGGATCAGATGCTTCGAACTGAGCTGGAGGGGTATCAGAACTACATGGAGCAGACGCGCTGTCGGCTGATTCCCGGGGTATGGTAAAGGGCGTGTGCCACCCCCGCATCCGGATTGAGTTGAGTATAAGAAAAGGATAGACGGCATGACGATCGGCATCATTGTCTACTCTCATACCGGCCATACACTGTCCGTCGCCAGGAAGCTGGAGAAGAGGCTGGCTGCGGACGGGCACGACGTGACGCTGGAGCAACTGGAGACCGCCGGGCCGGTGGATTTGAGCGCCACCACGGCAGCGCTCAAGACCAAGCCGCCCATCGACGCCCATGATGCGCTGGTGCTCGGTTCTCCCGTGAACGGGGGGCGGATGTCGGCGGCCATGAAGAGTTACCTGGATCAGATCCCGTCGCTGGCGGGTAAGCGGGTCGCCATTCTGCTCACGCATTTCTTCCCTAGCGCATGGGGCGCCAACCAGACCATCGAGCAGATAACGGAGGTCTGCGAATCGAAAGGTGCCACTGTCATTGGATCGGGGGATGTACGCTGGTTCAGCCTGCGCCGGAAGCGGCGGATCGCGGAGGCCGTAGAGAGCCTGAGCGATCTGCTCTGAGGCGACAGTAACGGAAGATGGGCTGAAGCAATCACACCATCGACGACAAAGGTCTAGCCGCTTCGGCGGCTGGCAAGCCCGAGGAGGGTATACCAACGCATGATAGCACGCATTCAAACCGAGCTTTCGAGCTCCGCAGAGAAGGTGTGACAAGCCCTTCTCCAACGGGACACCCTCCTCTACATATCTCTTCTACCGCTATCGGCAGAGCCGATGGCGGCGCCTGGCAAACACTCTGTGAGCGACCAAGGGCTGCGATAGGACAGGGCGCCCACCGGGCCGCCTCAGGCGCGGTGATCTTTCCGAGCTGCTTCAGCACGAGGTGGATCATCTGGACGGCGTTCTGGCCGTGTCGCGTGCCATTGACGGGCGATCTTTCGCCCTGCGCAGCCAAGAGCATCTGTTGTCGACGGATTGCTGATTGAGTGTGGCAAACAATCGCGAAGAGATCACCGTTTGCGATTCCGCTGCATCAGACTGCCAAGGCGACGGTGAACGCGTCGACCCGTCCACCCACATCAACAAGGTGAGAACACCCAAATGCATAAACGCGACAGGCGAATAGCGCAGGCCTATGCCGCTGCGCTTACCTACGCCGCAGTACAAACTCTGTTGCTGGTGCTTGCTGGATGTCGTCCGTCACCGGGACCATCGGTCGAGGATCTGGCCGACGCCTTCGATCAACGCGTGCCCGGCTGGTTGAGGCAGGCTGAGATCCCCGGGGCAAACCTGGCCGTGATCCACGACGGAGAGATCGTATGGACAGGTGCCTACGGTCTCGCCGATCGCGAATCCAAGCAGCCTATGACGGACGACACCGTCTTTCAGGTCGCCTCCATCTCCAAGCCCGTGACGGCCTGGGCGGTGCTGCGCCTGGTGGAAGAGGGACGCGTGGAGCTGGATGCGCCCGTGAACCAGTACCTCACACGCTGGCAGCTACCGGACGCGGCGTTCGACCCTGACGGGGCGACGGTGCGCCGGCTGTTGAGTCACAGCGCTGGCCTGGCAGGCGCGGTCTACAGCGACCTGCCGCCCGGGGCGCCAGTCCCCCCGATCGAGGTCATGCTGGAGGGGAACGGGCACCCCGACGAGGCGGCCCGTCTCGTGCATCCGCCTGGCTCGCAGTTCCTCTACGCCAACCCCGGCTACGCAGCGCTGGAGTTGCTGATCGAGGAGGTGACCGGGCAGCCGTTCGCGCATTATCTGGACACTGCGGTGCTGAAGCCATTGGGCATGACCTCATCCAGCTTCGCCCCCGATGCGGACCTGCTGGCGCGCACCGCCACGGGGTATCTCCTGGACGGTCGCCCCGCACCGCAGAATCCACAGCTCACCAAGGCGCCCGGCGGGCTGTACGCGACCGTGGGCGACCTGGCGCGCTTCGTGGCCGCAGCTATGCCCTACCCACGCAGAGCGTCCGCCATAGAAAAGGT
>CAYQZG010000060.1:2417-7181 GCA_964421785.1 uncultured Anaerolineales bacterium
AGCGGCCTCCCGTGGAGCGCCGTCGTCCCGACGGCAGGGAGGCGAAGCGGCACCCGCGGGGCGTGAAGTGTTGCAGCCAGAGAGCGTCTCGCTGCTTCACACACCCGTCATCAAGACAGAAGGGATGGTAGGATTCGTCTCCGACGCGTATGGCTTGGGCCATTTCCTGGAGACGCTGCCGACGGGCGAGCGCGCCGTCTCCCACGGCGGGGAGAACACCGGGTGGATACTGCAGGTCTACAGCGTGCCTGAGGCCGGGGAGGGCCTGGTGGTGCTCACCAACAGCGAGCGCAGCCTGCGGGTTGTCGCGCGGATCATCGGAATTTGGGCCAGATGGTGTGGCTTTCGCTCGACGCGGATGAGCCGCACGTTTGCCATCCTGGCAGCGGTTGTACAGGTGATCGCCGCGCTGCTCGCCGTTGGCACAGCCTGGCTGGCCTGGCGGCTGGGCCAGGGCCTGCTCGCCGGGGAGCGGCGTCTGGCACCCTTGGCCCGCCAGACGTGGGGAAAGCGGCTATCGCAGGTGACCGGAGCGGGCGTGCTGGTGACGGGCTGGCTCCTGGTCGGAGATGTGGTGCTCCTGCCCTTGCTCCCCGTGCTGGCCCCATGGCTGGCGGCGGCGATGATAGGATGCGCCACGATGCTCGTACTAAACGCATTGTTGCCCTCTTTCAGGGAAGGACAGGCCTCTACGGAATGAACGAATTGCACACTTGTTGTCCCCTCCTGATCGCTCTCGGCCTGCTCATCGCGGCCTGTGCTCCGGCTGCTACGCCATTGCCGGTCACCACACCCACGCCGACGGACCAACCCACCCCCACACCCTCCCCCATCTCTTCCGATACGCCGACACCGCCACCGTCTGCAACAACCGAACCAACCGCTGCGCCAACCCATACACCAAGCCGAACGCCCAGGCCATCCCCCACCGCCACGCGTACGGTGACCCCGCCACCCACCCCAACACCAAGTCCTGTTCCTCCCCCGGAAGGGTTCCGAGCGGTCGCGGCCGTCGGGAATGTGCTCCCCGGCCGGTTCCAGCGCCTACACACCTCGGCCGACGGCGCGGTGTGGTTGATCACCGATGAAGGTATCGCCAGGCTGGAGGATGGAGCCTGGCACATTCACCTCGCCGATTTCGATGGCGATCTGGTCGGGATCGATGACTCGGACCGGGCCTGGGTGGTGAACGAGGACACCACGACCATAGCCACTTGGGATGGCTCGTCCTGGGTGGTCTACGGGGCTGACGATGGTTGGCTCCCTGTCGGGCTGGAGGACGACTGGTATCGTGGGATAGGGCGGATGCAAAGCGATGGGACGGGACGGCTGTGGCTCGCGACGTCTCAGGACGTGCGCATGCTCGACGGCGAGCGCTGGACGGTCTTCACGCCCGCTGCGATGGGACTGGGGGAAGTTGGCCAGCAGGAGTTGTGGGCCACCTTCACGGTTGAGACGGCAGAGCGCACCGGAACCGTCTGGGTTGGCGAATGCGATTGGTGCGGCCCGGGCCCGTTTGGTGGACAGGGCGTGCGCTGGTTTGATGGAGAGACGTGGCACCAGCCCCATCCGTCTCTCGCCGCCGGGTGCGCGACGACCATCAAGGAGGACAATGAGGGGCGCGTCTGGATGGGCGTGGAAGAGAACCTGTGGCGCTACGACCCCGCCTCCGGCGAATGGACCAAGCTGAAACCACCCACACCCCCGGTGGACGCCATGCGGTTCGGGTTTGCCGACGCCATCGCTCTGGATTCGTCCGGTGATCCGTGGCCGGCGATGGTGCTCTGCGGCGGCGCCAGCTGCTACGGGAGCATTGTGCTCTACCGAGTCCGTGACGGGGCCTGGATGCAAATCGGAGAACCGTTGGAGTACGGCGGCGGGCTGCCGCCGCCGTACCTGGCGTCCGACGCAGCCGGCACGCGCTGGCTCCTCTGGGCCGGATCCCTCCACCGCGTGACAGAAGAGGGTATATCGGAACCGGTGCCCGGCCTAGGTCTAGGCCATCAGCTCGTCGTCGACGCCGCCGGGCGATCCTGGCTGGTGGCGAGACATCAAGGTCAAGATATGCTCTGGATCCGCGACGCGGAGACCGGGCAAAAGCAGTGATTCGGACTCAACTTGTCAAGGAGATCACGCAAGTACTTGCCGACAGCTATCAAGAGGAAGTACAGCGATCGTTTTCGGTATCTGAAGACGGGAGTAGGAAGTAAGGAGTAGGGGAGGGCGTATGAGAATCGTTGGCACGCAGGTTGTGCTGCAGGATGAGAGACGGGAGGGCGACGCCGAGGACCTCTTCCGTTGGCTGGACCTGGAGGAGTGGCAGTACTACGACCAGCCCGACCAGCCGTTCGAGGGCATCAGCCGCGAGGTGTTCGAGAGGCGCCACCGAGAGCATCGTCAACGGAGCGAGGAACAATCGCCGGATAGCTACGGCTGGCACGTCGATACCGTCGAGGGACGGCACATCGGCTGGGTCAACTACTACCAACTGGATCGGGAGGCCCAGAGGGCCTACGTCGGTATCTGCCTACCGGAGGAGGAGACATGGAGCAGGGGCTACGGCACCGAGGCCACGACGCTTCTGGTTGACCACCTCTTCCGCGAGATGGGGCTCGAGGAGGTCCGCACGGCCACCTGGACCGGCAACCGCCGCATGGTGCGCTGCGCTGAGAAGAGCGGTTTCGTGGAGATCGCACGGATGCCGCACCGAGCTGAGCACTCCATTCGCGGCGAGCCCTTGGAGCGGATGGAGTTCTCTATCTCACGCACGGCGTGGTCGGCCTCAGGACGGGGCGGGTAGAAGCCTGCTGCGCCGGGTTTTTCACCGGCGAGAGGTGAGGAAGTGTCATGGCCCGGGAGCCTCAGTAGGGCCACAGCCGCTCCCAGGGGATTGCCAAATCCCCGATCCAGGGCGAGCGAATATGGTGTATCGAGCCTATGGACCCACTACAAATCGAGATTGTTTCGTCCGCTGAGCTGAAACCATCCCTGCAGGACGAGATAACGCACTGGCTGATAGCTGTCTTCCTCGACGAAGATGACGACACCGCGTGGGCCAGCGTGGACTGGCACATCCTGGGCTGGATTGACGACGAGCTGGTGGGCCACGTCGACGTGCTGCGCAGGCTCGTGCTCGTCAGAGAGGTCAAGGTCACTGTAGCTGGGATCGGGGGCGTCGTCACGAAAGCGACCTGGCGGGGCAAGGGCCTGGGAAGCCGCTTGATGCGGGAAGCGCAGCGCTTCATGCGAGAAGGGATGGCGGTCGATTTCGGGCTCCTCATGTGTGACCAGGCTATGATCTCGTTCTACGAGAGCCTGGGGTGGCACGTCGTCGATGGCCCGCTGCTGTACCATCAACCCTCTGGGCAGGAGCTATTCGAGGATGCCGTTATGGTGTATCCTATCACGGAAGCCGAGTTCCCCGAGGGGGAGATCGACGTGCAAGGATATCCCTGGTGAGATGGTTGAGATCCACGTAGGCGAACGGGTTGCGAAGGGCGGCACGCTGGCCGTAGGCTGCTCGGCGTCTGTGTTCGACGCCGATGAGCGAAGGATGCTGCTCGTCCGTCGAGTCGATGACGACCGCTGGGCTGTTCCCGGCGGCTACATGGAACCAGGGGAGAGCCTTACGGAGGCCTGCAAGCGTGAAGTGCTGGAAGAGGCCGGCCTGTCTGTGGAGATTCAGAGGCTCATCGGGATCTATACGTCACCCAACCTGCTGGCGGAGTACCCGGACGGGAGCAAATGGCAGTTGGTCGTCTGCCACTTCGAAGCGAAAGCGATCGGTGGTGAATTCACACCGAACAGCGAGGCCTCGGACGCCAGGCACTTCTCTCAATCGGAGGCTGAGGCCCTAGAGATGAGTCAGCTGGACCGTCGACGTGTGATCGACGGGTTCCGGCGTAGAGAACACACAATCATCTGCGACGATTTCGCCCTTGGCGCCTCGGAGGGATAGGTGACCGATCAGGCCAAGCCTCCGGCGCCGGAAATGGACCGGCAGATTCGATTGAGCGATGGGCGCAGTCTGGCGTATGCCGAGTACGGCGCAGCGGGCGGCGAGCCGGCCTTCTTCTTCCACGGCACGCCGGGTTCCCGCCTCCTCCGTCACCCTGACCCTTCAATTGCCCTTGAGCTCGGCGTCCGCCTGATCGTCCCCGACCGGCCCGGCATGGGCCGGTCCGACGAAAAGCCACGCTTCACCATCCTGGATTGGCCAGAGGACGTGGCGGCGCTGGCGGACACTGCGGGCCTGAAACGATTCGCGGTGGCTGGCTTCTCCGGCGGAGGTCCCTTCGCCGCCGCCTGCGCATACGCTCTACCGCAGCGCGTCTCTGCGGTGGCGATCATCAGCGGCGTCGGGCCGGTGAATGCTCCTGGCGCGCTGGAAGGCATGCTGCCCTCCAATCGGTTGGGCTACGCAGTGGGCAGCTGGATGCCCTGGTTCCTGTGGCGCCTGATCTTCGCGCTGTACTATCGTGACGTGCGTGGCCCCCCTCAGGGCCGTCATCCCGAGACGTTGGCTCGAATGAGCGAGGGGGAGCCGGAGTCCGACCACGTCATCTTTGAGACATCCGGGATGCGAGAGATCCTAGTAGAGACCTTTGCCGAGGCCTTTCGACAGGGCACCCTCGGCGCTGCCCGGGAGGCTTGGCTGCTGTCGCGTCCCTGGGGCTTCCCCCTTGAGAAGATCACCATCCCCGCCTTTCTCTGGCAGGGAGAGGCTGACGTGGTGGTCACGCCGGCCATGGGACGCTTCATGGC
>CAYQZG010000060.1:7191-22355 GCA_964421785.1 uncultured Anaerolineales bacterium
CTTCATGGCCGGCAAGATACCGAACTGCACGGCCCGCTTCCTCCCCGAGGAGGGCCACCTCCTGTTCGTCACGCACTGGGATGAGATACTTTGCGAGTTGATCACCGAGAGGTAGCGCCCCCGTGCTCCCATCGATCCCTGCTCCCATCGATCCCTGCTCCCGCTGGATCCGTGATCCAGCGGCGCCCCGTAGGAGCGTAGAAGCCGTTCAGTGTAATCAGTCGTTCAGCGATTCAGTGGTTCAAGTGCCGCACACGGCCCCTGGCGAACCGCTACAGTCACGGGAGACCCGACCATGACCGATCACCATCCAGACGAATGCTTCATATCCACGTCTGGGTCGTCCCGCGCTACCCCGGCACGCCAAGGGAGTATTGGGGCATGCGAGTGGACGAGTGGCCCGAGGCCCCGCGCGGCGGCGCGGAGGAGGTCGCGGCCCTGTGCGAGCGCGTTCGCGCCTACCTGCGCGGCGAGTCCGAGGGCAGCGTGGCTACGGAGCGGTCGAGGAGCGACCATGGCTGAGATTCCTAAAGAGCTGCCGTTGGTCACCAAAAGCCAGCTGACGCACGACTTCAAGAACCTGGGCGTGAAGCCCGGGCAGACCATCATGCTCCACGTCTCGGTGAACGCCATCGGCTGGATCATTGGCGGCCCCGACGTGATGCTCGATGCCCTGCTGGATCTGCTGACGGCCGACGGCACGCTCATGATGTACGTGGCGTGGGAGGATTCGACAGAGCAATTCGGGGAGTCGTCCCTGGAGCGTCAAGCCGCGTATCGCGCTGAGTGCCCGGCGTTCGATCCGGACACGTCCCGTGCCTACCGAAAGTGGAGCATCCTGACCGAGTACCTCCGTACCCGACCCGGCGCGTACAGAAGCAGGAATCCCGGGGCATCGATGGTCGCCGTCGGGGCCAGAGCTCGCTGGTTGATGCGCGACCACCCGCTGGACTACGGCTACGGGCCGGGCTCTCCACTGGCGAAGCTGTGTGACGTGGGGGGACAGGTGCTGCAGGTCGGCGTCTCGCTGAGCACGGTGACCCTGCTCCACTACTCGGAGCACGTGGCGGACGTGCCAGACAAGCGTGTGGTGCGGTATCCTGCGCCGATGCTTCGCGACGGGCAACGGACCTGGGTTGAGATTGAGGAGTTCGATACAGCGGATGGCATTGTCGCGTGGGATACGGACTACTTCGAGACTATCGTGGGGGAGTATCTTTCGGGGGGAAGGGGAAGATCGGGAAAGGTTGGCGCTGCTCACGCTCATCTTCTTGATGCGAGCGATCTCCACCGGTATGCGGTCGCGTGGATGGAGAGAGTCTTCATAGAGGAGTAGACCATGACCTGTCCATTCTGTCATCTGGCGTCGCATGAAGGCCTTCACGTCGTGCTGGAGAATGAGCACTGTCGTTTCCTCCAGGAGCCGCAGGAGGTGCTGGTGGGATCGGGGATCATCTTTCCCAGGGAGCACCGCGAGACGGTCTTCGACCTGACCGAGGAGGAGTGGGCGGATACGTTTGTGCTCCTCCAAGAGGTAACGGCGCTGTTGGATGCGGTGCACGATCCCCAGGGCTACAACCTCGGCTGGAACAGCGGCAGCGTGGCGGGGCAGGAGGTCTTCCATGCGCACCTCATCGAGCGGTACGGTGGGCCGGCGGGCGCGATCGGCCTCGGCGTCGCCAGCGCTGTCGCCATCAATCTGTGTGGGGGCGGCGTGCTCTTGGTCTGGCTCGTCGCTGGGGACCTGGGGATTCCCGTGAGAGGGCGCATCGTCCTCTGGGCAGTCGCCGTCGTCGTTCTGGCCTTGGGAGTCGTCGAAGGTACCTCAGGTTCGTGGCGGGAGGGCGGGGATGGCGTCTGATCAGACCGTCGGGGAGCTGCGGGAAGCGACCTTGCAGGATGGCGACGCCGTCATCGATCTGGTCACAGCGATGCTGAAGGAACTGGCCTCGTACGGCGAGCATGCCCTGGATGAGGAGCGTCACGTCAGGTCCCAGCTTCGCTCACGCTTCAAGGACAGCCTTGGGAAGGAAGAGCACGTCTATCTGCTGGCGCCGGTGGAGGGACAGGAGGTTGACCCGGCGGGCGTCGTCGAGGCCAGCATCGTCTCGCCGTGCGAGGTCTTTCGCCCCAAGGAGATTCTTCACATACACTCGCTCTACGTGCGCCCCTGCCATCGCGGGCAGGGGATCGGTCGAGCGCTACTCCAGGCCGCGCTAGGGTGGGGCCGGGGCCGGGGCTGCGTGGAGGCGAAGCTGACCGTCCTAGCGCGCAATCCGGCGCGCGCCCTGTATGAAAGCTTGGGGTTCGAGGTGTTCGAGCTGGAGATGCGGCTCGACCTGGAGGCTTCCCGTCCACTGGCGCAACGCGCTGCCAGAACCGGCTCGCGCAGGTCGCGCGGCGCTCAGGGGCAAGAACGCCGTTGAGTCGCGGATGAGGGTCCTTCGAGCCATCCGCTGGCTGGGTCGCGCCTGACGGTGAGGTTGATGGGCCGAATGGGAGGAACGATGGGACCGACTGAACTGGCTGAAGCTCTCGTGACGGAGCTGGAGGCTCTGGCCAAGCAGAGGACGGCGCCAATGCGCGCGGTGCGACGGGAATACACCCGTCGTATTGCGGCTGAGTCGCCTGGCTACGCGCTGGACGTGGCCCGTGCTATCCTCGCCGATGACAGGCACCGCTGGATCGCGTATGAGTTGATGGCCAACCACCCGCCAGCGTTTCGCAGTTTGGACCAAGCGACACTGGAAGCGCTCGGCGAGGGGATCGACAGCTGGGGCTCGGTTGACGCCTTCGCCCGCACCCTGTCCGGACCTGCGTGGCGAGAGGGTCTGGTGGGGATCGACACCATCCGCGACTGGGCTCGGTCCAAGGATCGCTGGTGGCGACGCGCGGCCCTGGTGAGTACCGTGGCGCTCAACGTCCGTTCCCGAGGGGGGATAGGGGACGTGGAGAGGACGCTGGCCATATGCAGTATGCTGGTGGAGGATAGGGATGATATGGTGGTCAAGGCTCTCTCATGGGCGCTCCGCGAACTGGTCGTGCACGACCCGGCTGCAGTGTGGGCCTTTCTTCGTCAACACGACGGCGTCCTTGCAGCCCGCGTCAAGCGCGAGGTGAAGAACAAGCTGGAGACGGGCCTGAAGAACCCTTAGACCCGAGCCTGACGGGACGAGCTCCGGGGTTGGCTCACCCCCGTCGTCTCCACCCAACAAAAACTTGACACGGGAGGAGATCATATGCGGAAGCTGCATCGAACACGGCTTGCGACTCACGTTCTCGGATCCCTGCCTGTGCTGCTGGCGGCGGCAGCGTTCGCCACCAGCGTTCGGGCCAACGCCGAACCGCCCAGCAGTCCCTTCGGCTTTCATCCCGCCAGCGTGGCCGAGGGCGAGGAGCGCGTCTACTCCTACGCGCAGGACATCGGGGTCGGCTGGAGCCGGGAGGGCGTCTACGCCTTCTGGGAGCTGGCTGACCAGGGGCTGAATGGGTGGTACGACTTCAACGGCTTCGTCGATCCCAAGAAGGGCGTCACCATCAACTACGACGCCCAGTGGAGCGCGGTGCCGCCGGACATGAGCATCCTGGCGAATATCTCTGACAAGCAGTCCATCCCTTTCATCCAATCTGACCCGACGCAGTACGCCGACTTCGTCTATCGGTTGGTGGAGCGGTACGATGGCGATGCCAATCTAGGCTGCAGCGAGAGCGACGGCGTCGACTGCTACAACCCGGAGGACGGGCAGTACCCGTCGCCGGACGTGATCAGCGCCATGGCCGCCAACCCCATTAAGCACTGGCAGGTGGGCAACCAGATCGGCGAGGATGACGCCTTTGCCCAGGTGCAGGAGCTGACCTATCAGGCCGTCAAGCAGGCGGACTCGACGGCGCTGGTGCTGATGGGGGGCGACGGTGGTAACTACGAGGCGGTGCTGGACGTGCTGGCGGGCGACTCCATCGACATCTTCGACTGGCACTACTTCGGCGACGCATTCGGGGACTACCGCGGCCGGTTCGACATGGATGAACTGCGGGCGATGCTGCAGACGAACGGGTACCCGGCCAACCTGCCCATATGGGTCACCGAGACCGGCACGTTCACGGGGCAGCCACACGGGCATTCGCCTCAGACGGAGCGCCAGCAGGCGGTCGATCTGCTCAAGCGCTACGTCTATCTGGGCAGCCAGGGCGTGGAGAAGGTGTTCTGGGCCTACGGGCTGAAGGAGCCGTACGGCATCCCCGACGACAACGACTTCTGGGACGGCACCGGCCTGATCTACGATGGCTGTCCACCGGGCGAAGAACCCCCGGAGGGCACGAAGAAGCTCTCCTACTACACCTACAAGAAGATGACGGACGTGCTGGCGGCGGCCGACTGGGCCACCCTGACGATGCTCCACGATGGAACGGAGAGCGATCATCTCTACCTCTTCCGCCTCATGCGGAGCGGGCAGCCCATCCACATCGCCTGGTGGGACACCTTCGACGAACCCGGCTGCGAGGCCCATGATCGTCGGGAGCTGGCGGTGACCGGCCTGACGGGATCGCGGGTCCGGGTAACGTCGGCCATCCCCACGGCCCCCACGGGAGGCGACGTGACGGACTACGCGACGGCATTCGCCGTCAGGTTCTCCGTCATCACGGACCAGACAGCAACCGTCAGCCTGGGTGAGGACCCCGTCTTCATTGAGCTGGTCTACGATGTCTTCCTGCCCATGGTGCTCAAGTCGAGCCTGTGAATTGCCGGGTTGCCGTCTCCTGGTTTCCGTGTAAACTTCGGTGGCAGGCAGCCCCGACTTGGGTATCCGACAGCAAAGAAAGACGGAAGTTTGGGAGCGAACCATGACAAAGAGAATGAGAACACCGTACCTCCTTCGGGCGTGAGCTTGCCTGCCTGACAGTCGTCTCCGACGAGGCAGAGGAGTATGCTAAATGAGACGATGCTTCCGCATAGCGATCAGACCAGTTTCCGGCGTACTTGCGGTATTGACGCTGCTGACCGTGAGCTGGTTGAGCCATGTCTCTCATCTCACGACTCAGAATGCGTCCGCCTGTGGAGAACCGGTGCCCATGACGAAAGAGACCGACTATGCGATAGGGTATGATGTGCTTCAGCGTGTTCTGGATGCCTTCAGTGAGCAGAAGGGCGACGTGGGACTTCAAGTCACCATCATAAGCCCCGATGGCACCCGCTGGAGCGGCGTTTCTGGCTACGCCAGCAGCGAGGGGCGCTGCCCGCTGACGCGCGATCACCATCTTCACATCGGGAGCGTAACGAAGCTCTACACCGCGGCATTGGTGATGATTCAGGTCGAGAACGGAGCGATCTCGCTGGAAGACAGCGTGGACACGTGGCTGGATCTTCCGCGCGCGGAAGCCGCTACCGTACGGCAACTCCTGAACCACACCAGCGGCATCCCCAGCTACACGGAGAACATCTGGTTCCTCATCCGGTACTTGGGTCTTCCGAGCAAGCGATGGCAGCCCGATGAGCTCGTGGCCGTGATCGGCAAGAAGGCCCCAGCGTTTGAGCCCGGAACGCAGCACGCCTACTCGAACTCGAACTACGTGCTCCTTGGAGCCATTTTGGAGGCAGCGACGGGGAAACGCTACGGGACCTTGCTGCATTCGCTGATCGCAGACCAGCTAGGCTTGGAGCACACCACATACGCCACCCACTCCCAAGACCTACTCATCGCCAATGGCTACGACGAGACGCTTCTCCACCTGGGCAGGAGGAATCTGACCGGACTTCGCACGTCGCTGCAGACGGGGGCGTTCTCTGCGGGTGGCATCCTGTCCACGTCGGACGACGTCGCCAACTTCATCCACGCGTTGTTCACCGGCCATATCCTGAGTGATACAGCCCTAGCCCAGATGATGACGTTTGTCGCAGCGCCTGACGAGGACATGCCTTTGCAAGAAGGGTACGGACTAGGCGTGAGGAACGTGATGCTCAACGGAGATAGCCTAGTGGGCCATACTGGCTCTATTCCGGGTTACTCCAGCATCGCTATGCATAGCCAAGAGGAAGGCTACACGATCGTGGTGTTGAGCAACCTATCTGTCATTGAGCAGGTGGAGCTTCTTGAAAGCCTCCAACAAGCCATGATGCAGAGAGGGCTGCTGAGAGAAGCAGGACGCTAGCAAGACCTCAAGCCCTTCCATCATAGCCTCAGTCGCGTGCTGCGAAGTGTTTATCAGGCCAGGGGGCCAGATGTCTAGGAAACAGTCGACCGCTGCGTTCATTCTCCTGGCTGTATGCGTCACGGTGCCTCTGGCCGTCGTCGTTCCGATGTGGGGCGAGCGGATTGCTACCCCACCCACAGCGACAGTGGCCCTGCAGCCATCCGAGGCGTACGCCGACTCCATCCTGCGCGGCAGTGCCAGCTTCAACGATCTGGACGACGACCCGGAGGGCGTCAGCACCTACCGCTGGCTGATCAACGGCGGCCCTCTGGCCAATGGAGAGGTCCCGCAGAGCCTGCTGCTGCCCCTGGACGACAGCCTGGTCAGCACGGATGGTCAGATGCCAGCGCAGAGCCAGGGCCTGACGTTTGTCGCCGGTCGTTTCGGCCAGGCGGTGCAGACCGGCGCGGTCGCCGACAGCCGCCTGGCCTACGCCGCACCCAACAACGCTGACCCAAACGAGGGCACCGTCGAGATGTGGGTCAATCTCACCCACAACCTGGACGATCCCGCCTACGACGACTATCCCCGCCTCTTCTCGTACGTGATCGACGACGAGCACCAGCTCTACGTGGAGGTCAACCAGGATCGCGTCATCATCACCAGCCGCAACGAGGGCCTGGGTGACAGCGTCGACCCCTACTACGGCACCTGGCCCGCGCCGCCCAGTTGGCGCGCCGGTGAGTGGCACCACCTGGCCGCCACCTGGTCGGCCACCGCCGACCGCCTTGCCGTCTACTACGACGGCGCATTGGCGGCGGAGGGGAGTTTCCCCGCGCTGACGGGCAGCGCCGACACCTTCCACCTGGGCAGCGCCGAGAACTGGGCCGTGATGGACGCCGCGTTCGACGATGTCCGGTTAAGCCGCCGTGCCCTCAGCGCGGCCGAGATCGCAGCCGCGTACGAGCGAGACGAACCGGCGCCGCACGACGAGGTGGTCCTGCCGCCTAGCGATAGCCGTCAGGCTGCCGCGGGAGACGTGGTCACCTTCGAGCTCACGCCTTGTGACGATACCGGCGCCTGCGGCGCGCCGGGCACCGCCAGCGTGACCGTCGCTGCGCCGCCCCTGGGAACACTGGACCCTGCGCCCACCCTTCTGCCGCCGGGTACCGTCTCCGTCACGCTGAGCCTCACCACCACCGCGCCAGCCAACTGCCGCTGGAGCGAGCAGCCGGACACTCCCTACGCTGCCATGCCGCAGGTGTTCCAGCAGGGCCAGGGGACCACCAGTCACACCACCGTCGTGGACGGCTTCGGCGAGCGGGACGACCGCTGGTTCTACGTGCGCTGCGGTGACGTCGGGCCGACGCAGTCACCTATGCTCGCGCCGGGTATGGCTATCCGGCGCTCCGTGCGGGATCTGCCATGGCTGAGCCCCGCGCTTCAGCCCTTCTCCCTCGTGCACCCCGTGTCGCGGAATCCGGATGCCTACGAACGCTCGACGCATCTGCGCGTGCTCCCTGCGGTCGACCCGCCCTTTCCGCGCACCGGCAACCTGTGGGGTTGGTGGGGCCTGGCCGAAAAGGGGCTCCCCTACCTGGCGCGCCAGGACCTGCTGCTCGGGGCCGACGGCCTCACCCCGAATCAGATGGCCGAGTTGCGCCAGATCAACCCGCACATCCTGATCCTGACCTCCATCAACGCCGTGGAGAACCACGGGCTGCCCGACGACTACTATCTGAAGGACGTGGACGGGAACAGGATCGAGGTCTGGCCCGACTCATACCGGCTGAACCTGACCAAGACGTACGTAGCCGAGCACCAGGCGGATGTCGCCATACAGACCCTGCTCGATAGCGGCCTGATGGCCGACGGCGTCTTCTTCGACAACGTCTTCACCACCCAGTCCTGGCTCACCCACGACATCTACGGGGACGAGGTCCAGATCGACGCCGACGAGGACGGCCTGCCCGATGACCCCGATGAGCTGGACGCGGCCTGGAAGGCGGGCGTCTTCCACGAGATCGAGACTTTCCGCGCCCGCATGCCCCACGCCATCGTCAGCGGACACGCCATGAACGTCCACGAGCCGGGCATCGCCGAGCTGTTCAACGGCATCAGCATCGGCTTCCACACGGCGAACGTCCTCCAGGGGGACATGGCCTTCGGCGAGCTGTGGTCCCTCTACAACGACTGGCTGGAGCTGGTCAAGGACCCACCGGTCACGATGTTCGAATCGTCTCCGCTGAACGAGATCGCCTACGGCTACGACTACGCGCCTTGGGACGGCAAGGTGCCCCCATCGACGCTCGCCTTCGCCCGCGACTACTACCCCTGGATGCGCTTCGGCCTCGCGCTGACGCTGATGCACGACGGATACTTCGCCCACGAGTTCGGCGACACCTGGCACGGCAACGACTGGTGGTACGACGAACTGGACGCCGACCTGGGCTACCCCCTCGGCCCGGCGCGGCGGGCCAACCTGGGTGAGCCGCCCGCGCCGAACCAGATCGAGAACGGCGGCTTTGAGGACCCCATCGCCTA
This sequence comes from uncultured Anaerolineales bacterium, assembly GCA_964421785.1. Classification (GTDB taxonomy): domain Bacteria; phylum Chloroflexota; class Anaerolineae; order B4-G1; family B4-G1; genus SKLM01. The sequence goes on from CAYQZG010000060.1 coordinate 15,865, forward strand.
CCCGTGGGACTTCTGGGCCAACGCCGGCACCGGCTGCGCGGCCAGCGTGACGCGGGATACCTCGGACGCCGCCTCCGGGGCGGCCTCTGCCCGCATCGAAGTCACTTCCACCTCGGGCGTCGACTGGCACATCGAACTCGCCCAACGGGACCGCTCCCTGCAGCGGAACGTCTCCTACGACCTCACCTTCTGGGCCAAGAGCGACCACCCTCGGCCGATCACCCTGAGCGCACAGAAGGGCAGCCCCGACTGGGACAACTACGGCCTGTGGCAGCAAGTGACGCTAGGTGCCGAATGGCAGCCCTACACCGTCACCTTCCAGGCCAACGCCAGCGTGCACGACTCGCGCATCCAGTTCCTGATGGGAGAGAGCACAGGGACGATCTGGCTGGATGACGTGCGCCTGCGCGAGCACCTGCCCGACGTGTATAGCAGGCGGTTCACCAATGGCCTAGTCCTGCTCAACGGCACGCAGGAGACGCAGACCATCGACATCGCCCCCGGCTACCGCCGCCTGACAGGGAACCAGGCGCCCCTCTTCGAGACGATCCTGGACGACGCCGGCCCTGCCTTCTCCAGCACCGGCAGCTGGATCACGCGCACCTACGACAGCGGCCAGTGGCAGGCCAGTGGCCCGTTCTACCACGACTGGGTTGACGCGTGCCGCGAGGGTAGCGAGGGTCAAGCCCGCTGGGACCTACCAATCACGGCCTCGGACACGTACACGATTGCAGTCTGGTGGCCGGCCGCGCCCGAGTCCTCGGGCTGGAGCGCCGCCGCGACCTACCAGGTGATCGCTGGCGGGGACGTGGCAGCGGAGGCGACGCTCGATCAGCGAGAGGGCGGCGACCAGTGGCATCACATCGCAGCCGTGCCTCTCGACCCTGCCGACGAGCCCTACGTGCGCCTGACCTGTGAGGGAAGCCACCCCTGCATCGCCGACGCCCTCCACCTGCGCTCGCGGGCGCGCTACAACGACGGCTCGGTGGCCGAGCGGGTGAAGCTGCAGCCGATGGACGGGATCGTGCTGCGCCGAGAGCGGACGTACGACGTCCTCTTGCCAATGATCGTCAAGTAGATGAGCTGGGGCGACTGTCAGGGCGTTTAACACTACAACCGCACTTGCCAAAGGAGCAGACTTCCGAAGTCTTGAAGTCCACACCCAACGCAATATAGGGGCGCTCACAGAACGATTCCTGGCCTGTATGGAGTGGAGCGCCGTCGTCCCGACGGCACAGGCAGGTTGTAGGATGAAGCAGCCTTTGCAGCCGTTGAGCGCAGAACCAGGAGGACGCATGCCGGTTAACTGGATAGACGTCTCATCGCTTTCGTTCAACACACTGCTGCTATTGGAGAGCGTTCAGCTGAGTTGGTTTCCCGGCTGGCTGCCAGAGCGTGAGCTGGGCATCGCGCTCCGGGCCAATCCGGTCGTGGCATGGACCATGCGGCACAAATGCCCGGCGCTGAATGCGTGGCTGGATGACGTGATCGCAGGGCAAGAAGCGAGCCAGCCATCGGAGCCCGAAGCCGTCCGCCAGGCGGAAGAGGCCGTGATGAGAAGCATCAACGATCTGCTGACCTACGTCGTCGACCCCGCCCTGTACGACGCGCAGCCGTTCCTGGCGTGGGATGACCAAGAGCTGCTGTCACTGGTCGATTTCACCGGCAAGAGTGCGATCGACGTGGGCAGTGGCACAGGGCGATTGGCCTTGATCGCCGCCGATAGCGCGGCCTTCGTCTATGCCGTGGAGCCGGTGGCCAACCTGCGGCGGTATCTGAAGGAGAAGACCAGGAGAGAGGGGCTGCGGAACGTCTACACGGTGGACGGTCTCATCACAGATCTGCCGTTCCCCCCAGGGTTCGCGGACGTCACGATGGGAGGGCACGTGTTCGGCGATCAGCCCCAGGAGGAGCTCCAAGAGATGACGCGGGTGACCAAGCCGGGCGGTATGGTCATACTCTGTCCGGGGAGCTCCGAGCGGGAGGGCGATGCGCATCGCTTCCTCGCTTCGAGGGGATTCGCATGGTCTGAGTTCGAGGAGCCTGGCGCAGGCACGGTTCGGAAGTACTGGAAGCGCGTTTGAGGGCGCCGGCGTTGCAGTCCACCACACTGCACGCATCGCGGCGACCTTCCCGGAAGCTGAAGTATGGTGCTCTGGGCAAGACTGCACACGAATGAACACATCTCTCCCTGTCGAATCGGCTCTTGTGGCTTCCGGGAAGGTTCATCACATCGGCTTTTGCACTCAAGCCCATGGGTCGACGCAGTCACCCGGGGCAAACGGTGGACACATCCGCGTAGAACATATGTAAGGAGAGACGTATGAGCCTCGTGAAGGTAGCTCTGCTTCAGATGACGGCCTCCGGCTGGGACCAGAAGGCCAACCTGGCGAAAGGGGAGACGTACTGTCGGCGGGCCAACGATCTGGGCGCCGACGTCGCGCTCTTCCCGGAGATGTGGAACGTGGGATACACGTTTCCTGATTCGTCTCGCCTGGACGACCATGAGCGCTGGTTGGCCCAGGCGGTCAGTCAGGAGGACAGCTTCGTGACCCACTTCCAGGCGCTGGCGAGAGAGCTCGACATGGCCATCACCCTGACCTATCTGGAGCGCTGGGAGGGCGCGCCAAGGGATACACTGTCGCTGATCGACCGGCACGGCGAGATCGCGCTGACCTACGCCAAGGTTCACACCTGCGACTTCGACAAGGAGGCCGCCTTGACGCCCGGGGAGACCTTCCACGTCTGCACCCTGGACACGGCCCAAGGAGCGCTGAAGGTCGGGGCGATGATCTGCTTCGACCGCGAGTTTCCGGAGAGCGCGAGGCTCCTGATGCTGAAGGGAGCCGAGCTGATCCTGACGCCCAACGCCTGCGAGCTGGAGGCGAACCGCATCGGGCAATTTAGGGCGAGGGCCTTCGAGAACATGGTGGGCGTGGCCATGGCGAACTACGCCGCCCCCCAGGAGAATGGCCATTCCGTGGCCTTCGACGGCATGGCGTTTGACGACGACGGGCCAAGGGATACGTGCATCGTCGAGGCCGGGGAGGAAGAGGACGTGACCATCGCCGCGTTCGACCTGGCAAGGCTCAGGGCATGGCGGGAGCGGGAGGTGTGGGGCAATGCCTACCGAAAGCCGGGCCGCTACGACATGTTGACATCGCCTCAGGTCGAGCAGCCCTTCGTCCGGGCTGACGCGAGGAGATGAGTATGAGCAGCGGAGGTAGGACGATGCGTACGACAGTGAGGCACTACCATCACGCCGCTGACTACGAAAGTGTCGGCCACTTCCTGGTGAACACCTACGGGATGAGGGACGGACACATCAACTGGCTCCAGCCGCGCTGGGAGTACATGCACTATCATCCCCTGATCCGAAACGTGAACCTGAACGCCATCGGCGTATGGGAGGCCCGTGGAGAGATCGTGGGGGTCATCCATCCGGAGCACGCCATGGGGACCGCCTACGTCGAGATTGCCCCTGACCACAGCGATCTAAAAGCGAAGATGCTGCGATACGCCGAGGAGCACATCAGCACCGTGAGTGAGGGCGTGAGACGGCTCCGCGTCTACGTCAACGACCGGGACCGTGACTTCCAGAGGCTGGCCGCAGAGATGGGGTACACCAAGGGCAGCGGCAGCGAACCGATGTCAGAGTTCGTGATCCCCGAGCCCTTCCCACCTATCTCTCTGCCGGATGGCTTCCTGCTGAAGAGCCTGGCCGAGGATAACAACCTGCACGAGGTCGATCGAGTCCTCTGGCGCGGGTTCAACCACGGTGACGAGCCACCCGAGGGTGGCATCGCCGACCGCGAGTTCATGCAGTCGGCCCCCAACTATCGGAAAGACCTCAACCTCGTGGTGGAGGCACCGAGTGGCCATTTCGTGTCGTACTGCGGTATATGGGTCGAGCCGGTCCACAGCATCGCCTACGTCGAGCCGGTGGCCACCGACCCGGACTATCGCCGCATGGGCCTGGGCAGGGCCGCCGTGCTGGAGGGCATCCGGCGCTGCGGCGCCTTGGGCGCTCGTGTAGCGTACGTTGGGACCGCCATGCCGTTCTACCTATCCTTCGGCTTCCGGCAGATCTACAATCGCTCCGCCTGGGAGCGGGCATGGGCGGTGTAGGCCGACGAGGATCGGTCATGCAGTCTTCAGCGTTAGAGTGACGTTCTAACAAGCGCGCGTCCGAGCTTCTGATGACACATGGGGTGATGCTTCATCCTTGCGAAACCCCATCTCTGCACTATAATGCCAGGTAGGTTTAGTGTTCCAATAGCCCGAGGTGAAAGCGTGATGGACAAACTTGAAGCGTTGAAGGAAGCCTATGCTGAGGAGGCCGAACTGGACCTGGTTTTGGGCAAGGTGCTCGACCTCACCCTGAATCGTTATCGAACGCGCCTCCAACGATACGAGCAGGACTTGCAGGAGTTTGAGGAGCGGTACGAGATGGAGTCGCGCGTCTTCCACCAGCGTTTCGAGTCTGGAGACATGGGCGACGCCATAGACTTTTTCGAGTGGGCTGGCCTCTATGAGCTCCGTCAGGATCTGATCAAGAAGATCGAGCGGCTGGAGACGGCTGCGTGAAGAACGCGACCGACTACCTGAGTTGGATCAAAGCTTTGATCGTGGTCAGTCCCCAGGTCATGCAGTGGCAGACCGTGCGTGAGGAGGCGCAAGGAGACGTAGGTTTGTTCCGATATCGGCTCCGCCTAAGCGATGGCGGCTTGCTCGAGATGCTCGAGTACTTCCGCATTGTGGAGGGGCACGTAAACGTGACCAAGTACAGTTTCCATTGGCAAGACGACGAAGGTAAGTTGCTCAGGAGATGGGACAACGCACGACATCATTCCGAAGTAGCAACGCATCCGCATCACGTTCACGTGGGTGCGGATGACGTTGTCAGACCACACGAACCCGTTGACGCAGAACGCGTCTTGGAACTCATTGCAGAGGACTCTTCTGCTTGAATAACCAAGCCTAACTCGTCTCGTCACCTGCACCGTCGTTCTTCTGAAGGACCCTCTGATAGGGTTGGATCATCCCCTCCTTGATGCGTGACGTGAAGGCCCGCCGGATGAAGGGCACGTGCATCAGCGGTGTCACAAACGTGTTTAGGAGCCGCACCCCGAGGTTCCGCTGGGGAAAGTCGTAGATCCCCATACGTTTGTAGGCCCGGTGGTCGGCCTGGAAGACCAGGCGCAGCTTGCCCCACACGTCATCGCGGAAGACCTTCATCCCGCCCACGCCGAGGAAGGTGGCCGGCGCCCGGTAGCCTTTGTCGGCCAGGCGAATCAGTCGCTCGGCCATGCTCTGCAGCAGCCCGTCGACGTGAGCCGAGTCCCCGAACTCGTCGCTCACGAAGCCCACCAGGTTCGATTGCTGCCACTCCACATACGCCTGCAGGATCTGTTGCAGGTTGGGCACCTGGCTCAAGGGCCCGGAGACGATGAACCCGAACTGCTTGCCCATCAGCGAGGGGGTGTGAGTGTTGAAGAAGGAGCGATCGAAGAACTGCTTCCATGTCGACGATAGGTAACGGTCGCAGATCGCCCCCGCGAAGACCAGCACGTCGGCCGTCTTCAGCTTCGAATTGTAGAAGCCGATGTAGTCGTCCTTCCCCATGTAGGCGCATTCGTAGTCGTACCCACATCGCAGGCAGCCCAAGCAACCGCCCTTAATCTCCAGATCATGCAGATTGATCACCTCGATCTCCTGGGCGAAGGCGGCCTGGAAGCACTCGACCATGCGCGCCAGATTCGTCTGCTCCGGCGTGGCGTCGCTCACGACCACCACCTTCCTGTCGCCCGCGTCGACAGTCTGGGCCACGGGACCGGGCGCGTAGTCGAATGCTCGGTGCGTCATCACCGCGTACCTCCGCGCCGTCAGGCGCTGCTCCTCCACCACCTGGAAGAAGTCCGCCGCGAACGTGGTCAGATTCGTCCGCCCCTCCTCCTTCAGCAGATCCTGCATCTCGGCGGAGAAGGCCCCGACGTACCGCATCTCGAGGTCATCGCAGATGGCGTGGATGTAGTTGTGGGCTGTGTGGTCGAAGAAGTGAATGGAGGTGGAGAGAGCGGCTCCATACTTACCCACGAAGGCTTCCTCGGCCCCTCGCTCCCCGATCAGCTCGATGAAGCGCTTGTAGTTGGCGTGCACCAGAAAGACGTAGAGCGGGAAGGCCCACAGCACGCCATCGGACGAGCGCACGCGGTCGATGACGTCCTGGAACGCCTCCTCATCCCGCTCGATCCGCTTAAGTCGGTGGGCGATGTGCACGATCTCCAGGTCGTGCTGCGGGAACGTCTTCTGAATGTAGTGCACGTACTGCATAGTGACGCTCAGCTCGCCCTTGGGGCTGCCGTTCAGAACGGTGATCCTCATCGTGTCATCTCCTTGCCTGTCTCTCATTCCCCACTTGCTTTCGGCGGACTAGGCGGCCTACGCAGTAAGCGGCCCGGGGACGGGCTTGGCGGCATCCGCGGTCGACG
>CAYQZG010000061.1:0-22060 GCA_964421785.1 uncultured Anaerolineales bacterium
TGGGACGCCAAGCGCATCCACAACCTGAAGTACTTCACCTGGATCGAACAGCAGGGCAAGAAGCTTGAGACATTGAACGCGCAGTGGTACGACCGAGACTACTGGGACGACATTCACAGTCAGGTCGACGAGATCGATGCGCTGATCGAGGCGTTCAACGAGCGGACCGGTCTTCTGAACGAGATATAGGAACGTCGACTGGTGGGTGGGTAGGAACGGGCACCGAGATGGCAACCATTCTCGTTTCGGCGGCCGCCCTAATACTACAACCTCATTTCCCGCCAAGAGACTTCCGACGTCTGCACGATCATGCTAGACAGGCCAGGAATCGTTCTGTGAGCGCCCCTATACTGCTTTGGGCATGGACTCTAACACTTCGGAAGTCTGTTCCTTTGGCAAGTGTGGTTGTAGTGCTAAGCACAGCGGCGTCACCCACTCTACCAGCGTCTGGGACATGAGCGTGGCATGGATACACTAGTCGAGCAGCGATCCACAGCAGTCCGTTTGGCCGACCTTTGCGCGTTGACCAAACCTCGGCAGACAGCGCTGCTCTTGGTCACCGGGATCTGTGCCTACACGCTCAGCCAAGGGTTGCCCTTCAACCCATTCGAAGGCGTGTGGATGGCGACAGGACTTCTATGCTCCATCAGCGGCTGTACTGCACTCAACATGCTTCTCGACCGGGACATCGACGGCAGGATGACACGGACAGCAGACAGGCCGCTGTCGAGCGGATCCGTGCGCCCCGCTGAGGCGCTCCTCTTCGGTGGACTATTGTCGGTCATGGGTCTCCTGCTCTCTTTCGCCTTGGATCCCACCTTCGGACTGGTCGTCGCCTCCGGCTTCACCTTCGATCTTGTGATCTATACCGCCTGGCTGAAGCGACGCACACCGCTGTCGATCATCTTTGGAGGCATATCAGGGGGCATGCCAGTGCTGGCCGGAAGGGTCCTGGCGCTGGGCCGTGTGGATGGTATCGGCATCCTGTTGGCCAGCTCCGTATTGCTCTGGATTCCCTCCCATATCCTGACGCTGGCCATTCGCTACGCCAAGGACTACGAACGGGCCGAGGTGCCGATGTGGCCGAATGTCTACGGCCCCAGGGCAACGCGCCTGTTCATCGCCACAGCCAATCTAGCGAACACACTGGTGCTTACGAGCGTGGGATGTCTACTGCATATCGACCGGTGGGCGCTCCTCTTGCTTCTCGGCATGAGCCTGGGGATGTTCATCCTATCGGCATGGCAGCTCATCGCTCCCACAGAAAGAAGGAACTGGGTTCTCTTCAAGGCAGCGTCCTTTTACATGCTGGCCTCTTCGCTGCTCGTCACGCTGGGCGCTATCGTTTAGCCATCGGATCTCAAGTTGCCTTCCCCTATGCTTATGTTACAATCGTTTGCCGGTTTTCCGGCGGCCATTGGCGACGGCAAGCCGACGAGAGCGGGCCGCAGCCACAGAGGAATGGCCGAAGGCAATCTACCCAGACTTATGATCTCTATCTCAAGCGGAACGGGACCGGCAGCGCACCTGGCCCAAGTGAAACGTGGTCACCGAAGAGCAGCTACAGTTGAAAGCATGGTTTAGAAGGAGACTCCAAAGCTATGGATTACGACGTCAAAGACCTTGACCTGGCACCGGCCGGTCGACGCCGCATCGAATGGGCAAGCCGAGAGATGCCCGTCCTGAGCCTCATTCGAGAGCGTTTCGCCAAGGAGAAACCGCTCTCCGGTGTGCGCATGTCCGCCTGCCTCCACATCACCACAGAGACGGCCAACCTGGCGCGCACGCTGCAGGCCGGCGGCGCCGAGTTGGTGCTGACCGCGTCGAATCCCCTGTCGACACAGGACGACGCGGCGGCAGCCCTGGTCTCGTACTACGAGATCCCCGTCTTTGCGATCAAGGGAGAGGACAACGACACGTACTATGCGCACATCCACGCAGCGCTGGACAATGAACCGCACATCACCATGGATGACGGAGCCGACCTGGTGAGCACTCTGCATAAAGATCGCACCGAGCTGATCGACAACGTGATCGGAGGCACCGAGGAGACAACCACCGGAGTGATCCGACTGCGCGCTATGGCAAACGATGGCGCCCTGGCCTATCCGATCGTCGCGGTGAACGATGCGATGACCAAGCACCTCTTCGACAATCGCTACGGCACGGGCCAGTCGACCCTGGATGGCGTGGTGCGGGCAACCAATGTCCTAGTCGCCGGCAAGACCGTCGTGGTGGCCGGCTACGGCTGGTGCAGCCGCGGGATCGCGATGAGGGCCGACGGACTTGGTGGGAACGTCATCGTCACTGAGGTCGATCCGCTGAGAGCCCTGGAGGCCGTGATGGACGGCTTCCGTGTGATGCCGATGGCGGAGGCCGCCCCTCAGGGCGATATCTTCGTCACCTCCACCGGAGACATCAACGTGGTCGACGGACACCACTTCGAGGTGATGAAGGATGGGGCTATCGTAGCTAACTCAGGCCACTTCAACGTCGAGATCAACATCCCGAAATTGGAGGAGATGGCCCAGGAACCGCCGCGCCGCGTGCGTCCTTTCGTGGATGAATATGTGCTACCCGACGGGCGCCACATCTACCTGCTGGCGGAAGGACGTCTGGTCAACCTTTCGGCGGCCGAGGGACATCCGAGCGCGGTGATGGATATGTCCTTCGCCAACCAGTCCCTCTGTGCCGAGTATATGCTCAAGCATGCCGAGGAGCTGGAGCGCGACGTCTACAACGTGCCGCAGGAGATCGACGAGCACATCGCTGAGCTCAAGCTAAGGAGTATGGGCATCGAGATCGACGTGCTGACGCCGGAGCAGGAGGAGTATCTGGCGTCTTGGGAGGCGGGCACGTAGGGTAATCGGCAGGGATGCAGGATGCAAGAAGAATGGCCGCCCCTGTAAGGCTATGCCATCGGCAGGAGCGGCCTTATGCATAGGAGTGACACAACCGAGAGAGCCTGCGTTGCGACGCGCCCTCTATGGCCACCACGGCGTGGAACATCTCACCGGTGTCCAGTCGCCCCAGAACGAGGCAGTCGGGCAAACGCCAAGGTCTTGTAGGAGACATGCTCCTAGACAAGCGACTGAACCAGGATTTGACAGCCCGGACAGAGCGTCGGATAATATGCTCCAATTATGAGTGACAGCGTTAGTTCCGATCACCGAGAGACGATTATGCTCAAGCCAATCGGCTACGTGGAGCGAGACAAGGGCGACGATGCTCTGCGAGGTAAGGATTTGCGGGCGCAGAAGGTTCGCATTGTGCTCGACCCGGCAGTGACCGATGCCCTGCTAGGTCTGAAGCCGGGTAGCGAGGTTTTGGTGCTCTGTTACTTCGACCGATCCAGCCGCGACGTGCTGCAGGTTCATCCGCGGGGCAACGTGGGCAACCCGCTGCGCGGGGTCTTCGCCACGCGCAGCCCAGCCCGCCCCAACCCTATCGCCGTGACCAGCGCCCGCATTGAGCGCATCGAGGAGAACGTGCTCCACGTGATGGGGCTGGATGCGCTGGATGGAACGCCGGTGGTGGACATCAAGTCCCATGCCACGAGCTTCGACACGCCGTATACCGCGACGACGAAGTAGAGGAACGCCGGGAGCTGAACCTCCCGTCTGATAGCGAAACCCTGCTCCGCAGGCTGTCTGGCTCAGCCCGCACAGCTGAGCCGTCAACCCACGGAGCGGGGCTGGGCTTTGATCACGGCGGCTCAGCACCGTGGGATCAAAGCCCATGCCGCGCTAAGGCGCGTAGCGGAACGGATGGCGCGCCGCGGCCTTCTCCGCGATCAGCTCCTCCACTGTGGGGCGGCCCTCCAGTGCCTTGCGGATGGCGTGGCGGGCGGCCTTGTAGTTGTTGAACTCGACTCGCCTGGCGATGGACGCCGCCGGATGGACGAAGGCGTTGACAATCAGGGCCACGTCGTCCAGAATAGGCTCCGGCAAGAAGCCGTCCTCGATGCTGAGGTCGATGGCCAGCTTGATCCCCTCGGCAGCCCGCTCGAAGAGACGGCGCTGCTTGGCCGTGCGGATGGTCACCGTAGGCACCAGGAGGGTCCAGGGTTGCTCGTTGATCACCTGCAGGCTTCGCTCCTCGCCCCATCCCGCCATTGAACGCTCGATGGCACGGCCCACAGGACCGTCCTTCAACCCAATGAGCAAGTCAACGTGCGCCAGTTCCCGGAAGGGCGGACCAGCGAAGCCCTCGCCCACCTTCATCGTCCAGTCAGCGACGGTATCGGGGGTGTGATGTGTGGCGAACAGATCGGTCATGACCTGCTTCTGGCCCAGATCATAGGTGACCGGGCTCCTATCGATCTTGCCCAGCGCCTCCAATTGCAGGCGCAGTTCCTCACGGTCCTCGCGGCGGAAGGCACCGCCGGGCACGATAGGACGGCGTGAATCGCCGACGTCGACGCCCATCATGCGGAGGCCCTCCTTGCAGGCCTGGTTGGACCCGCAACGGACCACGATGCGCACCAGCTTCTGGACCTTCTGTTGCCACTCCCGAGCAGTGGCGAGGTCGCCCTCCAGCGTGGCGCGGTAGACCTTCTGCCAGACGTCGGGGATCAGGTTGGCGCTGGCCAGAATCGCGCCATCGGCACCCGCCCCCAAGGCGGCCTGCACCACCTCGTCATGACCGACGAAGATTGAGACCTTCCCCTTCACCTTCTCGAACATGGCCTCCATAAAGGGCAGATCCCCAGAGGAGTCCTTGATGCCAATGGTGTTCTCGAAGTCGAGCAGGCCGCCCTCAGCGGTCCACCACTTGAAGTGGGTACCGGCGCACTGCGGGATGTTGTACATCACGATGGGCAGGCCCACGTCGTCCACCGCCCGGAAGTGATCGTAGACCTCGTTGAAGGTGGGCTTGAGGTAGTAAGGTGCCACGACCAGGGCGCCGTCGGCACCGGCCTCTTTGGCCGCGGTCGTCAGCGCTACGGTCTCGCGGGTGGTTGTGCAGCCGGTGCCGGCCAGCACAGGCACTCGTCCATTCACCTCGTCGAGGCAGATCTCGACCGCCCTCTTTCTTTCCTCCAAGATCATGTAGGAGAACTCGCCAGTCGTGCCGCAGGGCACCACGCCGTCCACGTAGGGCAGCACGAAACGAATCAACGCCCGGTAGGCATCCTCATCGACACCACCACCCGACACGAAGGGCGTCACAAGCGCCGGAAATATGCCTTTCAGCCAATCAGTCTTGTATCCCATTGTTCCTCTCCTTACTCCCCACCCTCACCCTGGGCGAAGGCTTGTTCGATCGCCTCGGTCGCAGCGGCTTGGACAGCCTTGGCGAGGGCGTGGCGATTCATCGCGCGTGGGTGAATCGTCACCAGAGCGACCATCACGTCTTCGACAGCCTGTGGCGGCATACGCTCCATCTCCAGCGCGTCCACGATGGCGCGCCCCAGGGCCGACTGGGCCGGGCCGTAGATCATGTTCGCCTGGCGCAGGTTTCTCTGGGGCAGCGTCGGCAGCAGGAGCGTCGACGGCCGCACGGTGAGCGCCGGCTCCAGGATGGTGGTCAACGCCTCGCGCCGGTGGAGAGGATACGTCATCTGGAGCGCGTAAGCGTCGCCCAGCGGCGTATCCTTGCCCCCGGCGATGAGGTCGATCTGCACCTGATCCACACCCTGGCCGGCGACGCCGCTGCCGGTGCGCAGGCCGTGCTCGGCGATATCGTCGGCTGTGATCTCCAGATCGCCGAAGCGCTCGGCCAACGGAGCGCCAGGATACTCGAAGGCCGTTCCGGTCATCGGAACCTTGCCTAGCTTCTCTAGCTCAAGCTGGATCTCGGCGCGCGTCTCGTGAATCAGCCCGCCGCCGACGCTCTTGAGCGGTCTGCGCGGTGGGCCCATATCGAGCCCCATCATCTCCAGCGCGGCCTTGACGGCCACGCCACCGCCGTGGCGGCAGAAAATGCGCGAAAGCTTCTGCACTCTCCCCTGCTTGGCGCGGGCCTTGCCGACCTGGCCGGCGTCGAGGAGACGAATCACCTCCTGCCAGACCTCGGGATAGACCTGAGCGCTGGCCAGGATCATGCCGCTCACGCCGCCGGCCAGGGCCGGCAATACCACCTCGTCGTGACCGACGAAGACGTCGATCCGATCGCCGGCATACTCCAGTATCTCCATCGTATACGTGAGGTTGCCGGAAGAGTCCTTGATGCCGATGATGTTCGGCAGATCGGCCAGATCCTCCACGACGGTGCGCGGTAGATAGCGGTCCATCACCTGGGGGATGTTATAGAGAATGACGGGCAGATCGACGCCAGTGGCGATGTCATAGAAATGCTGATAGACCCCCTTGTCGGAGGGGTGAAGGAAGTAGGGTGTGACGATCAGCGCCGCGGACGCCCCGGCCTCCCTTGCGTCACGTGCCAGCGCGAGCGCCTCCTGGGTCGAGGATGCACCACACCCGGCGATGACAGGCTTTCCATCGGCCTCCTCGACGCCGATCTCGACCAACCGCCGCTGCTCATCGCGGGTGAGATAGGGGAACTCGCCCGTCGTACCGCTGGTGACGATGCCGTCGACATTCGGCAATGCGTGACGGATGAGGCGTTGGTAAGCCTCCTCATCGACAGCTTCCGTCCCCCCTTCGAAGGGAGTCACCAACGCGGGGAAAACTCCCTTCAGCCACGGGACCTTGATAGGCATATGTGACCTCCTTTGATGATGCATAAAACGTTTCATAGAGTGTTTGAGATTTGGGTAGCCCCCCATGGCTTTGTGGCGTGAGGAACCTTCTCGGAAGCTATAAGGGCCAACTCGACAGGCAAAAACTCACTTACCGGCATGCGGTTTCGCCCAGACCACCATCGCGCAGTTTCCGGGAAGGTCACCAACACCCAAGCAGGGGGCTACCGGGACTTGTATTTGTCGCATAGATGGTCATTCCCAAGGGTAGCACAAAACCAATGGATGGGCAAACCGTGTGACGTCTATCATAGTCGGAAGCACAGATTGCCAGTATAGTGTAGGAGGAATTCAAAAGGGAGGAGGGGTATGTTCTGTGCACTTCTGTTGGCTCATCTACTCGGTGACTACGTTTTCCAAGTCGATGCCATCGCGCGATGGAAGAGCCGCTCTGTGTTTGGTGTGCTCGTCCACGGTGGGATCCTCACGATTTGCACGCTGGCCTGTGTTGCCTGGTTGGACGCTAGCTGGTGGCCCTATGCGCTACTCATTGGCGCGCTTCACACCGCCATTGATCTAGTTCGTAGCCATCTCGTGCCCCGTCGTCTGACGACGGGGTGGGATCTGGTGTCGTACCTAGCCGATCAGACGCTACATCTGCTGACGATTGTCGGCGTTCTGTGGGCATCGGGGGAGGTGTCCCCAAAGATGTTGAGCGAGGTGGGCCGACAACTGCGCGATCCTCACTGGATGGCAATCGCCACCGGGTATTGTCTGTTAACGTGGCCGAGCTGGGTGCTGGTGCGCTTCGTGGTACGAGGTCTCTGGGGACCCGATGCCGCTCCGCCGCTCCCTCAGCACAACGATCGATACGGACCTATGTTGGAGCGCGTGATGATCGCCACAGCTGTGCTGATGAGACAGCCGATGTTGGCACCGCTGGTGTTGATCCCGCGTCCACTGGCGAGATGGCTGTCCGATACCGAGGGTGCTCCAACCGCGACACCGCGGGAGCACTGGGCCGAGGCACTCTTGAGCGCACTGGTGGCCGTGGACGTGGGGTTGGTGCTACGATCGCTCGGGTGATGAGCGGACGTCTCCAGTGGAAAGTGGATGGCGGGGGGAAGATTGACAGGTCCATCGGTCGAAGCTACAATAGATCCTCGGAAAGCAAGATGATGAGTCGAGAAGAGTTTCTCCGTTCGCTGCCGCTGTTCAAAGGCATGGATGATCAAGCTCTGGTGCAGTTAGCCAGTGATCTTCAGCCCTGGGTTGTCACAGCGGATGAATTCATCTTTCACCAGGGAGACACCGGCTCTACGTGCTACTTGATCGAGCGGGGGAGGGTGCGCATTTTTGTACTGGGCGAGAATGGTCAGGAGCTATCGGTGCGCGTCTTCGGCCCTGGTAGGATCATCGGCGAGATGTCTCTCTTAGATGACCTACCTCGCTCCGCCAGCGCCCAGGCAATGACAGAGACGCACCTGCTCCTTCTACATCGTGACCGTTTGCACCACTATCTACACGATTATCCAGCGCTGGCTTTGAATCTGATGCAGGCATTGAGCGGTCGAATACGGCAGCTCAATGAACAGGTCGAGGAATTGGCCACGATGACGGTGGAAGAGCGCCTGATGTGCCAACTACGCAAATTTGCGGCATGCAACGGCAAGCCGACGGCGGACGGCGTGCGCATCGCGATCCCCTTGACACAGACCGAGTTGGCGACCCTTGTCGGTACCAGCCGTGAGAGCGTGAATCGCTCGTTGGGCCGGCTGCGGAATGCCGGAAAGGTTCATCTAAGAGACGGATGGATTGTGGTATCGGAGATTCAATGACAGAAGGTGATGCAACGTCATTGAAACACAAGCTAGGCGATCTTCCACGCAACGTTTGGGCGACCAGCTTGACCAGCTTCTTCATGGACATCTCCAGCGAGATGGTGATCAACGTCCTGCCGCTGTTCCTTGCCAACGTGTTGGGGGTGAAGACAAACGTCATCGGTCTGATCGAGGGTGTGGCGGAATCAACGGCCAGCCTGCTCAAGGTTTTCTCCGGCTGGCTTTCTGACAAGCTGCGAGCACGCAAGTGGCTGGCGGTGAGCGGCTATGCCCTGGCCGCCCTGGCCAAGCCCTTCTTCTACGTGGCCAACTCCTGGCCGGTGGTGGCCTCCGTGCGCTGGGCCGATCGGGTGGGAAAGGGCATTCGCACCTCGCCTCGCGACGCCCTGGTGGCCGACTCCATTTCCGAGGATCAGCGCGGGCTGGCCTTCGGCTTCCACCGAGCCGCCGACACCGGCGGCGCCGTCCTAGGGCTGCTGATTGCCTTAGGGGCGGTGTGGCTGACTCAAGGCGGTGCCGGCGAGCTGACCGAGTCGACGTTCCGGACGCTGGTCCTGATCAGCCTGGTGCCCGCGTTTCTGGCCGTCCTCTCCCTGGCCATTGGGGCGCAGGATGTGCCAGTTAAGGAGACGGAAGAACGACCACCTATCTCGTTCCGCGGGCTCGGTCGGCGCTTTGCGCTTTTTATGATCATCGTCGGCATCTTCGACCTGGGCAACTCCGCCGATGCCTTCCTGGTGCTGCGGGCCAAGGAACGGGGCCTCAGTATCATCGGCGTGCTGGGTATGCTGATCACCTTCAACCTGGTCTACACGATTGTCTCTACGCCGGCCGGCTCCCTCTCCGACCGCATTGAGCGCCGTAAGGTCATCATCGGCGGCTGGCTGGTCTACGCTGCGATCTACTTCGGTTTTGCGCTGGCCGGCAAGGGCTGGCATATCTGGGTTCTGTATGGGCTCTATGGCGTCTACTACGGCCTGGCCTACGGGACCACCAAGGCAATGGTGGCCGACATCGTACCGAGGACGCTGCGCGGCACGGCCTACGGCACCTACAACGCCGTGCTGGGCATCCTGGACTTCCCGGCCTCGCTCATCGCCGGCGTGCTGTGGCAGGGCGTGGGATCATGGCAGGGTTTCGGTCCGGCTGCGCCGTTCGTCTTCGGTGGATCGCTGGCGCTGTTCGCGGCTCTCCTCATGGGTTTGATGATGCCGAGGGTAGAAAAGGAGATGTAGGAGAGGTAATAGCGATACAGAAGGACCCCCCTCACGTCAACGAGCCTCCGGCGCTGTCCACACCTTGCAGCCTCCAGCAGGCGTGATACAATCTCAGGTACGTGCGGAGGGTAAACCTTGCTTCGTAGTCCCTGGTTCTGGTTAACTGTGCTGATCATCGCGGCCGGCGTAGCGCTGACCGCAACGCTGGGCATCTTCGGGTGGTTTGCCCTGGCACTCGCCATCGCTGTCCTGGTCGCAGATGGCATTCTCCTGTACAACGCCTACATCGTCGGGCCTGCGGATGTCCTTACTCTACCCCAGCTGAAATCGGTCTCGAATAATGAACGCATACCCGTCATCTATGACTGCGATCTGACGATGGGGCGCCCTTTCCGGGACGTGGGTGATGGACTAGCCCTACTCTATCTCCTGGGTGAACCAAAGATCGATCTCCATGCCGTCACCACCACGTACGGCAACGGCCCGGTGGGTATGACAACTCGCACCACGCGAGGATTGCTCAACCAGCTGGGCTTGGAAGGCATGCGCGTAATACGTGGAGCAAGCGGCCCTGATCGAGATCCAAGGAAGAACGAGGCTGCACAGTACCTAGTGGATACAGTCAATGCTCACCCTAACAGGATGGTCGTCCTAGCCACCGGTGCTATGACCAACCTGAAACACGCCCACGTCCTCGACGCCGATTTCTTCAAGAAGCTCAGCAGCCTCTATCTGGTGGGCGGCGCCACCGGCGAACTGGTGTGGCAGGAACGACCGTTGGGTGAGCGCAACTTCTCGCTGGACCCGGAGGCTGCGTATCAAGCGATTCTGACGGACTGTCCTACCACCATCACATTGGGCGAAGCCGGTCTCACGGCCATCTTCCGCAGCCCGCAGTTTGCCGCCCTGCAAGCGCTGGACGACCCTGTGTCGACCATGATCGTCAAACGAGTACGCCTATGGTTTGGCCTGATGAGGCTCTGGTTCCACGATGATGGCTTCGCCATATGGGAGTCGATCGCTGCACTGGCCATCACGCATCCGGAATACCTACGTTTTGAGCGGGTCCATCTACCAACGACCATCGAGGATCTGCGCAACGGACGGCTGGTGACAGAACCGGACAGAGCGGGGCCGGTGCGCCTGGTCCGTGGCGTGGAAGACTACGAGGGCTTCATTGCGACTCAGTTGGCCGCCTGGCACCGCCTAGGGCGATCCATCGAAACGAACAGGAAAGGACTCTCATGAGCGAGCAGACAACTCAGATTGTCCTCGTCCGGCACGGCCAGACGGCCTGGAACCGCCAACCAGGAGGGAGCGTGCGTTTTCGAGGCCAGGCTAACCCGCCATTGGACGACGTGGGGCTCAAGCAGGCGGCGATCACCGCTCGCTACCTGGCAAAACGCTGGCCGGTCGATGCCGTCTACGCTAGCCCCATGGAACGAGCTATGCAGACCGCCAAGGCGATCGCGGAGGCTCAAGGCCTGACCGTAGAGTCGTTCGAAGGGTTACTCGACATCGACTTCGGCAACTGGCAGGGACATACCCCTGATGAGGTAAAGAGGCATTATCCGGATCTGCTTCGAGCCTGGTTCGAGATGCCCCACATGGTCCAGATTCCAGGCGGCGAGAATCTGGACATCGTGCGAGAACGCGCCGTAGCTGGTCTTAATGCCGTCGTCGAGCGCCACCAAGACCAGACGGTGGCGATGGTAGGACACACCGTTGTCAACCGTGTGCTGCTCTGCGCCGTCCTGGGCCTGAGCAACGAGCACTTCTGGCGGCTGCAGCAGGGCACCTGCGCAGTCAACGTCTTCGAGGTCGATAAAGCAGGGAGCGCCACCATGGTGGTGCTGAACGACACGAGCCACCTGCAGGACATCCGTTAAGATGCCCGGCAACTACGTGCCAGAGCTCAGGTCGCCAGGGCCACACGGAAAGCCATGATCCAAACGCTCGGCTGAGATGATGGCCGGGCACACCCGTAAGGAGAGCGCCAATGCCAGACCGAGAGATACTACGCCAGCATACCCAAGAGGAACTGATCCAACTACTGGAAATCGCGGCGAAGAACTGGCTGGCCCATGATGGCCTGTGGTTTCTGGCCGCCGAGGACGCCTTCGACATGAAGACCGCTATCGATCTCGATAGGCGAGCTTGGGAGCAGTTCACGGTGATCGAAGCCAAACGCATCATGCGCTTTCTCGGCATAGAGCCGGGTGAAGGCATACCGGCGCTAAAGAGAGCGCTTCAATACCGGCTCTATGCCCGCATCAACGAGCAGGAGATCATCGACGTCGACGAGCGAACCTTTATCTTCCGTATGAACAAGTGCCGGGTACAGACCGCGCGCCAGCGCAAGGGCCTGCCGGACTTCCCTTGCAAGCCGGTCGGCCTGGTGGAGTACGGCAATTTCGCCAGCACCATCGACCCGCGCTTTGACACTGAGTGTATCGCCTGTCCACCCGATCCCCATCCTGAGGACTACTGGTGCGCCTGGAGATTCACACTCGCAGAGGAAGCATAAGAAGACGATGCAACATGGCCTGAGGCAGAGGTTTGCACGACCTTCAGAGAACAGGAGGTATCTATGCTCGATTTGATCAAGAAGCGCCGCAGCATTCGCAAGTACACGGACGAACCGATAGCGGACGAGGATGTCAGCACACTGCTGGAGGCCGCGATGGCCGCCCCCTCAGCCGACAACCTGCAGCCGTGGGAGTTCATCGTGGTACACGACGACCAACTGCGGCAACGCTTGTCGCAGACCCATCCGTGGAGCAGGATGTGCGCCGATGCCCCGGTTGTCTTCGTCGTCTGCGCCCACGAGCGGCACTCCAGCCATTGGGTCGAGGACGCCAGCGCTGCGACGGAGAATCTGCTGCTGGCCGCGGCAGGGCGCGACCTGGGGGCCGTATGGGTGGGGGTTTACCCCAACACGCGCTATGAGAAGCACGTGCGCCAGACGCTGAACATTCCGTCCAATCTGCGCGTGCTATGCCTGGTGCCGGTGGGGCACCCCGCGGAGTCGAAACCCCCGGGCTCCAAGCTCGACGAGAGCAAGGTGCACTACGACAGGTATTGATAGTCGGATCTGACATCATCTTGCTACTGGCCGGCGTGATCATCTTCGCCAGCTATCTATTCAAGGGGGTCAGCGGGATGTTGGGATGACGAGGGTGATACTCCTGATCTGACCTCCATGGCATCCAGGAGGCTGGGAGTCCTAGGTGCGTTTCCCGACGCTGATGACGTATAGCGTGGCCTCCTCCTGGGTGTTCAACCTCAGCAACTCGTTGAGCTGGCCGTCATAGAAGGCACCAACAGCACAGGCACCCAAGTCCATCGACGTGGCTGCCAGATAGAGATTCTGACCGATGTGGCCAGCCTCCAGCAGCACGTAACGATAGGCACGCCCACGGTACTTCCAGCGCGAGCGTTGGAAGATGGCCGAGAGGAGGAAGCAGACACCAGCCTGACCCAGGAAGCCCTGATACAGGCCCGCTCGCGTCACCTCGCTGCGGAAGTCGCCTTGCTGGAGGCACTCCAGTTCATGCGTCTGGACCGCATAATGGTAGATCCCGGAAGCCAGCCCGGCGACGTTATGCACGAGCGGGTAGACCTCGATGGGGTAAAGCGCGCCCGCCGAAGGCGAGGCACGAAACTCCAGCCGCTCCTCGGTGATACCCTGAGCTGCGTGTAAGAGGCGGGAAAGCGCCGCCATCGAGAGAGACCCGTCGTGGGAGCGACCACGCTCGTAGTCGCGCACCGAGCGGCGGGTCTCTATCGCCTCTTCGACGGTTAGACCGTGGAATCCCGATGGATCCGGGAGAGTGATCCGATCAGCGTCGGGGTAGGTCTTGTAGGGCTGGGGGCGGCTACCCCAGTTGGGTACGGGGAGGTCGAGGGAGTGGTTTGGCATACTCCACTCGTGGTAGAGGGCACCGATGTCGGACGCGCCGCCAGGTAGCTCCTGACGCCCGTCGGGCACCAACCAACCGACCAGGAAGCCGCCAGCGGCGGAAAGAGCAGCCGTGAGGATCTGGCGCCGCCCGATAGCTGACCCTTCGCACAGCTGCTGTTCCGCCACGGCATCGCGTTCACGCGGCTGGCGAGACAAACGCCGTAGATAGGCAGCACTGCGTCGCCCGTTGAGAACTATGTGGAGAAGGATGAATACAGCACAGAGATACCCCGCGTAGCGGTGGAAAGCAAACTGATGGAGCCCGAACAGATCAGCGATCAGCCCAGTGGCGGTCACGTAAAGACCGCTCGCCAGCATCGCGGCGATGACGACGTAGTTCAGGTCCCTGCGTTTCATCTCGCCCTCCTGTTAGCGGTGAGTGTTCGCTGGTGAATGCTTGGCCACGACGGATCCAGGAGCAGCATTGAATCACCCTGGAAGCCTCCGGGCAAGCTCAAGGCAACTTCGAGCCGTTGAATGATGCAGAATCAAGCCCAGCTTCAAGACAAGCTAACATCTGAGCCTTCGGAGTAGATTCCTAAATGGAGAACGCTACATCTGGATCTCCTGGCATCAGACTGTAGGATATCACAGCTATCGACAGCCGCAAGCAAGGCGTTCCCTTTGGTTACCTTGCCTAAGCCAGCGATTCGACGTACAATAATCGAAAGGTACTCCACACACTGAGGTTATCGACGATGGAAGACGTCAAGCTCAACGAACGATATCGCCTGCTGGCACGCATCGGCTCCGGCGGCATGGCCGTTGTCTATAAAGGCGTCGATGTGCTACTCGGGCGCCAGGTAGCGGTGAAGGTGCTGCGCCAGCGATTTGCCAGCGACCCCGAGTTCCTGGAGCGCTTTCAGCGCGAAGCTCGCGCAGCTGCCAATCTCGACCATCCGAACGTCGTCACCGTCTTCGACGTGGGGACGGACGGCGATCAGCACTATATCGTGATGGAGTTTGTCGACGGCCAAGACTTGAAGACGCTCATCCGTCAGAAGGGCCATTTGAGCGTCGCCGAGACGCTGGACATCGCGACCCAGATCGCAGCCGGCGTGGGACACGCACACAAGGCCGAAGTCATCCACCGGGATATCAAGCCTCAGAATGTACTGGTCACCCAAGAAAACTGCGCCAAGGTGGCCGATTTCGGGATCGCGCGAGCGCTTTCTGAATCAGGACTCACGGACCCAGATACCGTCTGGGGCAGTCCGATCTACTTCGCCCCCGAGCAAGCGGCCGGCGACTCACCGACGCCCGCTTCCGACGTCTACAGCATCGGCGTGGTGATGTACGAGATGCTGGCCGGAGCGCCGCCCTTCCGTGCGGACAACCCGACAGCACTAGCTATGAAGCACCTACGCGAGGAGCCTCCACCCTTGGCGTTGCACAACCCGCAAGTACCACCTCGCTTGGAGTGGATCGTGCGCAAGGTGCTGTCCAAGGAGCCGTCGGCACGCTATCGTACAGCCGAGCAGTTAGCTCACGTGCTGGAGGAGTACCAGTCGCAGGTAGAGCAGCCGACCAGGTGGCAGCCGACCGTGACGGCCCCCTCCCCAGACGTCTCTGCCAAGAAAGAACCATCGAAGAGCGAGCTCAAGACGGTACAGAGAAGATCGTTCGGCTCCGAGGCTCTGACATGGATCTTGAGCGTTGTCGCGCTGGTCGCCGTAGTGGGGCTGATCCCTTTGTGGTGGCTGGTCTATCGATCGTATAACACAATGGCGACGGCGCCGCCAACGGTCACACCAACCGCAGTGATTACGGAAACGCAGGAACCGGTGATGGTGACGGTACCGAGGATCGTGGACAGACCGGTGGACGAGGCACGCAGGCTGCTGAAACGGTCAGGACTAGAGCTGGATATCACGGAAGAACGCGAGGCACCCGGCGTCGAAGAAGGCATCGTGATCGAGCAGGATCCGCCCGCCGGGGAAAACATCCCGATTGACACAACGGTCTCCGTGATCATCAGCGGGCCTGGTCAGGAACTGACTATGCCCGATGTGATCGGGCGCTCAGCGGAGGATATGAAAGCGGGCCTGGAGTCGATGAGGCTAGAGGTCACGATTGAGGACGTTTGGAGCACAGAACCCAAGGGTCAGGTGACGGCTCAACAGCCGAAGGCCGGTTCAACGATCCGCGCTGGCGACAGCGTAACACTGACTGTAAGCAGCGGGCCTGATGTCACGCTGGAGGCCAATCTAGACCGGAAGATCATCCTGAAGAGCGCCGTGCTGCCACAGAGGACGTTTAGGCCAGGCGAGATGCTGGGCGCCACATTGCGCTGGCAAGCGATACGCCCAATCAATCAACGTTATGTCGTGTTTGTTCACCTCATCAGCGCAGACGGCGATCTGGTGACTCAGGATGATAGACAACCACAGCTACCGACCACGCACTGGAGTCAGAGCATTGAGATTGTCGACCCACATCAACTGACAATTCCCTCATGGGTTCCACCTGGACGCTACCAACTGCGAACCGGGATGTATCCTGAAGGTCAACCCGGCAATCGCCTGCCAGTGGTGGATCCCGGCTACACAACGCAAGAAGCCAATAGCATTCTGGTCCTCAAGATTGACGTAGAGCAATAGGTGGCGGCTGAGGTTAATTTGTGGTATAATCATCTTGTAAAAAGTGATGGAGTGAGGATGAAAGCATATTACCAGAACGCCCAGAAATGTGCGTTGGGGTCCTTTTTAGGAATGGAGGAAGGTTGTGAGTGGTAAATCGAGAGGAAGTCCGTTCATCTACCTGATCATCCTGGCTGCTGTTGGGTTCTTGGTCTATAGCTTCTATTCCCAGCAGGTGCAGGACGTTCAGGATATGAAGCTTTCGGAGGTCGCAGCCCAGGTACGAGAAGGCAACGTCGCCAGCATTCGCGTGGAGGATGACAAACTCTTAATCGACCTCACCGATGGTAGCGAAGTGGTCTCGCACAAGGGGCCCGAGTCAACGCTGACCGAGCAACTGCGCAATCTAGGCGTCACTCAACAGGATCTGGCAAGTGTCGAAATTGAAGTTGTCAAGCCCCCGGATTGGATGACGTTGTTGAGCGCTGGCGGGTCGATTCTACTTGTGATAGCGATGTTCGTCGGTGGATATCTTATGTTGCGCCAGTTTCAGGGTGCCAATAGTCGGGCTCTCTCCTTCGGCAAGAGCCAAGCTCGTATGCATACCGGCGATCAGCCGTCCGTTACGTTCGAGGATGTAGGTGGCGTGCGAGAAGCGAAGGAGGCCCTGAGAGAGGTCGTCGAGTTTCTGAAGGAACCTGAGAAGTTCATTCAGCTCGGCGCTCGGATTCCGAAAGGTGTGCTCTTGATGGGAGCACCCGGAACCGGCAAAACACTCCTTGCAAAAGCGGTCTCTGGTGAGGCCGGCGTGCCCTTCTTCTCGATCTCCGGTTCGGAGTTTGTGGAGATGTTCGTTGGCGTCGGGGCCTCGCGCGTGCGCGATCTTTTCGAACAAGCAAAGAAACACAGTCCTTGCATCGTATTCCTCGACGAGATCGATGCCGTTGGGCGACATCGAGGCGCAGGCTTGGGTGGCTCTCACGACGAACGCGAGCAGACACTGAACCAGATACTGGTCGAGATGGATGGCTTCGACACAGACACGAACGTGATCATCATCGCTGCCACGAACCGTCCCGACATCCTGGATCCTGCACTGCTGCGCCCGGGCCGATTTGATCGCCGCATTATCCTCAACAAGCCAGATATGCGAGAGCGTGAGGAGATTTTGCAGCTCCACGTGCGAGGTAAGCCACTGTCCAACAACGTCGATCTGAAGACGATAGCCAAGGCGACGCCGGGCTTCGTTGGCGCCGACATCGAGAACCTGGTCAACGAGGCAGCGATTCTGGCCGCCCGTCGCAACAAGAAAGTCACCAGCATGCCTGAGTTCGAGCAGTCGATTGAGCGTGTGATCGCTGGACCAGAGCGCAAGAGCCGCTTGATCTCTAAGGAAGAGAAGCTAATCACAGCGTACCACGAAGCGGGTCACGCCATCGTAGCACACGTTCTGCCGAAATGCGACCCAGTACACAAGGTCTCGATCGTCTCCCGCGGCATGGCCGCTGGCTATACCATGGCACTGCCCGAAGAGGATCGGAACCTGGTCAGCAAGGGCAAGTACGAGGACGACCTGGCGTTCGCGCTGGGTGGGCGTACGGCCGAGGAGTTGGTTTTCGGTGACGTGACAACGGGCGCTGAGAACGACTTAAGTCGTGTGACCAAGCTGGCACGCGATATGGTGACCCGTTACGGTATGAGTGAGAAACTAGGTCCTATGACGTTTGGGCAGAAGGAAGAGCTCGTCTTCCTGGGCAAGGATATCGGCGAACAGAGGGACTATAGCGAAGCCGTTGCCGAGGAGATCGACAAAGAGGTACGTCGAATCGTCCAAAATGCTCACGAGCGCGCAACAGACGTTTTGACGAAACACCGCGAGAAGCTGGATCTCATCGCCGAGACCTTGATCGAGATCGAAACGCTGGACGCCGAGAGGTTTGTGGCCCTGCTGGAAGGCACCGCCGACACAGCAGTGGAACCCTCGGGAAGCGCTCCGCCTCCATCGGGATCGGAACAGCCGGCGGGCCGAAAGGCACCAGATCTTTCGAAACCCGCTCTGGACATGCCTCCGGCACCGGCACCAGCATAGGCGCCGTACCCGGCGTACGCGGCGGGGATCTGGCGATCCCCTTGGAGCAGGGGTGTTGAAGGAATACTAAAGAAGGGGGAGCCAGGTGGCTCCCCCTTCTTCTTTCTCCATCTCACCGTGGCTTGTGCCGGGGTAGCACTACATCGGCTACTCCGCCATCTCCTCCTCAAGCAGAACACGGCGCAATATCTTGCCGACCATCGTCTTGGGCAGGTCATCGCGGAACTCAACGAACTTCGGCACCTTGTACGGCGCCATGTTCTCGCGACAGAAGGCCAATATCTCCTCCTCGGAGACCTGCGCCCCCTCCTTCGGGACGACGAAAGCTTTCACCCGCTCTCCCTTTTCGACACTGATCGGCACCCCAACCACGGCGCATTCCTTGACCGCGGGGTGCTCATAGAGGACCTCCTCGACCTCGCGCGGGTAGATGTTGTAGCCCCCTGCACCAAGGATCATATCCTTCTTGCGGTCCACGATCTGGAAGTAGCCGTCCTCATCCCTGCGGGCCAGATCCCCTGTGTGGAGCCAGTTGCCACGAAGCGCGTTGGCCGTCTCCGTGGGCATCCGCCAGTAGCCCTTCATCACCTGTGGTCCGCGTACCACCAATTCGCCGACCTCGCCAGGCGCCAGGTCTCGCTCGCCGGTTTCGGCATCGACGATCTTGGCATCCGTGTTGGGAAAGGGCAGACCGATCGTTCCAACCCGGTTATCACCAAAGATCGGATTAGCGTGCGTCACTGGCGTCGCCTCGCTGAGCCCGTACCCCTCCACCAAACGCGCCCCGGTAAGTTGCTGGAACCTCTGTTGAACCTCGACCGGCAGCGGGGCTGCACCGCTGATGCATGCCCGTATGGAGCTTACATCGAACGACTTGAGGTCCGGGTAGTTGTTGATGGCAACGTACAGCGCCGGGACACCTGGATAAAGCGTGGGATGGTGTTTGTTGATCGACTTCAGAATATGCGGCATAACCCGGGGATCGGGAATCAGTATCATGCTGCCCGCCGCCAGGATAGCCAAGTTCATGCAGGTCGTCATGCCGTAGCAGTGGAAAAGAGGCAGCGAGGTGAGGATCGATTCCTCCCCCTGCTTCATACGAGGCAGCCAGGCGTGGATCTGCACAGCATTCGCTTGGATATTCCGCTGAGTCAATTGAGCAGCCTTAGGAACACCGGTCGTGCCACCGGTGTACATCAGCAAAGCCGTATCCTCCATGTCAACATCCACCTCCGAGGGCGTCGCCGGGGCACTGTCAAGCACGTCCTTGAACCAGTGGGACTTCGGATCCTCGGAGAGGTCCTGGTAGTGACCTTCGCTCTTCTCCTTGGTGAGCGTAAAGAGGACCTTCAGCAGACCAGGGAAGTACTCCTTGATGTTCGCGACGATGACCTGCTTGACCGGCGTGTCGTCACGAATCTCCTTTACGATGGGGTAGGTCAAACTCAGCGTCACGATTATCTCAGCGCCCGAATCGTTCAGCTGATACTCAATCTCCCGCCCCACGTACTGAGGATTGCAGGGCACGACGACCCCTCCCACCATCAGGGTCGCATAGTAAGCAATGATGAACTGAGGGCAATTGGGGAGGTGGACGGCCACCCGATCGCCCTTCTCGACGCCGAACTCCTGGAGTGCAGCGGCGAAGCGACGCGTTTGTTCAAGCAGCTCCCGGTAGCTCATAGTAGCGTCCATGAGCATATTGCCGAGAGGCTCAACAACGTTCCCAAAGATCAGAGCTGGGCTGTCTGGATACTCTTTGGCAGCCTTGATAAGATTATGTGTAACCGGATAGTCTGGTATCTCCACCTCAGCGGGGACACCATCCTCGTAATAAGAGAGCCAGGGTCTTTCCATTTGATCCCTCCATAGGATAGTTCGATCGAACAACCTACTGCGCCGGGCTGACTTCCCAGAACCGGCGCGCTGTCTGCATCAACGGACAGATTCAGAACTCGATCTCCGCCACTGACTCGACGATGCGGATCGGCTGGTACGGATGACGGTCGACATCACTGTCCTCGGTGACACCGAAGAGCACGAGAATGGTCTGCATACCACTCTCAACGCCAGCGACGATGTGGGTGTCCATCCGATCGCCGATCATCACCGTCCGTCCATATCGATCAGGTAGTTCTTCGGCTTCTTCTCTGTCACCCCTCTACCTCCTCTGGGTTACGCTCTCCTCAGCAGCAGTCGCCGCGCGGCAGCCACCAGTCCTAGGGAACCGGTGAGCATCATATCTCCGTAGGGTGCAGCTAGCATATACTCCAAGCCCTGGCTCGACCTCCCGGGCTCGGCTATGTGCCGCTGCGGGCCAGTCACCGCCACGAGGTTGAAGCCATCGCCCGGGACGTAGTCGGGGTGCACGTAGGCACCGTGACCGTGGTCGGTGTAGACCTGATCGTTGGTCAACGTACCAGCACGGAGGTCACCGACCAATCGACGCAGCTTATCCCAATCCATGAGCACGGTATGATGCTCAAAGATCCCCAGAATACGCTCACCGCGCAGCAGCACGCCGAGGGTATGCTGATTACCCACGTTGACCAGGATGAAGCCCTCCTCCTGGTGAGCGGCAGCGCGGCTGTCCTCCAGGATGCCCCAGAGCGCCGCTGACCCGGTGTCCATCAGAATCGCGCCAGTAGCATCCCGCTGCACGGCCAGCATGCGAGTATAGCAAACTGGCGGCTTGCGATAGACCAAATCGGTGATGCGACCGCCGCTCTCGACGAATGCCTGCCAGAGCTGGAAGCGAAAGCGACGGTTCGAGCCTTCCAGACATTCGCCGTGATCCTGCACGGCGACGGCAACGGTGTCTGGGATGATCACGTCGAAAGGGGCCAGTGCGCTTGCTAAGACGGCCAGATCGACATCGCGGGTGCGCAGCGTGAGAAGGTCGCGCTCGGCGGGCGGCTCCTCACCCTCCGCAAGAATTGTGTACCCGCGCTCGCGCACCTGATCGAGATTATCACGAATCGTGAGCGCGGCGCGGGGCGTGGTGTAGACGGGATAGCCAGCGCGCAGATGGCGTTTCATCGCGCTGACGATGGGACCACCACCCATCAGGTTGCCGGTCAGGAAGATCGGCCGCCCTTCCTTCGTAGCCCGCTTCACCCGCCGGGCCAGCACCGTGGTCCAGGAAGGGAGGATCAACTTGACGTTGTTCTCCATCGGCTGGCCGGCCTCCCACAACAAGACATCCTGAGTGCCGGCACCAACATCGATGGCCAAGATACGATCTGGCTTCATAGGCTACAAGACCCCTCGGGTGTAGCGGGAGACGCATGGCGCTATACGCATCAGTTCTACGATCACCGCTTCTCCCGCGTCCATATGGAACATACTGTTCTCACCTCCTCGACGCCTATGCCCGCTGCTACACCCGTCCGAAGCTAGTGCAGGAGTATCACCTCGACCTCCGAGCCAGTCGGCAGATGATGGGCATCCTCCGGGATCACGGCCAGGCCGTCGGCCTCCACCAGCGAGTTGAGAATGCCCGAACCTTGATCGCCGGTCAGCGTGGCCTCATAGCCACCGTCGGTCTCTTGCAGATAGACCCGCAGATAGTGACGACGACCGTCCTTCCGTCCAATCGGCTCAGTCAGACGTGCGCGTACAGTATGCTCGGAAAAACCACGGTAGCCCTGCATCTTGAGCAACGCAGGGCGGGCGTAGAGCCTCGTGCTGATCATGGCCGCCACCGGGTTGCCGGGCAATCCCAGCA
>CAYQZG010000062.1:0-7480 GCA_964421785.1 uncultured Anaerolineales bacterium
GTCGACGCAGTCACCGGGTCGACGCAGTCACCGGGTCGACGCAGTCACCGGGGCACTTTCTTTCAGTAGAGCCAGCATTGAACCGCAGACTTGGAGTGGTTGGTTGAATGAGCTATAGAACCTGGTTTCTCTACGCACTACGCTGCGCGGACGACACGCTCTACACGGGTGTGACGACCGACCTGACGCGGCGCCTGAGCGAGCATAACAGCGGGCGGGGAGCGCGTTACACGTCGGGACGTCGCCCCGTGCATCTCATCGGTGCATGGTCTTTCGAGGGTCAGAGCGAAGCGCAGCGAGCAGAGGCTCAGTTTCGACGATTATCACGCAGGCAGAAACTCCAGTACATCGCACGGGAGATGCCCGTCGCCGGATCCGCCTTCACCCAGGACGAGATGACCGGAGAACTCTTGACCCCCATCCGCTTCTGCCCTCGCTGTGGAGAGCTCCTGAAAACAGTCCAGCGGCCCAAAGACGACCGACCGCGACAGATATGCACGGCATGTGGGCGCGTCGACTACCGGAATGCCAAGCCATGCGCCGGCACGCTGGTCGTGCGAGACGGACGTCTCCTGCTGGTGAAGCGGGCTGTCGAGCCGTACCTGGGCTGCTGGGACATACCCGGCGGCTTCCTGGAGGCGAACGAACTCCCCAGCGCTGGTGCCGTTCGCGAGGTGGAGGAGGAGACAGGGCTCAAGACAGTACTGACTGGGTTGTTCGATTTCTACATGGGACACTACAGCCACGGCGATGAAGACGTCCGATGTCTGAACATCTACTTCCTGGGCCAGGTTGTGGGAGGGGACCAGCAGCCCGGCGATGACGCCGCCGACCTGGCGTGGTTCTCGCCGGAGGAGCTACTGGGTCACCTTGGCAACCCGGAAACCATAGCCTTTGAACACGCTCACCAAGTGCTGGAAGACTGGATAGAGAGCGTCTATCCCACATTGTTGAATGAGGAGAAGAGGGTTTAGCCATGCGCATACTATGGACCAGCCCCCACTGCCGGCCCGACTGGCTCGACCGCCTGGGTGAGGAATCACAGGGCGGACAGACCGTCGTGATGAACAAGCTACCCCACGCCCTTAGCCACGCCGACCCAGACACTCAGATCGACATCTTCACCCGCCTGCAAGACAGCGATCCACACGCCGACAGCCAGGTCAAGCACCTTGATGATGACCCTCGCGTCAGGCTCATCCGCCTCCCTTGTGGTCCCACCGACCGGTACATCCCAAAGGAGCTGCTCTACGGCGAACCGATCACCGAATTCGTCAGACAGATCCTGGACTTTGCCGAGCGAGAGGGCATACGTTACGATCTTCTACACGGACACTACGCCGATGGCTGGGAGACAGCCACTACGCTGAAAGCTCGCTGGCCCCATCACCCACCGGCCCTGCTAACCACGCACTCCCTGGGGAGACGCAAGCGCGAGGACAGCCTCGAGCGAGGAGAGGGGACCGCCGAGGAGCTCGACAACCTCTACAACTTCCCCGTGCGCATCGCCTCGGAGGAACGCTCACTCGTCATCGGCGACCAGATCCTGCCCCTCTCAACGCCTGAGACCGAGTACCTCTTCGAGCATTACGAAGCGGTCCCTCCCGGCGACGATCGGGTAACCGTGATCCCAAACGGCATCGACCCCACCGCCTTCCCCCCCGCGCACGCGGGTACCCGGCAGCGCCTGAGGCTACGCCTGGGGATTGCCGACGACGAGTTTCTGATGCTCATCCCATCACGCGTTGATCCTCGCAAAGGGCAAGGCACCATGCTGCGCGCTCTCATCAAGGCCCGCCCACAGCTGGAGCACCAAGCCTATCGCCTGCTCCTCCTTGCCTGGCCGGAGCCACCGACGGAATACGCTACGCAGCTGAGAGGCCTGATAGACAAACACCATCTCGAGCATCACGTGCTCACACATCCCCCGGTTCCCCACGACGATATGCCTGACTTCTTTGCAGCAGCTGATACCGTCATCCTCCCGTCGCAAGAGTACTTCTCCATCGTCATGCTGGAGGCCATGCTCCTAGAGCGCCCTCTCGTGGCGAGCATTCATGGCGGATCCCGCGATGTGATTGAGAACGGCGTCAACGGTCTTCTAGTAGATCACAACGACATCGCCCAACTGGGCGATGCCACCTTACAGATGGTAGCGATGGACGAAGCCTCACGTCGCAAGATGGGGCGTCGAGCGCGCCAGACGATCCTGGAGGCGTACACGTGGGATCAGATCGCCCGCCGTCTACTCTCTATCTATAAGCAGGGAAGGTCGGTCTCCACACCCAGCGACAAGAGGGAGGGTGCCTGACTTGGAAAGGACTGACGGGATTTGTTGAGTTTCCATTGACGTGGTTGGTTTGACCACCATGGCCCTCTGTGCTAACATGCCCTTCAGCCATACCTATCGGACGAGCGACGTCTACTGCTGTTTTAGTGCAGGCGGGGATGCCGCTGCGCCTACGGGTCCTGGGCGAAATCGCCCATCGATCCGCGATCCCCTTTGAGCGGAAGGGGTTCAGGCCTTTTTGAGACTGCGTTCGTGGCCAGAACATATGCTTGATCTGGGAATTGTTATCGTCAGCTATTGCACGCGCGACTTGCTTCGCAACTGCCTTCGTTCGGTCTACGCCAGCCAAGGCTCCTTCACCTACAACGTCTGCGTCGTGGACAACGCGTCCTGGGATGGCAGCGCCGAGATGGTGGAAGCGGAGTTCCCACAGGCCCGGTTGATTGCCAATGAGAGGAACGTTGGCTATCCGGCCGCGAACAATCAAGGGCTCAAGGCCTTTGGCTTCGCCCCTCACCTAACCTCTCCCCAAAGGGGAGAGGGACAAGGAACAGATACGACTCATAGCTGGTCTCCCAGCCGCCCACCTCGCTTTGCCCTCTTGCTCAACTCCGATACGGAAGTGCCGCCGGACGCCCTGGCTACAATGCTCAGCTTTATGGCTGACCATCCCAAGACCGGAGCTGTAGGCCCCAAGCTGGTGCGCCCGGACGGCTCGCTCGATCTCGCCTGCCGGCGCTCGTTTCCCACACCGGAGATCTCCTTCTACCGGATGATCGGATTATCGCGCCTCTTCCCCCGTAGTCGACGATTCGGCCAGTACAATCTCACCTACCTGGATCCGGACGAGCTTACCGAGGTCGATTCCGTCGTAGGGGCGTTCATGCTGGTGCGAGGAGATACCATCCGGGAGGTTGGCCTGATGGATGAGACGTTCTTCATGTACGGTGAGGATCTGGATTGGGCCTACCGCATCAAGGGCACCGGCTGGAAGATCTACTACAATCCGGCCGTGACCGTGCTCCACGTCAAGAAGGCATCCACGCGTCAGAATCCCCGAGCGCAGGTGGAGTTCTATCGCGCTATGGACATCTTTTACCGCAAGCACTTCGCTGCGCAGACCCCCTGGTGGCTCCACAGCCTGATCGTCGCTGCTGTCGCAACACGACTGAAGCTAGAACGCCTTCGAGTGGCTCTCTCTCCATCACCAAGTCGCCCCGGAGCTCAGGCGAAGGGGCCTGGGCGAAATCGCCCATCGACCCGGGAGGCCACGTGAGGTCACCACCGAGAGCTCATATGGCCCGTGCTCCGGCCGTCTTCGCCCTCACTCTGGCCCTCACAGATATGGTGATGGCAGGCCTGGCCTTCTGCCTTGCCTACTGGATGCGTCGCTGGATACCCTGGCCGGAGCAGGCTCAGAATATGGGACAGCTGCTTGACTATGCCAGCCTGATCATGACGCACGTCCTCTCGATCGTCACCGTCTTCGGATTCTCCAGGCTTTATCGCGTCACACGCACCGCGTCGCGCGTGGACGAGGTCTACTCGGTGTTCAAGTCCACCTCGGTGGGGACATTGATGGGCGTCGCTCTCTCCTCACTGCTCTTCAAGAACAGCTCGCTGGCCATGGATTACTCGCGCGGCATGGTGCTCTATGGCTGGGGAGTGACCATCGTCCTCATCACCATCGGTCGACTGATCCATGCCAATATCCGCTCGCGACTCCGACAGCACGGGTGGGGATGCGACCGGGTGTTGATCGTTGGAACCGGAGATGTAGGACGGATGGTTCACCAGAAGATCCAGTCGAACCCAGGTCTCGGGTATGAGGTGGCCGGATTTGTCGCCGTCAACGGGTCAGATGGCGAGGAGGCCCCCCTGGGCGCAAAGATTCTGGGCGACGCAGGTCAGCTAGCGCCAATGATTGATCAATACGAGGTTGATGAGGTGATCATCGCGCTCCCGGAAGCGACGCACCAAGACATCTTGATGCTCCTCTCGGAGTGCGAGCGCGGGCAGGTCACCATAAAGGTCTTCCCCGATGTCTTCCAGATCATGGCCAGCCCGGTGGGCATTGGCGACCTGGGAGGGCTGCCTCTGGTGACCGTGCGCGATATCGCATTGCGCGGCTGGCGGCGTATCGCCAAGCGCCTCATGGACATCGCCGGGGCCGCCATCGGCCTGGTCGTGCTCTCGCCCGTGATGTTGTTGGTCGCAGTGATGATCAAGCTGGACTCACCCGGGCCGGTGTTCTACGTCCAGGAAAGGATGGGTCTGGACGCCAAGCCATTCAGTATGCTCAAGTTCCGCTCTATGCGACAGAACGCCGAATCCAACGGGCCGGGTTGGACGGTGGAGGACGACCCGCGTATCACCCGGCTGGGGCGGATCCTGCGCCGGGTCAATGTTGATGAGCTCCCCCAGCTCATCAACGTGCTGCTGGGTCAGATGAGTTTGGTCGGGCCGAGGCCCGAGCGGCCGGTCTACGTGAATCGGTTCCGCCGCTCCATACCACGCTACATGGATCGCCACTGGGAAAAAGCCGGGTTGACAGGATGGGCACAGGTCAATGGCCTGCGAGGCGACACATCGATCACCGAGAGGACTAAGTACGACCTGTGGTACATTGAGAACTGGTCGCTCCTGCTCGACCTGAAGATCCTGCTTCGCACCGTCTTCAACATCTTCGAGCTGCCCAACGCGTACTGATCCTCACCAGGCGGGAGAGACGAGCTCGGCGTGGGCCTGCGTCGTAGCCACTAGATTTCTCTCACAGGCAGGTATGACTGAAGCCACCACGACTCAAGATCTCAGCTAGTGAAGGATCTGACTCAAGAACTTCTTCGTTCGCTCCTCCTCCGGCGCCGAGAATAGCTTTTCCGGCGTGGTTACCTCTACCACCGACCCGTGGTCGAGAAGGGCGACCCGATCGGCCGCTGCCCTGACGAACCCCATCTCGTGGGAGACGACGACCATAGTCATGCCTTCCTCCGCCAAGTCGAGCATCACGTCCAGCACGCCTTTGATCATCTCGGGATCGAGCGCTGACGTCGGCTCGTCGAAGAGCATAATCTTGGGATCCATGGCCAAGGCGCGAGCAATAGCCACGCGCTGCTGCTGCCCACCTGAGAGCTGAGAGGGGTAAGAATCCCACTTCTCACCAATGCCGACCTTAACCAGTTGCTCGTGAGCGATCTCCTTCGCCTTCTTCTCGCCTCGCTTGCGAACCACACGCTGAGCCAAGGTGATGTTCTCCAGAGCCGTGAGATGGGGAAAGAGATTGAAGAGCTGAAAGACCATGCCGATCTCAGCCCGTACCTTGTTGATGTCCTTCGTCTCGGCAATGGAATGGCCATCAACGACAAGTCGTCCGCGATCAATCGCCTCCAGCTTGTTGATGCAGCGCAAGAGCGTGGACTTTCCACCCCCCGAGGGCCCAATGATAACTACCACCTCGCCCGGGTAGACCTCCAAGCTGACATCGACGACGGCCTTGACATGGCCGAAGGACTTGTACACGTTCTCTATGGTGATAATCGGTTCGCTATTCAATGGCGGCCTTCCTTTCGACGATGCGGACAACGAGGGAGAGGAAGAGCGTCATTACCAGATAGAGAAGTGCCACGCTGTTGTAGCCCTCGAAGGCCCGGTAGGTGCGTGAGACGTAGAGTCGACCTGTCTGCAAGAGATCATTCAGAGCGATCACCGATATCAAAGAGGAATCCTTGAGCATTGAGATGAGGTTGTTGCCCAGGGGCGGGAGGATGCGGCGGATCGCCTGAGGGAGGATCACGTGGCGCATCGCCTGCATGTAGTTCATTCCCAGGGAACGCGCCGCCTCCATCTGACCATGCTCTATAGACTCGATACCACCACGGTAGACCTCGGCCATATAGGCCCCATAGCAGATCGCTATACCCAGAATCGCGGCCGGCAGACCCTGCAGGTTGATCCTGCCATCAGTCGCCTCCCGCAGACGAGGGGTGACGACGAAGCCCATGTAGAGGATGATCACCAAGAGTGGAACGCCACGCATCACCTCAACATAGAGGGTCGAGGCCGCGTAGAAGATCGGATTGTCCGACACCCGCATCAGGCCAAAGATCAAGCCCACCACCAGGCCAATGAGGTAGGAGATGACGGTAACTTGGAGCGTGAGCTTGACACCGTCGACGATGAAACTCAGGGCATCAAGGTAAGCCTCAGACGTGAGGACGGACCAACCGACGAGAATGCCGACTATGGCCAGAATAACAGCCCACCAGGGAATGCTTTCCCAAGGGACAGTAAAGGGCAAGAGCTTCCCCTTTCTTGCCTGTTGTGCTTCCGCAGTCATGAGTTCTCCTTTTGGCAGCTCCGTGCACCTACACCTTCTGTCGGGGGCATCGATGAAACTCATTGATGCCCCCGTCTTGCCATCCTACTCTGTACCGAAGTACTTCTCATAGATCTCGTCGTACTCGCCGCTCTCCTTCACCGCCGCCAGCCCCTGGTTGATCGCCTGCAGCACATCCTGACGCTCAGGGTTGACCGCAACACCGTACTGCTCGTCGGTGTAGACGCCCTCCACGAGCGTCAGGTTCATCTCCGGGTTGGCCTTGATGATGTCCGCCGCCGTCGGCCCGTCCGCCACCGCCGCGTCCACGTCCCCGTTCGCCAACGCCTGGAACGCCAACGTGTTCTCGTCGTAGCGCACCACCTCAGCCTCGGTCTCGTCCGTCAGCCAGATGTCGCCCGTCGTCCCCAGCTGAACACCCACCCGCTTGCCCGCCAGATCCTCCGGCCCTGCAATCTCCGTCTCACCAGCTTGGACCACGATCCGCTGACCGGCGTTGAAGTACGGGTCGCTGAAGTCGACCATCTCCTCGCGCTCCTCCGTGATGGTCGCCGCCGAGATCACCGCGTCGAACTCGCCTGACGCCAACGCCACGAAGATGCCGTCCCAACGGGTGTTCACAAACTCATACTCGAACCCCGCCTCCTGGGCAATCGCCTCCATCAGATCGACATCGAAGCCGGTGATGTTCCCCTGTTCGTCGACGTACTCAAACGGCGGATACTCCGCGTTGGTTCCGATCACGACCGTGCCTAGATCGGCGCCACCCTCCTCGCCCTCCATGCCGAAGTACTTCTCGTAGATCTCGTCGTACTCGCCGCTCTCCTTCACCGCCGCCAGCCCCTGGTTGATCG